>NZ_JBDSNT010000125.1:0-4141 GCF_039915195.1 Gaiella sp.
GTGTCACCCCTTCCGAGTTCAAGGTGCTCGCGTTCCTCGGGTCGGAGCCGGGCCGCGTGTTCTCGAGGTCGCAGATCATGGAGCATCTCTGGGACGCCACGTTCGTCGGCGACGCCCGAGCCTGTGATGTGCACATCTCGAGCCTGCGCCGCAAGATCGAACGCGATCCGGCTCATCCGGGGCGGATCGTCACCGTGCGCGGCGTCGGCTACAAGCTCGCCGGTTAGCGCTCGCCGCTCGCCGTTCGGGAATGTGAGGAAACCCTCACGTTCTCGACATCCTGTGCTCACCGAACCCGTGGGCACCCTCACTTCGGACTCGTACGTTGGTCGTCATACACCCGTGCCGACGAAGGGACGCTGAGTCATGCGCGACACACACACGACGACTACCGATCGCCCGACCGGAATCGACGAAGGCTTCTGGGTCGCGGTCAGCACCGATTCGCACAACGTCGATGCCGCGGAGCAGCTCAGGGAAGCGTGACTGCACGCGCTCGATCGAGGCGCCGAGCATCTGGTTGTCGATGTGACCGCCCCGAGAACGCTGTCGGCGGAACTGAAGGACGTCCTCGCATCTGCGAGCGATGTTCTACGCGCTCGCGGGGGCTCGCTCGTGATCTGGTCCCGCGAGCATGGCTCCCGCGATCCGATCGTGCTGTCCGTCGACCACGAGGGAGTCGAGGCCGTTGCGGCGCGGCTCCAGGTGACAACAAGGGAGGAGAGGTCATGAGGAACATGCTTGATTCAGCCATGATCGAAGGGGCAACTGCAGACGCGGTGGAAGCCCGTCTGCGCTCGACTCTCGACTCGATCGCGTCCTTCACAATCGGGGCCGAGGAGGAGTACATCCTCGTCGACCCGACAACGCTGCTGCCGATTCCGCGCTCCGGCGAGGCCTTGTGGAGCTGCCACGGAGACCGGCGTGTCGCCGCCGAGCTGCTGCAATGCCAGATCGAAGGGATCGCCCCGATCTCTGTTGCGGTCGCCGACGTGGTGCGGGAACTCCGCAGCGTTCGCCGACTGCTCGATTCACGGCTCGCAGGAGTCGCACGACTCGTTGCCGTCGGGGCGCACCCAACGGCGACTGACCCGGGGCCGATCACCGAGGCGCCCCGCTACGCGCAGATTGCGTTGTCGCACCCGCTCGCAGCGCGCCGGATGCTCGTCGGCGGACTCCATGTCCACGTTGCCGTCGGCGGTGCGGACCGCGCTCTGGCCGTCTTCAACGCGCTTCGCAGCTATCTGCCATTCATCGCAGCCGTCGCCGCCAATGCACCGTTCCACGAAGGAGAAGACTCAGGGATGGCGAGCGTGCGCCCGACATTACTCCGGCACCTCCCTCGTACCGGCACGCCCCCCGCGTTCCGATCCCTCTCCGAGTACGCGGAATTCCTCGTCTGGTCTCGCGGGGTTGGCGCTCAGGACGCCACCCACCACTGGTGGGACCTCCGGATACACCCGTCCACCGGCACGATCGAGGTTCGCGTCGCCGATGTGCCAACGCACGTCGAGGACACCGGGGCGATCGTCGCGCTCACACAGTCCCTCATATTTCGGCTCGCCGAGCGATACGACAGCGGCGAAATGCTCGAGTGCCACGCAACCGAGCGGATCGAGGAGAACGCCCGACTGGCGGCACGCGATGGCGTCGGTGGGCTGCTCGCGAACCTCGACGACGGATCCTCGGTCGCAACGGCCGACGCAGTGCTCTCACTCGTCGAGGCACTGACGCCGTCGGCGTTGGCGCTCGGCTGCCTGGACGAGCTGTCCGGCATCGAGCGTCTCGCCCGCGAAGGTGGCGGCGCAACCCGCCAGCGACTCGTCGCCGAGTCAGGAGGAATCGATGAGCTCGTGCGCTGGCTCGCCGAACAGACGACAGGTCGTCGCTCGGGCGCGGGCTTCGCTGAACCAGAACTCGTCGCTCAGACGGGCTGACGTCCCGTCAAAAGAGCGGCGACACACCAACAAACAAGGAGCACATGGACATGAAAACCCTGAGAGAGTTCCACCGTTCGTCGGCGAGCGCAGGCGCAACGCCCGCTCGCATCGTCGCACTCCTGGCCGTCACGATCGTCGCGGTCGCCGTATTCGCGACCATCGGCTCCGCGTCGTCGGTCACCGCGGCAGCAGCGCAATACGCTCCTGTCAACACGGGCGCTCCGACGATATCGGGGAGCACGATCGAGAATCAGACGCTGACTGCCAACGAAGGCGTCTGGACGGGCCAACCAAACGCGTACGCCTATCAGTGGCTCCGCTGTGACGCGGCCGGGAATGCCTGCGCCGACATTGCCGGAGCGACGGCGAAGACATACAAGCTGCAGGCTGCCGACATCGCCAAGACGCTGCGCGTGCGGATCACGGCGAGTAACAACGACGGCAAGACGACGGTCACCTCGGGACAGTCGGCAGTGATCATCGGCTCCGGGCCGGCCGGGGCGGTCAAGCTGCCGAATGGTGAGACATCGATCCCGGTCTCGAGCGTCAGCATTGCGGCAGGCCAGCGGTTGATCGTCTCCGACGTGACCTTCACCCCCAACCCCGCCAAGGTGTTCTCGAATGCCCCCATCCTCGTCCGCGTGAAGGTGAAGGACACTCGCGGGTACGTCGTCCGTGGCTCGACGGTCTTCGTCCGGACGACGCCCGAGGTTACGAGCACGCCCCCCGAGCAACTCACGGCGAGCGACGGTTGGGTCACGCTGACGATGGTGCCCCAGGTCGACTTCCCGAAGAACCCTGCGTACAACGTGCAGGTGTACGTGCGGGCGCGCAAGGCGGGCGAGGACCCGCTCGGCGGTGTGTCGACCCGCCGCCTCGTTCAGTTCGGGCTCGCGAGGTAGCTCCGACGGAACACCGCGGCCGGCCGCCGGATCCGGCGGCCGGCCGAGGTGCGCAACCCTTTGGACTTGAGCCCGCACGGTGGCGAGCCTTCGAGGGCTCCCGGTGTGGCTCGGTCAGGCGACTCCGCCCGTTTCACGAACTCGCTCCCGCTCGTCGCCCTGCTCGGATCCGCGCGAGTGGGTGGAGGCGTGACAGCTTCCGCGTCCGTCCTGTTCGGGGGCTTCCTGCTTCAAGCGTTGAGCCGGGCCGATTTCGATTCCGAGCGTGTCCTGCCGCGCACAGCTGACGTGCTCGACCTGACGCAATCTCGCTAGCGCAGTCGCTGTCTGGGCCACGGCTACTTCAACGCCCGAGCAGCGCTCGACCTCAGCACGGGGCAGTGGTCGGCGGCCGCGAACAATCCGACCCGCAGATGATCGTGCATGCCGTGTGACCCTCCGGGAGGAATCGGTCGAGACGGCATCGACGCAACGCTCGGGAACCGACAGTCCTGTTGGGTTACCAACGTGTGTCGCTCGAGGCGCGGCTAACGAGGTCGCACCTGAGTTTTCGGTGGAGTTCGTCGAGTCCGGCTGGAGGTTCGGCGAGCACGCGGAGTACCGCCTCGCGTTGAGAGACGGTCAGAGCGACCGTGAAGCAGCGGCCGCGCTTGATGCCATCCACGATCCGCTCGGTCGCCTCTAGAGCGTCGGCGCTACCTTCGGCGAGGAGTAACGCGACCAGGTGGCGGCCATCCTCGTCCGTCACGTGGACGCCGTAGACTCGGACCATTCTTCAACGCTACGCACTCATCGATGGGCTGCGGGCAAACGTTCTGTATGGGGAAGCGGGAGGCCCCTCGCTGCAGCGATCGGCGGGACGTCAAGCCTCCTCGTCACGGTGGGAACGTCGGTCAGGCCCGCGACGGCAAGCGGATTGGACATTCGGGCGTCGCCCAAGCGTCCTATCCTCTCTCTGGCGGATCGTGTGTGGGCGACGGCGATGTTCGCGCGTGGGCCTGGCTTTCCGATTGCCGCCACTCTCGTTAGCGCTCAATCTCTGTTGAAGGTCGATCCCACGCGCCGACGAAGCCCATCCCTACCGGCCTGGGACCCCCGTGGTCGTTGGTCATTGGGATCGGGTGTGCGTGTTGTCTTCTGGTTCACGTCGGATGTGGGATCGAAATCGGATCGTGCGGAAGGTGAGGAGGATCGCGATGAACCCGACGATGAGGTTGACGGCGGTGAGGGTGATCTCCATCCCGACGCTGAACGCGAGGAGAGCGGTTCGGCTCGCTGCGCCGCGGAGGGTGTAGAGGA
>NZ_JBDSNT010000126.1:0-8145 GCF_039915195.1 Gaiella sp.
CCGAAGCAACGTCAGATCAAGCTCCCGGCCCACCAAAGGAGTGCTCATCGAACGGATCACATCCGAGCCGAAGCGCGCGGTCGAACGAAGCGCCTGCCAGACTGGCACCGGCTCCGCCTTCCCCTTCGCGGAGATCGCCTCCAGCGACTCGTACTCGAACACCCGCTCGGTCGCCCGGAACGTCGCCTCACCCACCGCTAACCCATCCACCGGTGCCTGCGCCTGAATCCGCGCGGCCGTGTTCACGACATCCCCCGTCACCATCCCCTCACCCAACTCCGGCCGAGCGCTCAGCGACACCACCGCCTCACCCGTGTTCACCCCGATTCGGACGGAGAGCGCGAGCGACTCGTCGGCGGCGTTCAGCTCCTCGATCGCCTCCAACACAGCCAGACCGGCCCTGACTGCCCGCTCCGGATCATCCTCATGCGCGGTGGGTGCGCCGAAGACCGCCATCACCGCGTCCCCGATGAACTTCTCCACCGTTCCCCCGAACGCCTCGATCCGCTCCCGCGCCCGCAAATGATACGGCGCAATCCGAGCAGCAACCTCCTCCGGATCCGCACTCTCCGACGCCGCCGTGAACCCGACGAGGTCGCAGAACAACACGCTCACCACCTTCCTTTCCCGCGAGACGGGAGAGGGGCCGATCAACGGGACGCCACAGAACGGGCAGAACGGGAACTCGCCCGGAAGTTCCTTACCACACGAGGGGCAGGTCAGCATTTGCGCGAGTCTACGGCCTTGCAGGCCCTCGCTCCAGCACCGGGACGGCGAGGGCAACCGAAGGGGAACCAGACCACCGCGACCAGCCGAGATCGATCCTCAGTATCCGGGCCGGAATCCCGGACCGGCCGAGACCCACCGAGATCCGGCGCCTGAAAGGGCGTGGGGGTTCCTTCCCCCTTCGGCATAGCTTCATGCGGCGCCTCGATAGAGACCCGGAAGCGCGCTCAATGGATCGGGGCGTGGTGCCGATACGACCTGGGTGCGGACATCCCTCCATCGCCGATGGTCGCCAACAGGCGACCCCTCGGACGCCGCGCTCCACCTTGCTGAGCTTGGGGCACTGAACGGCGTCGCGGCTCTCGTCGCTGAACGTCACGAGACTCCCGTGCTCCTCCGTCTGATTCTCTCGAAGGCGGCTGCCCTCTTTGGGGTCGACGACGGCCATCTCTACCTCGTCGAGCCGGATCGCGACGGCCTCTCGCTCGCGGCCGGCACCGGGGCGTTCTCCGACCGAGTCGGTCACCGGATTCGGTTCGGGGAACAGCTTGCCGGCCGCGTGGCCTCGGGTGGAGAGGCGCTCGCGGCGGTCGACGACACAGCGGCGGTCGCCGCGCCACTGCGCGGGAGAGAAGGAATGCTGGGCGTGATCGGGCTGGTCCGCGCCGGCTCGTCGCGCTTCTCGGAGGATGAGGTTGCGCTGCTCGACAGGTTCTGCAGGATCGCCGGGATCGCGCTCGACAATGTTCTCCTCCACGACAGCGTGCAGGCCGAGCTCACGGAGCGGCACCGGACAGAGGAAGAGCTTCTCGACACCGTTTCCCGCCTGAGCAGATCGGAGCTCGAACTGCGCCAAGCCCAGGCGGAGACGATCCGAAGGCTCGCCGACGCGGCCGAGTTTCGCGACGAGGAGACTGGACATCACACGGAGCGAATGTCGCGCATGTGCGAGAAGATCGCGCGCCGGCTAGGTCTCGACGAGGATCGCTGCCGGCTGCTTCGCGAAGCCAGTCCGCTCCACGATATCGGCAAGATCGCGATCCCGGACGAGATTCTCCTCAAGCGGGGTCAGTTCACCGACCAGGAGCGGCGCACGATGCAGCGCCACGCCGAGATAGGCCATCGACTTCTCACGGGTTCGGCCTCCGAGGTGCTGGACCTCGCGGCGACGATCGCCCTCGTCCACCACGAACGCTGGGACGGACACGGATACCCCTATGGTCTTGAGGGCGAAGCGATTCCGCTCGAGGGACGGATCGCAGCCGTGGCGGATGTCTTCGATGCCCTGACGACCGAGCGTGTCTACCGTTCGGCACTGCCGGTGGAAACGGCACTCGAGATGATGAGGGAGCAGCGCGGTGCTCAGTTCGATCCGCTGGTCTTTGACGTACTGGAGGACATCGCTCGCGAGGCGGACGAGGTCACGGACATCGAGACCGGGGCCGACGTGGCCGCGGCCCTTTCGGTCGACGAGACGCTCGTGCAAGTGGAAAGGGACGAGGCATCGCCGACTCCGCGTGAAACGTCGGCCGCGGACAGGCTGTCCGAGCGCCAGTTGCGTCGTGCGTGCCGCACCGCCGAGCGGCGGTTCGAGGGCCTGCAGGGGCGCGGCGCGATCGAGGAGGCTTTGGCGACCCTCTGTGAGCCGTTCCAGGGCTCGCTGCTCGCCAGCCTCTACGTCGTCGAGCACGATCGCCTCTGGCTCGTAGCCCAGCACGGCTATGCCGAGGTTCGGGATGGATTTGATCTGGACCACGGCGTGATGGGACGAGCGATCCGGACTCGAACCATTCAGGTTGTCGCCGAGGTAACCGCGGGCGCGACGCCCGGCAGCGCAACGTCCGAGGTTGCGATTCCGTTTCAGGCCGGAAGTGACATCGTGGGCGTCCTCACCGTCGAGTCGGTGGGACTGCGGCTGCCTCGCTCCCCTGGAGCGGTACTCGTCCCACTCGCATCCCGTCTCGGGGAGCGTCTCTCCGAGAGTCGGGAGGGCGTCGAGTCCGGCGTCGAGGATCTCGTACGTCTCTGCGTTCACGCGAGCTCGCTCCGAGGAATCGGCGCGATCGCGGAGCTTGCGACGAGGACGACCGGGCGCATTCTCGGCCTTTCCTCCACCCAGCTCGACCTCTGGCGAGAGGACGACATTCAGCCGAGGCTCGTAAGCTTCTGGCGGCGCCATGATGTTCACCTCGAGCCGTTGGACAGCGAGCTCCTCATGCGCCTCGAACGGGGAGCGGGTGAGCACATCTCCTCGAGTGTCGTCGCTGCTCAACAGGTAGGGCTCCGGGACGGATCGACCAGCTCTCTCGTCGTGATCCCGCTCCGGGCAGGCGGTGCTCCCGTTGGCCTCCTCACAGGACGACTCACGGGCTCCCCACCTACGAAGGAACGGCTCGAGGCGGCGACCCTGTTTGCGCAGCACACGGCTGCCCTGATCGACGTGGCTACCGCGCTCCGTCGGGAGCAGCGTGCCGCAGTGACCGATCAGTTGACGGGACTGCTCAACCGGCGTGGGTTCGAGGAGCGCTTCGACGAGGAGTTGAGGCGTGGGACCCACGACGATCATCCAGTATCGGTTGTTCTCTGCGACTGCGACGGCTTGAAGACGATGAACGACCTGCGTGGACACGAGACGGGCGACGCGCTCATCGAGCTGATCGCGAGCTGCTTGAGGACGCACAAGCGCGTGAGCGACGTCGCCGCTCGGATCGGTGGTGACGAGTTCGCGATTCTCCTGCCGGATGCCGACATCGAGACGGCGCTCGCGGTCGCCGAGCGGATCCGCGGGTCGATCGCCGCGGAGACATTGGCGGGCTTCCGACCCAGTGCCTCGTTCGGAGTCGCGTCGTTCCCGCTCCACGGAAGCTCGACGACCGAGGTCATCAAAAGGGCCGACGAGGCGCTCTACCTCGCGAAGCAGCGCGGCGGCGACGAGATCGCAGCGTTCGCCCACTGAAGCGCTGTTTTGCCGAGTTCGAGGCCGGAACGCACCAGTTGTTGCAGGCCCCAGGCCGTTGCCTCCTGGCAACTTCGTCGATCCGTGCTTGTAGTCGGCGCGGAATGCCCTAGACTAGCGCCACCTAATCGTAGGGCCGGCCCCGCGCACCCGGGCACGGCTTATTTCGTTCGACGACTGGAGGAGAAAGACTTGGCGCTCAAGACGAAAGGAATGTTCCTCGTCGGTCTGCTCATCGCTCTGCTCGCACTCGTTGCGGCAGGTTGTGGTGGCAGCGACGGGGGCGGCGCGCCCGAGGCGCTGCCGTCATCATCCTGTACCGCGATCGAGTACGAAGGCGATGGCGACCCGGACTACCTGGTGGTCTCCGATTTGCCACTCCAGGGAGCCTCTCGCACGCAGACGATCCAGATCGCGAACGCCATTCGCTATGAGTTGAAGAAGGCGAACTTCAAGGCGGGTGACTACAACATCGGTTACCAGTCTTGCGACGACGCGACGGCTCAGGCCGGCAAATGGGACTCCGGCAAATGCAGCCAGAACGCGAACGCCTATGCCGCGAACGACAAGGTGATCGGCATTATCGGGACGTTCAACTCTGGTTGCGCCGGCATCATCATCCCGGTCGTCAACCAGGCGCCGGACGGCGGCATCGCAATGGTTTCGCCTGCAAACACGTACGTCTGCCTGACGCAAGGCGGACCTGGGTGTGACACGACCGAACCGGACAAGTACTACCCGTCCGGCACGCGTAACTACGCACGCGTGGTCGCCAACGATGCGTATCAGGGTGGCGCGGATGCAGAGTTCGCGAAGTCGATCGGCGTCAAGAACGTCTACATCCTGAACGACAAGGAGGCGTACGGCCTCGGTGTCGCCACGAACTTCCGCGGCGCCGCCGAGTCGCTCGGGATCAAGATCGCCGGATTCGAGGCGTGGGATCCCAAGGCGTCGTCGTACGAGGCGCTGTTCGGGAAGGTCAAGGCATCTGGCGCGGACGCCGTCTTCCTCGGCGGCCTGATCGACGAGAATGGTGCCCAGGTGATCAAGGACAAGGTGGCCGTGCTCGGTCCAAACACCGGGGTGAAGCTGCTCACACCTGACGGGTTCGCCCTGCAGGGAACGATCGACGACGCAGGCCCCGCGTCCGCTGGCATGTACATGTCGGTAGCCGGCCAGCCGATCGACCAGTTCACCGGTGAGGCGAAGGACTTCGCGACGAACTTTGCGAAGGACTTCAACGGCGGCAAGCAGATCGATCCGTACGCGATCTACGGCGCGCAGGCGGCGCAGGTCATGCTCACGGCCATCGGTGCCTCCGACGGTTCGCGTGCCGACGTGATCAAGCAGGTATTCGCGACTAAGGTCGAGGAGGGCTTGCTCGGCTCGTTCGCCTTCAGTGCGAACGGCGATCCTCAGGAAGCGAGCGGGGCTGTCACGGCGATCGTGATCTACAAGGCCACGGATAAGCTCGAGACGGTGAAGGTCATCTCGCCGAACCAGGCGACGGTGGACGCAGCACTCGGGAAGTAGGTCTCTCGACCTGAGTGCGACAGACGCGACGGCGGGAGGGCATTGCCCTCCCGCCGTCATTCTGCTTAGGTGGATCCAACGATGAATGGCATATTCACGAAGCTCCGTGAGGCGAGCGTCTCCGATCTGATTGGCCTGGCTCTTGTCGGGCTCGTCGTTGTCTGGCTCGTCGTCAACTTCGTCAAGGATCCGACCGCATTCGTCAACACCGGGCTGATCGGCCTCACGAACGGGACGATCTTCGGCATCGTGGCTCTTGGCTACACGCTCGTGTACGGCATCTTGCAGCTGATCAACTTCGCCCACGGCGACGTGTTCGCGCTCTCCGGTCTCGTCGCCAGTACGGTGATCGTGAGCATTCTCGGCCTCGACGAGGGGGCGAGCGTGATGTTCATCATCGGCGGCCTCGTCGTCACGCTCCTTGTGATCATGGTCGGGTTCGCGCTCTTCAACGCGTCGATCGAGCGCGTGGCCTACAAGCCGCTACGGAAAGCGCCGCGACTTGCGCCGTTGATCACCGCGATCGGCGTTTCGTTCATCGTCCAGAACATCGGTCTCGCCGTCTACGGCGTCAACTACCGAACGGTGCCGAACTTCATCCCACGTACGGATGTGATTTCGATCGGCGACATCAGCTACTCGTGGAGCAAGGCGTCGGTGCTGATCATCGTGATCCCGCTGCTCGTCGTGCTCTCTTGGTTCGTTCGCTCGACAAAGCAGGGGAAGGCCATGCGGGCGGTCGCCCAGGACACCGAGGCGTCGGCGATGATGGGGATCGACGTGAACCGGACGATCTCGGTCACGTTCCTCCTCGCGGGTGCGCTTGCAGGCGCTGCGGGAGTGATCTACCTGCTGCAGTTCAACATGCGGTACGACACCGGGTTCGAGCTCGGCCTGATCGCCTTCACTGCCGCCGTCCTCGGGGGAATCGGGAATCTCACCGGAGCCGTGCTCGGAGCACTCATCATCGGATTTGTCCAGGCGTTCAATGAGGGCCTCGGTTGGCTTGCCCCTGGCAGCGACTGGACGCGCACGATGGTCTTCGGGATCCTGATCCTGATCCTCGTCTTCCGCCCAGAAGGCATCCTCGGCGAACAGACGCCAGAGGGGGCATGACCAACCTCGGCACACGTGCGCGTTCGGCCGTGGGGAACCGCAACGCCGTCGCGGTCGTGGTGCTGGTGGTTCTCGCCCTGATCTACCCGACGATCGTCGAGTCGCTTTCGTCGCTGCCACTGATCGGCGACTTCGTGCCGAGCACGGATTCGATGGTCGTGATGGTCGTTTTCTCGACCATGGCGATCGGGCTCAACATGGTCGTCGGCTACGCCGGCCTCCTCGACCTCGGCTACGTCGCCTTCTATGCGGTCGGGGCGTACACCGCCGGATGGTTCGCGTCGCAGCAGTTCGACCAGTGGTCGTTCCAGTTCGGGTCGGTTGGCGTTGGGGCCAGCGTTCCCGGGATTCACATCTCGATGTGGGTCGTGCTTCTGGTCGCCGGGTTGCTGACGATGGTTGCCGGCATCCTGATCGGTCTGCCGACCCTGCGACTTCGCGGCGACTATCTCGCCATCGTCACGCTCGGTTTCGGGGAGATCGTGCCACAGTTCGTCCGCAACGCCGACAACGTCGGTGGCTTCGACCTCACGCACGGGACGTTCGGGATCTCTCCGATCGACTCGCTTGGCTTCGGTGCAATCGGGGCAGCAATCGGGTTGCCCGAGAGCTTCCGTCAGTCGTCCCAGCGAGCGGAGTGGTACTTCTGGATCGCCGTTCTGATCCTTCTGATCACGGTCTTCTGCAGCGTCCGGCTGCGTGACTCTCGCCTCGGTCGCGCCTGGATCGCGATCCGCGAGGACGAGACGGCAGCCGCTGCCATGGGTATCCCGCTGATGCGCACAAAGACGTGGGCGTACGCAATCGGTGCGTTCTTCGGCGGTGTTGCGGGAGCGTTCTACGCCAGTTTCAAGGGCGGCGCCTTCCCGGCCGACTTCTATTTCAACATCTCGGTGTTCCTGCTCTGCATGGTCATCCTCGGGGGCATCGGCAGCGTCTGGGGCGTGCTCCTCGGCGGCATGATCCTCGGCTACCTCAACGTCGAAGGTCTTGCCACTATCGGTTCCAAGATCCAGCAGTCAGGCATCCCCAAGCTCGACGGCTTCGATCCGACGAAGTATCAGTTCGGGATCTACGGGATCATCATTGTCCTGATGATGCTGTTCCGTCCCACCGGGCTGATCCCGGAACGCCGACACAAGATAGAGATGGCCGAGGGAGTCCATGACACGCCGTTCTACGACGCGCAGCACGAAGGAACCCTCACCGACCGAGATTCGTCCGATGACTGACAACCTCATCGAGGTCGTGAAGCTGCGCAAGGAGTTCGGCGGGCTCGTCGCCACGAACGACGTCGATTTCACCATCCCTCGCGGCTCGATCGTCTCCCTGATCGGACCGAACGGCGCGGGCAAGACGACCTTCTTCAACCAGATCACGGGCGTGTACGTGCCGACGTCGGGATCCGTGATCTTCGACGGGGTCGAGGTGGTCGGCAAGCCGCCGCACGCGATCACGGCGCTCGGGATCGGCCGCACGTTTCAGAACATCCGCCTCTTCGCCCAGATGACGGCGATCGAGAACGTGATGGTCGGCATGCATTGCCGGCTCGGCAGTGGGATCCTCGGATCGATCTTCCGTACTCCCGGAGTGCGACGCGAAGAGGCTGCGGCGCGAGAGAAGGCCCGAGAGCTCCTCGTCTACAGCGGGCTCCCGAAGCGCCACGAGGAGCAGTCCGGCTCGCTGCCGTACGGCGATCAACGGCGACTCGAGGTCGCCCGAGCGCTTGCGACCGATCCCAAGCTGCTTCTCCTCGACGAGCCGACGGCCGGGATGAACCCGCAGGAATCGGCCGATTTCACCGCTTTCGTTCG
>NZ_JBDSNT010000129.1:0-7365 GCF_039915195.1 Gaiella sp.
GCCACAGGAGCTTCCCGCCCACGCCGAGATCGGGACGCCCGATCAGGCTGACGACGGCGTACCCCGAGAGCAGGAGCACGGGGATGATGAACACGAGCAAGAGGAGCCACTGGGCCGCACTGAATGCGAGAACGAGCGATGAGAGACTCATGGCGGCGAGCCTAGCGGATGGCCACAGACGTCAACGCGCACGGTCGAGCACAGTATCTTCAAATCTTCTAATATTGAGAGCATGCCGTTCGAGGCGACCCCCCTGTACGTCACCAAGGCCAGTATGTTTCGCACTCTCGGACACCCTGCCCGCGTGCGAATCCTCGAGCTCCTCCGTGACGGAGAGCACGCAGTTGGAGCACTTCAGGAGGCCCTCGACCTCGACTCGGGGGGAACATCCCAGCACCTCGCGGCCCTGCGAAGGATCGGTCTCGTCGAATCGCGTCGCGAGGGAACGAGCGTCTTCTACCGGGCAGCCGACCCCCGTGTCTTCGGGTTGCTCGATATCGGCCGCGAGCTGATCGCGCGATCGCTCGCCGGACAGCAGGAGTTGCTCGAGGAACTCGCCGCAGAGTGACCGGTCTCGTGATCGGCGGGTTGCTCGGGATCGCAATCGGGGGTCTTCTGTGCTTGCGAGCCGAGAGCCTCGCAGCGGGGTTCATCACCCAGTCCGTCGGCGCACTCGCGCTGGGAGTAGCCGGGCTCTGGGCGCTCGTCTCGGGTGAAGCATGGGGCGCCTTGTTCACGAACGAGCTGACGCCTCGTGCAGGGATCGACGGCCTCACCGGGGTTTTCCTCTTGACGTTCGCGCTTGCCGCGTGCCCGTCCCTCGTCTTCGCTTCGTCGTACGTTGCGAAGACGGCCCGCGGCAGGCTCACCGGCGTGCTCACCGCTACGTTTCTGCTCTCCCTGATTGGAGTTCTCTGCGCCCGCGACCCGCTCTCGTTCCTGTTCTTGTGGGAGCTGATGACGCTCGTCCCTGCGGCGATCATCCTCGTGGGTACAGCAACCGAATCGGCTCGCCGAACCGTGTTCACGTACGTCGCGATCACCCACCTGGGTGGAGCGGGGACCTGGATCGCCCTCCTGCTCCTCGCGCACGAAGGAGCGATCGGTAACTCGACCGCGCTCTCCGAGGGATCGACGGTGCAGGCTGTGGTCGCCGTCGCGGCGATCATCGGCTTCGGGACGAAGGCTGGACTGATGCCGATGCACGCCTGGCTCCCCCGCGCTCACCCCATCGCCCCTGCCCCGATCTCGGCACTGATGAGCGGAGTGATGGTCGCCGTCGCCGTCTATGGCCTGGTTCGTGTTCTCGTCGACTGGATTGGCACCCCACCTTCCTGGATCGGCGCGACGGTGCTGGTCCTCGGTGTCCTCTCTGCGCTCGGTGGCATCACATACGCGCTGTTCCAGAACGACCTCAAGCGGCTCCTCGCATACTCGACGGTCGAGCACCTGGGCATCGTCGCGCTGGGGCTCGGCGCCTGCCTTCTCTTTCGGCAGCACGGAGCCGACGCCTGGGCCGCCTTCGCGCTCGGCGCGGCCCTGCTGCACACGGTCAACCATGCTGTGTTCAAGGCGCTTCTGTTTCTCGGCGCGGGGACGTTCGAGCGCGCGACGGGTGGCCTCGAACTGGATCGCCTCGGCGGGTTGCTTCGTCGGATGCCCTGGAGTGGCGGCGCGTTTCTCGTCGGCTGTCTTGCGATCGCCGGGATGCCGCTCCTGAACGGATTCGCCTCGGAGTGGTTGACCCTTCGGGCGCTCCTCCAAGTACCTGCGTACGCGGGGGTGTGGGATGGCACCCTCGGCGCCGTTGCACTCGCCGCGCTCGCCGGCACGATGACGGTCGCCGTGCTCTGCTTCGTGAAGGTGATCGGTCTCGTGTTGCTCGGGCCGACCCGCCGGAGCGGCGTCGCGGATGCGGTCGAATCGCCGCCCGCGATGCGCGGCGCGCTCGTCGCGCTCGCCGGAGCATGCTTCGTGCTCGGAACCACCCCGGGGCTGCTGTTCCCTCTGCTCGTCGGTCTCGCGCCCTGGCCCGTGACCGGTGACGAGCCGTCCCGTCCTGGGCTCGACCTTCCCGGCACCGGCTCTCTGCCGACGGTCGGCCTGCTCGCCGTCGTCGGCGGTCTCGGAGCGCTGCTCTGGATTGCCCGCGGAGACCGTCGCGCGGCGCCGAGCCCGAGCTGGGCCGGCGGGCAACGCGTCGAGTCACCACTCCTCTGGAGCAGTGCCGGGTTCAGCAAGCCGCTGCGGCTCGTGCTCGAGGCAGTGCTCCGGCCTCAGCGGGAGATCGAGACGACAACGGTCGGTGGCGTGGTGCAGGAGGTCTCGTACGAGGGCCGTGTCCCGCACCTGATCGACGTGCACCTCTATCGCCCGGTCACGGCAGGTGCGCTCGTGGCAGCTTCCTGGGCACGCCGCCTGCAGAGCGGTCGGCTCGGCACCTACGTCGGTTACCTGATTGCGCTCGTCGTCCTGCTCCTCGTCGCCGTGCGAGTCGGGGCGATCGGATGACCCCGCAGTCCGCCTCCGTAGCCGTCATGCAGATCGCGGGCGGCCTCGCGCTCTCGCCACTCCTGATCGGCGTCACCCAGCAGGCGAAGGCCCGACTCCAGGGGCGTCGTGGTTCGGGTCCGCTCCAGCCCTACCGCGAGCTGCGCCGACTCTGGGGGAAGAGCGCCGTCGACGTCGAGGGCACGACGTTCGTGTATCGCCTCGCTCCCGTGATCGTGGCGGCAGCGATGGGAGCCGCGATCCTGCTCGTCCCGATCGCGGCCCACGCGCCCCGACTCGGGGTCGGCCAGGACGCCCTCGTGCTCGCCGGTTTGCTCGCGCTCTCGCGCCTTGCGGTCTGCATTGCCGCCTGGGACACCTCCAACGGATTCGCTTTGCAGGGAGCGAGTCGCGACCTCACGTTGTCGGTCTTTGTCGAGGCGGCTCTCGTCCTCTCTCTGGCCGTCGCAGCACTCGTCGCCGGGACGACCGACCTCAGCGGCGTGATAGCCGGAACGGCCGGCGGGCACCCGTGGACGACGCCGGCGCTGGCACTTGGTGGCGTCGCGTTCGCGCTCGTCGTCGTCGCCGAGACCGGCCGTCAACCCGTGGACAATCCGGATACGCACCTCGAGTTGACGATGATCCACGAGGGGCCGGTGCTCGAGTACGCCGGACGCGACCAGGCCTATCTCCAGTGGGCGCTCGCCGCGCGACACTGGCTCGTGCTCGTGCTCGCGGCACAGGTGTTCCTCCCCCACCCCGTCGGCACATGGTGGCAGCTCGCCATGCTGCCCGTATCGCTCGGCCTCCTCTGCGTCGCACTCGCCGTCACCGAGACGCTGATCGCAAAGATGCGCATTCTCCTCGTTCCGCGTCTGATTGGCGTCGGTGCGGCCGTCGCGCTCCTCGGCATCGTCACCTGGCTCGTGGAGACCACATGAGCGGCATCGCCTGGGCACTCGTGGCGCTCGGGATCGGCGTGATCGTGATCCGACGGCGCTCGATCGCCGTGGCACTCGTGACCGCTCAGGCGTTCGTGCTCGCTGTAGCCGCCCTCGCCGAGGGCGCGTCAGCTGATGACGTCGTGGCGGCCACGGCTCTTGGCGTGCGCGGTGTCGTCCTTGCCGCGCTGTTCCTCTTCCTCGTCCGGCGCACCCGGGAAACGAGGCCCGTGCCCGTCGGCGTCGCTCCCCTCGCGCGCGCGGCTGCAGCGGTGACGCTCGCGTTGGCGTTGATCTGGCTCGTGCCCCCGTTCGGGCTCGAAACGCACGAGGCCGAGCAGGCGACGCTGTCGCTCGTCGCGCTCGGGCTCGTCACCGCTGCAATGCGACGGGCGACGCTGTTCCAGGTGCTCGGGATCGTGCTCGTCGAGAACGGCCTCGCGCTCGCAGCCCTCTCGCTACCGGGCGAGCCATCGCTCGCAATCGAGATCGGCGTCGCCGTCGACCTGCTGCTCGTCGCACTCGTGGCCGGCGTCTTCCACCAGCGGATCTTCGCGGAGTTCGGAGCCGGGGACACCGCCGCGTTGAGGAGCCTCCGTGACTCCTAGGGAATGGCTCGTCACAGTTGTGCTCGTTCTCCCGCTCGTCGGCGCCGGGGCTGCAGGGGTGGTGTCGCGCGGTTGGCTTTGCCGGGTCATGACAGGGATTGCTGTGCTCACTGCGCTCGCCGCGCTCACGCTCGCAGCCGTCGCCCTCCTCGAGCCGACGCATCGCGAGCTCGGTCGCTGGATCGTTGTCGATCCTGCCGGGGGGATCATCGTCGGCGTGATCGCGTGCGTCGGCGTGGCAAGCGCTCTCGTCTCACCGCAATTCCTTTCGATGCGTCGAGGTTCGCTCTTCCAGGCGGGCCGCGCCGATCGCATCTACTGGGCAACGTTCTTCGCGTTCTGGGCGGTGCTCCTCGCGGTACCTCTCGCAGGGAATCTCGGGGCGGCCTGGCTCGCGATCGAGGCGACCACCGCCGCCTCGGCCCTCCTCGTCGGCTTCAGCGGACGGGCTCGCGCTCTCGAGGCGGGCTGGAAGTACCTCATCCTCACGTCCCTCGGGCTCGGCGTCGCGTTGCTCGGGATCCTGATGCTCGAATCGGCCGCCGGGGGCGGAGGCATCGAGATGCTGACGTGGCGTACCCTTCCGCACCTCTCCCTCGACTCCGACGTCGCGGTCGTTGCGTACGTGCTGCTCCTCGCAGGCCTCGCCGCCAAGATCGGCTGGGCCCCCGTCCACAACTGGCTCCCCGACGCTCACTCCGAAGCGCCGGCGCCCGTCTCCGCACTCCTCTCGGCGGCGCTCCTCCCTGCGGTGCTCCTCGTCGCCTGGCGTTCACAGCAGGCGCTCGCTCCGACGATCGGCGTCCGCACCGCCGGCAGCGTGCTCGTCGGCTTCGGTCTCGCCTCACTCGCGGTGGCGGTCCCGTTTCTCTGGCAGTCGCAGGCATGGAAGCGGCTGCTCGCGTACTCGAGCCTCGAGCATATGGGTGTGATCGCTCTCGGTGTCGGCTTCGGGGGCACGCTCGCGCTCGCCGGCGTCGCGATCCACGTCGTCGGCCACGCACTCGCCAAGGCGCTCGGGTTCTACGCGGCGATTCCGCTGCTCGCACACGAACCGCGCGCCTCGGGTCACGGTGTGGGTGGAATCGGCACGACGGAGCCGGCGCTCGGCGTATCGCTCGGAGTGTCACTCGGGGCGCTCGCGGGTCTCCCTCCTTCACCGCTCTTCGTCAGCGAGGTGTTGATCGTCGCAGGCGGCTTCCAGGTGGGTCGACCCTGGGCAGCAGGCGCTGCCGCGATCTTGCTCGCGCTGGGCTTCCTCGGTCTGACTCACGCGCTCATCGACACCTTGATCGGGAAGCCACGCGGACGGGATCGTCATCCCGCTCTCGGCCTCCGCGCGGTCACAACGATGACGATCGTCGCCGTACCACTCCTTCTTGCCCTCACCGTCGCGGCTCTATGGCTTCCCGACTCGGCCATCGTGCAAGGGCTGATCCGGGGACTCGGATGAACACCCACCATGATTCCGGCAGCACCTACCGTCAAGGAATCGCAGACGCACTCGCCGACGGGTGGCGCTTCGCGAGCCTCCACGCGACGACGGAGGACGGAGGCCGGGTGGTGCGGACGCTTCTGTCGTCGACGGGTGGGGATCTCCGGATCGAGAGCGCGAACGCCGCGCCCGACTCGGTACCGACGATCGTCGATCTCTGTCCAGCAGCCGGCTGGGACGAGCGCGAGGCGCACGACCTCTACGGGGTGGACTTCGACGGGCACGAGCCTCTGCGACCACTCGTCGACCACGACGTCACGCTGGAGCAGTTCGCGACCCCGGTGCGCGGGCACGATGCCTACCAGGTCGCGGTCGGGCCGATCCACGCAGGCGTGATCGAGTCCGGCCACTTTCGCTTCCACGTCGTCGGCGAGCTGATCCTCCACGTCGACACACGCCTCTTCTACAAGCATCGTGGCCTCGAGCGAGCGGCCGAGGGGCTGGCACTAGAAGACGCGCTCGGCGTTGTCGCCCGCTCCTGCTCGGGGTGCTGGGCAAGCAACGCCGTTGCATACGCGCACGCGTGCGAGGAGGCGCTCGGCCTGCCCGCGCCGCCCGAGCTTGCCCGCGCCAGGACCATCCTGCTCGAGCTCGAGCGAGTCTGGAACACGCTCAACGACATCAGCGCGATCTGCGCGGGCGTCGGGCTAGCGGCCGGCACGAGTCGCTTCGCAGCACTGGTCGACGACGCCCGGCGCTTGAATCAGCGGCTGACCGGTCATCGGTTCCTTGCTGGCTCTGTCGCGGTCGGCGGCAACGCCCTCGATCTGGACGGTTCGGCCATCCGCGATGCGCGGAAGACTCTCGCCCGAATCCGCTCGGAATCCTCGAGGGCCTGGAAGGCACTCCTCTTCAACGGCTCGTTCATGGACCGCATGCCCGACATCGGGATCGTCGATGCTGCTACGGCCAGCACGCTCGGAGCGGTCGGAACCGCCGCTCGAGCCGCCGGTCTCGCCGAGGACCTGCGAACGACGAGCCCTCGCCTGGCTTACGACGGCTTCGCGGTCGCGGTGCTGCGGCGTCAGACCGGGGACGTCCAGGCTCGACTCGAGCAGCGAGCGCTCGAGCTACTTCCCTGCCTCGACATCCTCGACCGCTTGCTCGACGGATCCATACGCCCGGTGACGTCGGTACGCGCGGGGCAGGGCGCCTCGATCGGCGTCGGACGCGTCGAGAGTCCGCGCGGCGCCACGACGTGCGTCGTCGAGCGTGACGGTGATCGGGTCAGTCGCGTACGTCTGCGCACCGGCTCGTACGCGAACTGGCCCGCAGTCGCACATGCCGCCGCGGGCAACCTGCTTCCCGATTTCCCCCTCATCAACAAGAGCTTCGAGCTCTGCTACGCCTGCGTGGATCGGTAGATGCTGACGCTCCTCCGTGATCTCAGGAACCTCCGGCGCTCGATCGGCCTCCCTGCCGCCGCAAGCACCGGTTCCCTCGCGATCCGCCACGTCGACTGCGGCTCGTGCAACGGTTGCGAGCACGAGCTGACGCTGGTTTCGAGCCCCGTCGTCGACCTGGCCCGGTACGGTCTCGGAATCGTCGCCTCACCCCGCCACGCTGATGTCCTGCTTGTCACTGGCCCCGTGACGACGCGCATGCACGCGGCTCTCCTCACGGCGTATGCGGCGATGCCGGAACCGCGCCGGATTGTCGCGCTCGGAGACTGCGCGGTTGGCAACGGCATCCTTGGTGATCCGTCCGAGATCGTCGGCCCCGTGGAGGACGTGCTTCCGGTCGACCTGCGCATCCCCGGCTGCCCACCGACGCCGGATGAGATCGCGACGGCGCTGATCGGCCTCATCGACGAAGGAGTTGCAACGTG
>NZ_JBDSNT010000138.1:0-8486 GCF_039915195.1 Gaiella sp.
TCAACACGCTCACCCTCGATCGAGCCGAAGAGCAGCTCGTAGTAGGCGCGCTGGGACGCCGCGTCGTCGAGCGCTCCGACCGGAGACGGGATCACCTCGTGCACCGCGCCGTCCAGCAACGTGCTCAAGTGCTCGAACCGCTCGCCGATCTGCCCGATGAGAGCAAGCGACGCCTACAAGCCGCCCTCGCCCTCACGATCGGCAGCGATTCGCTCGTGATCATGAAGGACGTCTGCCGCCTCGAGGACGACGAGGCGCTGGCCGTTCTCCGTTGGGCGGCCATCGCAATCCTTCGCGCCGGCCTCGCGGAGGAGGCGACAGCCCTCCGCCTCGAGCCGACCCAATCAAGCAGCGCGTGAGCCAGGATTTCGGGTCCCATGCCGACCGATGGCTCCAATCTCGTCGCAGACCGGGTTGTCGGACCGGCGAGCTGCGGATTCGAGCCCTGTCGCGGCGGTGCAAGCCGACCCCGAGCTGAACCCGCCGGTGCAGGACGGCTGCACGATCCAGTCGCCGGACGCACTACGTGACGACGCGACCGTAGACCTTCGGGAGAACGCGGGGCGGTGCCGACCTCTCTCGGCGCCGCCCTACGGGCAACGAAAAGGGGGCCACCGCCGAGGCCCCCTCTTCGATGGCCCATCAGAGATGAACCGGTATCTCCCGACCTCCGCGTCCGCCGCACCGTCGCGTTCCGTCGAGGTAGCCGCATCGTGCATCGTCGCCCGAGAGAGCGCACTCACCCCTTGGGAGTTGACTCGTCCCTCGGACGGGGTTGACGGCAGCGGTTGACGTCTCGCGCCGGCGCGGAATCCGCTGATTTGCGAGAGTTCGAGCATGAACCCCGCTGACCCTCACCCCGCCTCGGCTTACCTGGGACAGGCGACCGCGGCGGAGATCGCCGCCGATCTCGTTTTGGGCCGCACCACCTCGGTCGCCGTCACGCATGCACTTCTCGATCGGATCGCTGCAGTCGACGGCCCCGGCGAGATCAACCTCCGGGCCGTCCTCGCGCTTGCCCCTGATGCGCTCGCCGTCGCCGAACAGCTCGATGCAGAGCGCGCGACCGGCCGCGTCCGCGGTCCGTTGCACGGAGTGCCAGTGCTGGTCAAAGACAACATCGAGGCCGTCGGACTCCCGGGCTCAGCAGGGTCCCTGGCGCTCGCCGATCGCACCGTTGGCCGCGACGCGCCGCTCGTTGCGCGCCTGCGCGAGGCCGGGCTCGTCGTGCTCGGCGCGACGAACCTGTCCGAGTGGGCGAACATCCGCTCTTCGCGCTCGACGAGTGGCTGGTCTGCGGTGGGAGGTCTGACCGGCAACCCGTGGGCGCTCGATCGCAGCGCGGGTGGGTCATCCTCGGGGTCGGGGGCGGCCGTGGCGGGCGGGCTCTCGCCGCTCGCGGTGGGCACCGAAACCGACGGGTCGATCACGTGCCCGAGCTCGCTCAACGGCTGCGTTGGTCTCAAGCCAACCGTAGGACTTCTCCCTACCGAGGGGATCGTGCCGATCAGCGGCAGCCAGGACGCGCCGGGGCCTATGAGCCGCACGGTGCACGATGCCGCCCTCCTGCTCGATGCTCTCGCAGGCACTACCCGTTACGGCGGGGTCTGCGGCACCGTGTCGCTCCACGAGACGACGCTCGGTGCCGCAGACGCCTGGCTCAGTGGCCACCCTGCGACAGACGCGCTCTTCACGGAGACGCTCGCGACGCTCCGCGGCCGCGGGACGACGGTGACAAACGTGGACGTCACGCCTCCAGGCGCATTCGGTACCGATGAGCTCGTCGTCCTCCTCGCCGAGCTCCAGACCGATCTCGACGCGTATCTCGCGGCACGGCCGGGCGACGGCCCTGCGTCGCTGGCCGACGTCGTCGCCTTCAACCGCGAGCACGCGGACGCCGAGCTCGCGCACTACGGGCAGGAGCTCTTCGAGCAGGCGCTGACGACCGGGGGACGCGGCGCACCGGAGTACGCGGAGGCGCGTGCCCGCAACCTCGAACAGGTACTCGGCCGTTGCCTCGAGCCCGCCTTCTCGGGGGCCGACGCGCCGGATCTCCTTATCGCACCTGCGTACGCGCCCGCCTGGAAGAGCGACCTCGTCAACGGCGACGCATCGATCGGCGGAGGACTCGCGAGCGCCGCGCCGTCGATCGCTGGTTGGCCGGTGCTCTGTATCCCGATGGGCCTCGCTGACGGTCTCCCCGTCGGCCTCGTCCTGATCGGGCAGGCCTATGCCGAGGAGAAGCTGCTCGCGATCGGCCATGCCGTCGAGGAGGCCCTTGGCCTCCGTGCCGCCGGTGTGCTGATGCCAGCCTGGAGGCCCGCGGCGCGCGGTTGAAAGGCCGATAGTCGTCCCGAGCGCACGCGCGGCGAGAGGCTCTCGGTTCGAACGGGGTCGTTCAGTTCTCGTCGACGCCGGCGGCGACGGGCACGCCCGCGGCTTCGAGGCGCTGCAAGCGCCAGTCCAAGCGAGTGGCGATCTTCTCCATTTGCTCGAGCATCTTCTCGCGGCTCTGCGCGCGCAGTTGATCCGCCTTGTCGAGTCGGGTGAGAATCCCTGAAGTCTCGACGACCGGCGCTGCGGGTAGCGTCTGCGCCGGGCCTGGAACCGGCAGATGGCCAGTTTGCTGGGCCATGACGATCGCCGACAGCTGATCGAGACGAGTGCCTAGTTCGTCGAGCCGCTGCATGACGCCCTTCGAGCCCGCGAGGTCCGAGACGGTCTTTTCGTGGTAGGCGAGGCGCATGCGCAGGCCCTCGACACCGATCCTCAGCCGATCGAGCTCCACCGGAGTGTGCTCGGTCTCAGCGTCCGGCGCACCGGGTGCGGAGGCGTGCATCGGGCCCGTGACGATGAGCGCTGCGAGCTCGGAAACACGCTCCTGGAGAGCCGCCCGTTCGGTCGCCCAGGACGTTGCAGTCTTCGCAAGCTCGGCACGCACTACGTCGCGATCCGTCTCGATCTGCTCGATTCGGTGAGCGAGGTCGTCGACGTTCTCGACGAGTTCGACAGCCACCTTGGTTTCGGCCTCGTCCCCGAGTGCTGGTAGATCCTGATCGCCCAATGTCGCGAGGCCCTGATCGACGCGCGCCTCGAGAGACGCGAGCTCGGACGTCCACGTCTCGGCTAGGGCAGCGAGGTCAGCTACCGCGCCACGCTCGTCCTCCATCCGCGCCAGGCGATCTGCCAGCTCGTCCACGAGCCTGCCGACATCCGCGGTGGGTGAAACCTCTGCCGTGATCGAGGCTGCGATCTCGTCGAGTCTGATCTCGAGCGCGGCGCGTTCCTCCGCCCACGACGACTCGACGTAGGTGGCGTCGGTCGCGACGGCCTGCCGGTCGTGCTCGAGCCGCTCGAGGCGGACTGCGAGTGTCGTCAGAGCGCGACTCATCTCATCGGCGCCACGCTCGGCAGTCGAGGCGGCGAACGTCGTCAGATCGTCCATCCGCCGCTCCAGATCCGCGCGACGTGCTTCCCACTCTGCGGTTACCTCGAGCACTTCGGCGTGTCGCCGCACGACCGCCGCCGCAAGCGCCTCCACTTCCTCCGAGCCCCGCGCTGCCGACGACGACGCGAACGCCGAGAGCGAGTCCATCCGGGCCTCGAGCGCGACTCCGCGCGCCTCGAGCGCTCTCGTCGCCTCGACGACCTCGTGATGCTCCTGCGCAACGGCTGCCGCGAGCGAAGTGACCTCGTTACGCAGGTCGAGCCCGAGCTGCTCGGTCGCACCGGCCGTTTCGGCAAGCGCCGACTCGAGTAACGCGAGGTGCGAGCCCAGCGCCTCCGTACGGGCATCCGTCTCGGCCCCCGTAGACGTGGCTCCCGCCGGAGCTGCGGCGATGGCATCGATCTCGGAGCGCAGCTGCGTCGCGACGCTCTCGATCCGCAGGCTGACCTCGTCGATTCTGCTGTCGAGACCCGCGATCTCCCTCTCACGACCCGCAACACGCCCCGCTGTCTCGCTGACGATCCCGGACAGGGTGCCAACACGTGATCCGAGGGCCTCGACAGAGTTGAGCAGACTGCTCATCCGGTCGGAGAGCATCGGGTCGACATCGTGTTTCGACTTGACCGTCTCCAGATCGCCGCGCATGGCCTGCAAGGCGCCCTCGGTTCTCGCAAGTGCCTCTTCGCTACGCCGCTCGAGCTTCGACAGGGCCTCAGAGCTACGCTGCTGGAAGGTCGAGAGTTCGCCGTCCGTCGCGGCCAGCCGGCCCGCCGTCGCGGTTGCTGTCTCCGCGAGGAAGTCGACGCGGTCGACGAGCACGCCAACCTTGTTCGCGACCCGGGCCTCGAGGGCCGCATCCGGGGGTTGGGCCGGCGGCGCCTTGAGCGCCTGCTCCGCCTGCTGCGAGACGGTTTCGAGCCGTCTCTGGATCTCGGCGAACCGCGCCTCCGCCCGGCTGTCCTGCTCCGCCAACGCGTCGGCGAGCTCCGACGTCCTGTTCTGCTCCCCAACCATGCGTCCGGAGGTCGATCGTACGACCTCGCCGAGCGTGTCTATTCGTCCTGCTAGCTCTGTGATCGTCTCACGAAGCGGATCGGATGCCGCCGCCGCGATCGAATCGGACCGGTTCGGCTGGTCGGCAAGGAACCCGCGCAAGGCGTCGATCTCGCCGCGCAGGGCAGCGAGATCGGCCGACGTCTGATCGCACGCCTGCCCCGTCAGCTCCTGCAGCCGACGGTCGAGCGCCGAAACCTGGCCGCGGTTCGCAGCAATTCCACCGGTCGCTTCGCGCACCATCGCCGCAAGCGTGTCGACCCGCTCGGTGAGTACATCGAGCGACTCTCGCAGGCCGTCGGACTCGGTTCGCTTGTCAGCGCTCATACGCGGCACCGTCGGGTCCTAGTCGAAGCCGGCGTCTCCCGACACCGAGCACGAAAGACGCCGCAGGCCGCACCACGCAGCAGATCAACCGCCGGTCATTCCGGGAACGATTCTGCCCAGGATGAGAATTGATCGCCGACACCACGACGTTTATCGCACATTCGGATCGCCTTGGAACTCCCTCGTCCGAGGGTTTCTACGCAGCAAGACCGGTCACCGTTTGGCGGATAGCGCCTATCCTTACGGGCCCAGGGCGGTTAGCTCAGTTGGTAGAGCACCTCGTTTACACCGAGGGGGTCGGCGGTTCGAGCCCGTCACCGCCCATTGGCGTGCGGCGTAAGCCTCTGCCGGGTGACGCCGACGCTCAGGCCAGCGAGCACCGGCCCTCACCTCGAGCACGAGCCCGCCTTGATCGACATTGCAAGCAGATGCTTTCTTGGCGAGGAGTTCATCACGCAGCTCGGGGGGACGGCCGGCCGTCGTCTCCCCACGTCGGTCTTGGCGTCGACGACTCCCTCGACGGAGCCGGGCTAGCCGTCCTCCCAGGAGTCGTTCCGGGTCGAGGCGGACTGCTCACTCGCGGGCGCAGGTTTGCCTGGCTCTTCCGCGGGGGAGACTCGGGGGACGCTCCGATCCAGGACGCCGTCTTGTCGTGCACCGACAATCGATGTGAAGGAGCCGCAGCAATGGCTACAGAAGAGGATAGGCAAGAGGAGCGCGACCGTCTGGGCAACGAACCGTTGCACGCACCGGAGCGTTCCGGTTCACGTGAGATCGAGGAGCAACTCGAGAGCGCCAACGACTATCAGGCGCCCCTCGACGACAGAGGGCATGAAGAGAGCGCGCCCGCCGATTCCACAAACGATGAGCCAGAGGATCCCGACCTGCGCGAGTCGCAACGGTAGAAGCCGGGCCGGTCCGGACGCGGCGTTATCGCCGAGAGGTTCGCGGTCGAAGGTTGGGCGACGACGACCTCGCCCTGGCGCGACCACGATCAGATCGAGAGAGCACTCGATTCGGAGCGCTTCTCGCCACTGCCATCGGAGCACCTCCCTGTGGTTCCGTGAGGTGCGCTTCGAGAGAAGTTTACGTTCGGGGTTCGAGCTCGAGCGCGCAGGAGTTGATGCAGTAGCGCTGCCCCGTCGGTCCCGGCCCGTCCGGGAAGACGTGGCCGAGGTGGCCGCCACAGGCTGCACAGGTGACCTCTGTCCTGATCATCCCGTAGCTCGTGTCGTCGTGGGTCTCGACGCTCTCGAGCGACGCAGGCTCGACGAAGCTCGGCCAGCCGGAGCCCGAGTCGAACTTCGCGTCGGAGCGGAAGACCTCTGTCCCACACCCGGCGCAGCGGTAGGTGCCGGGGGTCTTTTCGTCCGTGTACGCCCCCGTGAACGCTCGCTCGGTTCCCTTCTGGCGCAGCACGGCGTACTGCTCGGGAGTGAGGCGGGCACGCCACTCGGCATCGGTCAGCTGTGTGTTCTCATCCATGCTCATGACCGTACCGTCAAAGTTGGGCTCGTGGCGTTACAGGACGACGAGCGCGACGGCGACGAACTGCACGGACGCCGCGGCGACGACGAGCGCGTGGAAGATCTCGTGGTACCCGAAGGTGGCGGGAAACGGATTCGGCCGGTGCGTCGCGTACACGATCGCGCCGACGGTGTAGAGAACGCCGCCGATCATCACGAGGACCGAACCCGGCAGGCCGACGCCCGAGAGCATCTGGGGGATCGTGATCACGCCGACCCAGCCGACGGCGATGTACGCGAGCACCGACACCCACTTCGGAGCGTCGAGCCAGAAGAAGTTGAGAACGACGCCGAGTGCGGCGCCGAACCAGACGGTCGCGAGCACGATCCAGCTGATCGCTCCCTTGAAGGCGAGCAGTGCGAAGGGGGTGTAGGTCCCGGCGATGAAGAGAAAGATCGTCGAGTGGTCGAGACGTCGTGCCCAGACGCGCCGCGCCGCCGTCTTGAACGGATAGCGATGGTAGAGCGCGCTCGCGCCGAACATCGCGACGAGGGCCATGCCGTAGACCCAGGCCGCGAACCGTGGCAGCGCACCGTCCGCGAGAACGACCAGAACGAAGCCGGCGACGATCGCAACGAAGAACGCCCAGAGATGCGACACCCCCCGGAAACGAGGCTTCTCCAGAATCGTCACATCTGCATTGTGCCTGGTCGCCGGGGGGCGTTCGCTCGCCGTCGCCGCAATCGTTCGCAGCACGTGGCCCCACTCGCACCGAGATCCGGCGACCGTTGCCTACACTCCTCCCGGGGCCGTTAGCTCAGTTGGTAGAGCAGGGGACTTTTAATCCCAAGGTCGCTGGTTCGATCCCAGCACGGCCCACTACGACAACCCTGTAACTACGCGGTTTTCTGTTGTCCTTGTTGTATTGAACGACGTACGTATGCGCGTACGCTCACTCAGCTTGTTGCAGCTGGTTGCAGTTCGTTGCAGCATGTTCAAGAGGATTCATTGTCCTCGTCGCCGAACTGGCCGCCGCGGACATGACCGCGCTTTATTCAACACTGAGCGGCCTCGACCTCCCGCGTGACAGGTCGCGGAAGGTTGAAACGGAGCGTCCATGCGGGCAGAAGTGGCAAGTTTTATTAGCAAAAAACTTGACACAAATAGGTATCGCTGGCTACGTTCTTGTTGTGAATGCCGCCAAGATACAGAAGTCGCGTCGGAGTGCTTCTGCGACCGTCCGCGAGCGCATCGCTCGGGGAGGCCAGCGGCTTTGGAAGCACTCGGACTTTGCTGACCTTCCGTCCGGAGCGGTTGCACAGGCTCTCTCGCGATTTGCCAAGGAAGGGATCCTTCAGCGGGTTGCCAAGGGCGTCTACTACCACTCGGAACCCACATCGTTCGGGCCTAGCATCCCTAGCTCGGATGCTGTTGCCGCAGAGACGTTCAATGCTCCTGTTCACCCATCGGGACTCTCGGCGGCGAACGTTCTTGGACTGAGCACACAGAACCCGCGTCGCGGCGAGTTCGCGACGCACGCCGCCGCGGCGCCCCGCGCGCTCAGAAACGCGCTTGTTCACACCGGGCGTCCGCTGACGCGCACTGAGCTCACGACTGAGGAGGGTGCGATCCTCGAGTTCCTTCGTCAGCGCGGTGTCTACAGCGATCTTCCGCCAGATGCCACCGCGGAGCGTCTCCGCCGACTCCTCGCTGACGATGAACGCTTTCGACGTCTTGTCCGTGCGGCTCAGTCGGAGCCCCCTCGCGTGCGAGCCATGCTTGGCGCGCTCGGTGAGGAACTTCACAAGTCGCCGAAACTACTCGGTCAGTTGAGACATGGCCTTAATCCGCTGAGCCGCTTCGACTTCGGCCGGCTCGAGTCGCTGCGCTACGCCCGAGAGTGGCAGGCCAAGTGAGGCTTTTCGAACGCGAAGAATTCGAACAGGCGATCCTGCAAGCAGCGAGACGTCTCGGAGTCAGCGAGCAGTTCGTCGAGAAGGACTACTACGTCACCGAGATCCTGCGGATCGTTGTCGAGCAACTCGACGACAAGGCCGTGTTCAAAGGTGGCACAAGCCTCTCGAAGGGATGGGGTCTCATCAACCGCTTCTCGGAAGACATCGACCTCTTCGTCAACCGAGATATGTTCGAGTCACGACCCGGTGGCAACAAGACGGACCGGATCCTCAAG
>NZ_JBDSNT010000009.1:0-4494 GCF_039915195.1 Gaiella sp.
TTCGAGCAAGCTTGTCATGCGCTGACCCCTTTTCTGTTTCGATTGTGTACCGGACGATCTGGACTCGTTCGGTTCGAACCCTTTGTTGCTCTGGTTCGCTGCGGCGAGCGAACCGGTTCGGTCCGCAGGCAACCGTTCGAGGTACGGGCAGTTCGTTGCCGATGCCGGTAGGGCTCTGTCGATTCGTCACGCAGGCGAAGCTCGGAGCAGCGGCTGGCAGTTCAGGGGCGCGCCGCGCGCGTCCGAGACAGGTAGTAGCTCGTCCTCCTTCTACCCCTGAGGGGGTAGGTCGGATCGGCGGCAGCGACCGTCAGCCTCTCGACCGCAACGCCGGGCAACGGCTCGCAACGATTGAGCGCCCAGCATCTGCGGGCTGTCGATCTCGTTGCTTCGGGCTTATGGGCCGTGAAGGATTCGAACCTTCGACCTTGGGATTAAGAGTCCCCTGCTCTACCAACTGAGCTAACGGCCCGAGCGGATCGGAAGTGTAGCCACGACTCGGGCCGACGGGAGGCCACATGGGGCATCGACCCGGGTCGGTCAGGTGGCCGCGCGCGCCGAGCGGGAGACAGACGGCGCGAGAAGAATCACGGCAACGCTCGCAGCTGCGACTCCCGTGAGTGCGAAGGCTGCCCGGATCCCGGCGCTGCCGTCCGCGAGGCCGACGAGGAGCGGAGTCGTCAGTGCCATCACGGCCCAGGCGAGGTTCAGCATCCCCACCACGGCGGGAGCGGTGTCCCCCGCGCTCGCACGGACTCCGACGGCGTAGTTGAGAGCGTTGATCGACGAACGGCACGCGGTCGAGATGAGGAGGAACGCGAGCAGCGAAAGAGTCGAGAGACCGAATGCGGGCAGGAGCCAGGCACCAGCCATCACGGCGACGGCGATGCCGACGCCGCGCCGACCGACCGCCGATGCACGCAGCCGGCCAACGAGCGCCGCCGTTGCGATCCACACTCCCGCTGCGAGGCCGAAGGCGAGGCCGATCCGCCCGGACGAGAGCCCGTTGTCGGCGAACGCCGCTGGGATCAACAGGCCGGATGCGCCGCTGACAATGCCGAGAAGGGCGGCCACGAGCACGGCACCGGCAATGATGCGATTCCCTCGCACGACCCCGAACGCCTGCCGCAAGCGCAGGCTCTCGAGCCGGCGCCCGTCGAGGCGGGGCTCGGCGTAGCGAAGGAGGAGCGGGATCAGAGGCACTGCCAGAGCCGCGAGCACGACGAGCGCGACACGCCAGTTCACCGCGTCCGTGACGACCCCGGCAACGACCGGCCCGAGGAGCCACCCGAGACCCGAGGCCGCGATCAGCGGGCCCGTGCCGCTCGCCCCGCGCCCGCCGGCCGCCGCCCTGGCCGGGGCGATCACCCAGATGATCCCGAAGCTGATCCCGAACACAAACCGTGCTGAGATAAGGAGTGGGAGCGAGGACGCGAGCGCCTGCCCGATCAGAGCGACGGGGATCAGGATCGACGCGGTCACGAGCAGCGCCCGTGTGCCGAAGCGATTCGCGACGTTGCCGACAGGCATCGCGACGACGATCATGGCTAGCGTCGAGGCCGCGAGCGCGAGCCCCGCCTCGAGGGAGCTGAGACCGAGGTCGGAGCGGATCTCGGGCAGGAGCGTAATCAGGGAGGACTCGGCGACACCGTTGACGACGGTCAGTGCGAGGAGAACGCGGAGCTCGAGGTCGAATCGCTTCACACTGTCTACGATCGTCATCCGCAATCAATAAGTAAAATGCGAATCCGTGGACGGATCGATCAAGAAACGTGATCTCTTGGCGAACGTCGAGATCCGCCATCTGGTCGCACTCGAGACCGTCGTCGAGACCGGGTCGTTCGTCCAGGCAGGAGTCGCGCTCGGGTACTCGCAGTCCGCGATCAGCCAGCAGATAGCGGCACTCGAGCACGCCGCCGGTCTTCGGCTGCTCGTGCGCCCGGGCGGGAGAAAGCCCGTAACCGCAACGGACGCGGGGGAGCGCCTCCTTCGCCATGCGAGGAGAGCATCGGCGGCGATGCGGGCCGCCGAGGCAGATCTCCACGCCCTTGCCGCGGGCGACGCCGGCACGGTACGCGTGGGCACCTTCCAGAGCGTCGGAGTACGCCTTCTCCCTGGCGCCATGCGGCGGTACGTCGAGCGCTGGCCCGATGTCGAAGTTCGGCTCCTCGAGGCGGGCTACGACGAGGAACTTCTGACCCTCCTCGAGCGCGGCGACATCGACATTGCCTTCGTCCGCGAGAATCGAGACCCGACGTTCGAACAGGTTGCCGTGCTGTCGGATCCGTACGTCCTGCTCGCGCCAGCCGACTCCGAGCTCGCCCGAGACGGCGGAGCAGTTCGTCCGCGCGAGATAGCCAGATTGCCTCTGATCGGGTACCGCCGCTCGACAGAGGGGGCGGAGGCGATTCTGCGTTCGCAGGGTCTCGATCCCGAGGTGGTCTTCCGTTCGGACGAAGGTGGGACGGTGCAGGGTCTCGTCGGAGCAGGCATCGGGTACGCCGTCGTGCCCCTCCTCGCGGTCGAGACGAGCTCGGAGGTCGTGATCCTGACCGTCGCGGACATGCCTCCGCGCAGAATCGCGATCGCCTGGCATGTGGATCGTCCGCCGACCTCAGCTGCTCGGGCGTTCGTCCAGATCGTGACCGAACTCGGTGCAGAGATCGAGTCGGGCTACGCTCACGGTGTGAGCGTCGACTCCTCCCGTCGCAGGCGGCAGACGTGAAGATCGTCACCGTCGTCGGCAACCGACCCCAGTTCATCAAGTCCGCGCCGCTCTCGGCAGCGCTCCGCAAAGGCGGGATCGAAGAGATCGTCGTCCACACGGGCCAGCACTGGGATGCCACCATGTCTCAGATCTTCTTCGAGGAGCTGGAGCTGAACGAGCCCAAGATCACGCTCGATCTCCGGACGTCGGAGATCGGGCGCCTGGAGGAGGCGCTGCGCGCGACGATCTCCGGGCTGCGACCGGATATGGTGCTCGTCTACGGGGACACGAACTCGACGCTCGCAGGCGCGCGAGCGTCCGTCACCGCCCCGGTCGCCCATATCGAGGCGGGGCTCCGGAGCGGCGATCTGACGATGCCGGAGGAGCGAAACCGCATCGAGGTCGACAGTGTTTCGGCAGTTCTCTTCGCGCCCGACGAACGGTCGGCAGCGACACTCCGCGAGGAGAACGTTGCGGGCGAGATCCACGTCGTGGGCGATGTGATGGCGGACGCGGTCGTCCAGTTCGCGCCGCTTGCCCGCGAGCGCTCCGGGATCCTCGACGCCCTCGATCTCGAGCCGGGTGCTTACGTGCTCGCGACCGTTCATCGCGAGGCGAACGTGCAGCCCGAGCGGTTGGCGAGGATCGTCGCCGGCCTCGGCGGCTCCTCGCGCCCGGTCGTATTCGCGGCCCATCCCCGGACGCGCTCCGTCCTCGCCGCGCACGAGATCGAGATCCCTTCGCCGATCATCATCACCGACGCGCTCGGGTATCTCGACTTCGCTGCGCTTGCCTCGCAGGCGGCCGTGATCGCGACCGACTCGGGAGGCCTGCAGAAGGAGGCCTACTGGTACGGGGTTCCCTGTGTGACGATGCGCCCTTCGACCGAGTGGATCGACACCGTGTACGCCGGGGCAAACGTGCTCGTCGACGACGACCCCGCGCGGATCGCTGCGGCTATCGGCGCCGCCCGGATGCCCACGGTGAGGCCCACGCTCTACGGCGACGGGCACGCCTCTGAGCGGATCGCGACCGTCCTCGGGGGTACCATTGCGCGCTGTGCATCGTGACGTGGCAATCATCGGCGCCGGCTATGTCGGCATTCCACTCGCGCAGGTCTTTGCCGATGCGGGCCGCTCGGTGCTGCTCGTCGACGTCAGCGCCGACAGGGTCGCTCAGCTCAACCGCGGCGAGAGCTATATCGAGGATGTTCCGAGCGCAAAGTTGAAGCAGCTCGTCGACGAACGCGGGTTGCGCGCGACGACCGACTACGACGAGTTGCGAGAGGCCGACGCGATCGTGATCGCGCTCCCCACCCCCCTCTCGAAGCAGAGGGAGCCCGACCTCTCGATCGTGCGCGCAGCGACGGAGCAGATCGCGACCCGCCTGCGTGCGGGCCATCTCGTCGTCCTCGAGTCGACGACGTACCCCGGCACGACACGAGACGAATTACTGCCGATCCTCGAGCGAGGTTCGGGCCTGACGGCCGGCGTCGACTTCCACCTCGCGTTCTCCCCCGAACGGATCGATCCCGGCCGCACCGACCACACGACGAAGACGGTCCCGAAGGTCGTCGGCGGTATCAACGCAGCCTCGACCGAGGCCGCCGCGGCGCTCTACGCCAGCGCGATCGACACGATCCATCGCGTCTCGACGCCTGAGGCGGCCGAGCTGACGAAGCTGCTCGAGAACATCTTTCGCTCCGTCAACATCGCGCTCGTCAACGAGCTCGCCCAGCTGTGCGACCGCATGGGGATCGACATCTGGGAGGTCGTCGAGGCGGCAGA
>NZ_JBDSNT010000025.1:0-7766 GCF_039915195.1 Gaiella sp.
CGAGCCACACCGAGAGTGGGCTCGCCTGGCCGGGCATGTCTCCGAAGATGTCCCCGAGCGTGACGAGCTTCGGCGAGAGGTTCGGAACCTCCACGCCCACCGCCTGCTTTCCGGGAATCGGTGCGAGGATGCGGATCTCGGTCGTCGCGAGGGCGTACGAGAGGTCGTCCTTCAGACCTGCCACCTTCGATACCTTTGTACCGGGCGCGAGCTGGAGCTCGTACCGAACGACCCGCGGCCCCGCGATCTGACCGACGATCGTGGCGTCGACGCCGAAGTGCGAGAGCGTCTGAACGAGCTGCTCGGCGGTCTTCGCGCTCTGGACCCCGTTGTCCCCCTTCACAGCTGGTGAGGGCTTCAGGAGCGAGCGGTCAGGCAAGCGGTACTCGACGCCCGCTGCGCTGTCGAACTCGATCTCCTCGTAGGCGTCGTCGGCGGTAAGGGCGTCCGGCGCGTTGTCGGCTGAGTGCATCACGAGCTGCGGGGACTCGGCGGAGGTGGCGACGGGCTCGATCACATCCGGGTAGGCCGTCGCAGCGTCGACGACGGGCCGACGCTCCTCGACCTCGTAGTCGTCATCGCGCTCGTCGGCACCACCGAAGTCGGGCATCTCGAAGCCGTCGAACGACCGTCGCGCCGCTCCACCTGCGCGCCGCATGGCGCCGCCGGAGGTACGAAGGACTGCGCCCGCCGAGCCGCCCGTAAAGAGCAGCGTTCCCGCGAGAAGGAGCGCGCCGCCGACGATGAGGACACCTGTTTCTCCCACGAAGTTGGCGAGACCGCCCGCCAGGCCGCTCCCGATCATCCCGCCCTGGTCGCGCCCGAGCGCGAGCATGAGGCCGAAGGCCCCGATCGCGAGGCCGGTTCGGAAGGGCTTCAGGTCGACGAGCTTGCTGCGAACGAGCATGAGCGCGCCGAGGCCGAGAAGCACGAGCGGGATCACATACGAGGCGCTGCCGAAGGCGCTGTGGAGACCATCTGCGGTCGCCTCTCCGACCGGGCCACCGTCCCAGCCGAACCAGAGCAGCGTGGCGAGGAAGGCACCGACCGCGACCATCCCGAGCCCCCACAGTTCGGGATGGTGATGCGATCGGGTCTTTGTCGCCCGCGTGGTCGTGCGGGCCGGAGCCCGGAGCTTGGCGGCGGACCGACGTCGCCCCGTCGCGCGCGGCTTGCCTGTCGCGCGGCGCGCGGGCTTCTTGCGTGTACGAGACATTGGGGTTGCAGCTTCTCCGGCGGCGTCCCGTATCCTCTGCGGATGCCTCTCGTAATCGGGATCGCCGTTGCGGGCGCCCTGGGGGCCTTGGCCCGCTACGGGCTCGACGAACTCATCGGCCGTCGGGCCGGAGCATTCCCGTGGGGCATCTTCGTGGTCAACGTCTCGGGCGCCTTCCTGATCGGCTTCGCCGTCGAGGCGCTCGAGCCTCGGTTCGAGGAGTCATGGGTGCGCGCAGCGGTCGTTACCGGCTTCCTCGGCGCCTACACGACCTTCTCGACGTTCTCACTCGACACGTATCGCCTACTCGAGGAGGGCCACGCCGCCCAGGCAGGGCTGAACGCCTTCGGAACGCTGGCCGCGGGCCTCGTTGCGGTCTGGTTCGGCCTGAAGATCGGTCGGACGGTCTAGAGCGCTCGGGCGCGCGCCTGCTCGATGATCAGCTCCGCGTCGGCCCGATTGCCGAACCCGCGGGTCTCCGTCTTCCCTTCTTCGAGATCCTTGTAGACCTGGAAGAAGTGCTCGATCTCGTCGCGGAACTCGGGCGGGATGTCGTGGATGTCGCTCACGCGCATCCAGGCCGGATCCTTGAGGGGGACGCAGATCACCTTCTCGTCCGGCCCTTTCTCGTCTGTCATGTGGAAGACGCCGACGACGCGCACGCGGATCCGGCAGCCGGGAAACGTCGGCTCCCCGACGAGGACGAGCGCGTCGAGGGGATCGCCGTCCTCCCCCATCGTGCCCTCGATGAAGCCGTAGTCCGCCGGGTAGCTCATCGACGTGAACAGCCTGCGGTCGAGGACGATGCCCCCGAGCTCCTCGTCCAGCTCATACTTGTTCCGCGAGCCAGACGGCACCTCGACGAAGACGACGACATCCCTCATGCAAGCCTCCCGATCCGTTCGACGAGCAGGTCGAAGAACCCGCCGGTGTCGAGTGCCACACCCACGTCCGCATTCGCGTCTCGCTCCGTTCGGCGCCACAGGTCGACGACCGTTCGACCACGACAGAGCTCGGACACGAGTTCGACTTCGACATTGCGGTGGACGGTGGTCACGAGCCCAGGTCGAATGAGATGCGCCACCGCGACGGCGTCATGGATCGGCGCGCCGTCCCAGCCGTACGTCTCCCGGTGGTAGACGGAGAAGAACTCGACCAGGTCGGCCACGAATGCCCCTACCTGTCCGGTGGCGACGAGGCGCTCGATAACCGCCGGGGTGGTAACGGCCTGGTGCGTGACGTCGAGCCCGATCATGGCCGTCGGAATCGAGGACGAGAAGACGGCCTGCGCCGCCTCGGGGTCTGCCCAGATGTTGAACTCGGCCGCCGGCGTCATGTTGCCTTCGGCGATGGCGCCCCCCATGAGGACGATGCGGTCGATGTTGGCACCGCCGGTGCGCTCGAGGAGCAGCGCCACATTGGTCAGCGGGCCTGTGGGAACGAGCGTGACGGGCGCGTCACTTGCAGCGATCGTGCGGTCCATGAAGTCGACCGCGCGCTCATCGAGAGCGGCGCGCGTTGGCGGTGCGAGCACCGGGCCGTCCAGCCCGCTGTCACCGTGGACATGCGAGGCGACGGTGAGATCGCGGACGAGCGGTCGATCGGCCCCCGGAGCGACCGGCATGTCATCGCGCCCTACCAGGTCGAGTACACGCAATGCGTTCGCGGTCGTCTTCTCGAGCGTCTGATTGCCGTACACGGTCGTGACGCCGAGCAGCTCGACCTCGGGACTCGCGAGCGCGAGCAGCAGCGCGATCGCGTCGTCGTGTCCGGGATCCAAGTCGAGGATGATCGGGATGCCTTTCGGCGTAACGCTCATTCCTGGAGTATCGCGTCTACGAGCGCTCGTCCGGTGTGTTGATCGGCAACCTTCTCCTATCGCGCAAGGATCGTGTCGATCTCGGCGGCTGTCGGAAGCGACGGCTGGGCGCCGAGGCGGGAGGCAGCGAGCGCTCCTGCGGCGCACGCACGCGTCAGTGCTTCCTCCTGATCCCGCCCCTCGAGCAGCGACACCACGAGACAGGCCACGAACGCGTCACCCGCAGCCGTCCCGTCGACGACCTCGACGCGCGGGGGAGTTGCACGAGCCACCTCGGCCCCGTCCTCGAGCAGGACGGCTCCCTCCGCTCCGAGTGTGAGCGCGACGATCCCGTCGGTGTGCGCAAGTGAGTCGAGCTCGAAGCGATTGACGATCGCGAGGTCGGGATCGACCGCGACGCGCCGCGCGGGCGCTGCGTTGAGGCAGAACAGCCCGGATGCCTGCTCCCAGGCGGCGACGACTGCGTCATCGGGGATCTCCTGCTGGCAGAGCACAGCATCTGCAGAGGGCAGCTCGAACTCCGTTAGGCGAGCGTTCGCACCCGGGGAGACGACGATCGTTGTTTCCCCTTCGGCGTCCACCGTGATCAGTGCGATCCCGGTCGGCGCGTCGACCGTCTGCACGTCCAGCTCGACACCTGCCTCGCGGAGCCCCGCAAGCGCCTCGTCCGCGAATGCGTCGCGGCCGACCGCTCCGACCATCCGCACCTTCGCGCCGAGACGCGCGCAAGCGACGGCCTGGTTAGCGCCTTTGCCGCCCGGGAACCGCTCGAGCGTCGCGCCGCTGACCGTCTCACCCGCTCGCGGCAACACCGCGCAGCGGACGACGAGATCGAGGTTGATGGAGCCGACAACGGTGATCCGGGGAGCGGGCACCGGATCAGCCTAGCCCGCCAACAGACTCGTGCCTGTCGTCAGGGATCAGGTCGCGAGTATGCGGAGATCGTCGACGGTCGACCCGAGTAACGTGTCGCGCAGATCGAAGAGGCCGGCCCAGAGGGACGAGCGATCCGGTGCGCTGTCGAGGCGCGCTGCGTCGGCGAGCCCTTCGAGGGCGCGGACGAGCACCGCGAGCTCCAGGTAGGCCGCCGCGACACGGTTCGGGCAAGCGTGCACACCCGCTCGATCGAGGATCGGACGCCACTCGACGAGCTCTCCCGCACCGGGACCGCCGTACCACGAGCGTCCTTCCGCCCTTTCGGGCTCGAGCTCGAGGAGGTAGCGGGAGAGCGGGGCCTCGAGTCCGGCGAGCGCGGTCTCGACCCGATCGGCGGCATGGCGGAGCGCGGCCTCCCGCGCACCTGGCGTAGCCGGAATCGCTTCCCCCCGATTCCAGCGCTCGAGAAGCCGGCAGAACGCAAGCGCGGCTGCCTCGCAGGCCCGGAGCTGCTCGACGAGACGGCGCGAGGAGCGCTCCGTCGCCGCGTACTCCCGGATCACGTCACACCACCCCGGCTGCGGTGGCGCCATCGACACGCTCTAGACCTCGATCACCACAGGGAGAATCATCGGCCGGCGCCGCGTGCGGTCGTAGACCAGCTTCGCGATCGCATCGTGCATGTGCTCCTGGAGCAGCTTGATCTCCGTGATGCCGTCTTCGGCAAGCTCGTCTGCGACGCGATCGGCCTCGTCGCGCAGCTCATCGAGCAGCTCCTCGTTGTCACCAAAGCCGCGGGCGATGAGCTCCGGCGGCGCGATCTCGCCGCCATCCGAGATGGAGACGGTCGTGACGACAATGAGGACTCCGTCCTCGGAAAGGCGTCGCCGGTCACGAAGTGCGACGTCCTGGACGTCCCCGACACCGAGACCGTCGACGAACGTGACGCCCGCGTTGATCCTGTCGACGATCTTCACCCCACGCGGCGTCAGTTCGACGACCGAGCCGTTCTCGGCGATGACGATCCCCGAGGCAGGAATGCCTGCGTCGCGGCCGAGTTTGGCGTGCGCGGCAAGCATGCGGTACTCGCCGTGGATTGGCATCAGCGCCTTCGGGCGCACGAGCGAGATCAGCGTTCGTAGCTCCTCGGAGCACGCGTGGCCGGAGACGTGCACCCGGGCGATCTCTTCGTGCAGCACCTCCGCTCCAAGACGGGACAGCCGGTTGATCGAGTCGTGGACGCGGAGCTCGTTCCCCGGAACGGGCTTCGCAGAGATGATGACGGTGTCGCCACGCTGAACATCGACGTTCTGGTGGTCGCCGTAGGCGATCCGCGTGAGCGCGGACATCGGTTCGCCCTGACTCCCCGTGCAGAGGATCATCACCTCGCTCGGGGGCAGGTCCATCGCCTCCTTGGGCGAGATGATCGAGCCCTCGGGGATGTCGACGTATCCGAGGTTCCGCGCAATGCCCATGTTCTTGCGCATCGACCGACCAACGAGGGCGATCTTGCGGTTGTTCGCAATCGCCACCTCCGCGGCCTGCTGCATACGGTGAATGTTCGAGGCGAAGCTTGCAACGAGGATCCGGCCGGTGCGCATCGGAATCAGCTGCCGGAACGCCTCACCGACCAGGCGCTCGGATCCGGTCATCCCGGGCCGTTCGGCGTTCGTCGAATCGCCGAGCATCAGGTCGACGCCGCGGTTTCCCATCGAGGCAAGCTTGCCCACGTCCGTCTTGAGGCCGTCGACCGGTGTGTGATCGAGCTTCCAGTCGCCCGTGTGGAGCACACGTCCTGCGGGGGTCTCGATCACGATGGCGACGCAATCGGGGATCGAGTGCGCCATGCGGATGAACTCGAGCTTGAAGGGGCCGATCTGCACACCTTCGCCGTCGGGGTCGGCCTCACGAAGCTTCGTCGACGCGCCCAGCTTGTGCTCGTCGAGTTTCGACTTGACCATCGCCAGGGTCAGCTTCGTGGCGAGAACCTCGCCGACTTCGACCTCACGGAGCACGTACGGGAGCGCGCCAACGTGATCCTCATGCCCGTGGGTGAGCACGATCGCGAGCAGCGGCCTGTCCTCGAGATACGAGAAGTCGGGGAGCACGAGGTCGACGCCAAGGTGCTCGTCGCGCGGGAAGGCGAGCCCCGCGTCGATCAGGATCCGCTGTCCGTCGAACTCGTACAGGGTCATATTCTTGCCGACCTCGCCGAGCCCGCCGAGCGGAATGATCCGGAGTGTGTCGCTCATCGTGGCGCAGTGTACGGGTAGGAGGCGACAGGCTTGTAGGGGCTATGCGAAGCGTCGCCGTACGACGCAGAGCGTCGCCCGACCCTCACCCCCAGCTTTCGCCTCCTCAGGTCGCGATCGGCTGCAGCAACCCGAGCCGTTCGAGGCAGTCGCGCACGGCAGCCTCCTCGTCGGGCGTGGCGCTGACGAGCGGCAGTCGGAAGCCGCCGAGCTCGTGGCCAAGGAGGTTCATAGCCGTCTTGATCGCAATCGGATTTGTCTGGACACGGAGCAGATCGATCGAGGGGCGGAGCTCCTCGTCGAGTGCCCGCGCCGCCGAGAGGTCGCCGGCGCGGAACCGGTCGATCATCTCGTGCAGCTGACCGCCGATGACGTGCGCGGTCACCGAGATCCCGCCGACGCCGCCTACCTCGAGGAACGGCAGGATCAGGTCATCGTCACCGGCGTAGAGGTCGAGACCCTCCGACACCACATGACGGGCGGCCTCGAGCGAGGGCTTGGACTGCTTCACGGCTGTGACGTTCTCGATCGTGGCGAGCGCCGAGATCGTCGCGGGTTCGGCGTCGACGATGACGCGGCTCGGGATGTCGTAGAACACCACCGGCCGATCCGTGGCCGCCGCGATGGCCTCCACGTGCGCGATGATCCCCCGCTGTGGAGGCTTGTTGTAATAGGGCGTAACAACGAGGAAACCGTCCACTCCGAGGTGGTGCGCACGCTCGGTGAGGTGCACCGAATGCGCAGTCGCGTAGGTGCCGGTGCCCGCCACGACCGTGTGGGTCGCGCCGATCTCGTCAACGGCGACCTCGTAGAGCGCGAACCGTTCGTCGTCCGAGAGCGTTGGAGCCTCGCCGGTCGTTCCGGTTACGACGAGCCCGTCGGAGCCGTTATCGACGAGGTGACGACAGAGGGACCGGAACCGGTCGAGGTCGGCCGAGCCATCTGCCGCGAAGGGCGTTGCGACGGCGGTGAGGAGCTCTCCGAGCATCCGTCGATTGTAACCCTGATCGCCCTGCGCTAAGACTGAGGGCAAACTCACGATCCGAGGAGGGCGCCATGGTACGCGAATTCAAAGACTTCCTGATGAAGGGCGACATCGTCAGCCTGGCTGTTGCGTTCGTGATCGGCGTCGCCTTCGCCGCCGTCGTGAACTCGCTCGTCAACGACCTGATCATGCCGATCATCGCGATGATCATCGGCAAGCCCGACTTCAGCGATCTCACGTTCAGAATCAACGATGCGGTGTTCCGCTACGGCGCCTTCATCACTTCGGTGATCACGTTCGTGGCGATCGCTGCGGCGGTGTTCCTGTTCGTCGTCAAGCCGATGGACGCGATGGCCGCCCGGCGCGCGAAGGGCAGCGAGGACGAGCCGATCTCCGACGAGGAGCGACGCCATCAGGAGCTCCTCGCGGCGCTCACAGCCCGGCCGTAGGGACTCCGCGCGGCGTAGGGGCTATGCGCACCCGCGCGGCGTAGGGGCTATGCGCACCCGCGCGGTAGCGCGGGTAAGCGTCGCCCTCCTCACGCCGCCCGCCATGCGTCGTCCTCCTCACGTCGCCCGCCATGCGTCGCCCGCCTTGCGTCGCCCGCCTTGCGTCGCC
>NZ_JBDSNT010000026.1:0-37693 GCF_039915195.1 Gaiella sp.
CGCACCCGTGCCCGCACGTTGCGGCCCCGAACCGTCGACCGAGAGAGCTTCCTGTGAAACGCACGTATCAGCCCAACGTCCGCCGCCGTAAGCGTAAGCACGGGTTTCGTGCCCGCATGTCGACACGCGCCGGACAGACGATCCTGAAGCGCCGTCGCGCCAAGGGGCGCAAGCGCCTCTCAGCCTGAGCGCGCGCCCTGCCTGTGGAGCGCCGGTACCGGTTATCACGGTCGAAGGACTTCGATGCCGTCTACCGGCAGGGCCGGTCGGTCTCGACGCGCTATCTGACCCTGCACTGGTTTCCCCGTGACGACGATCCTTCTGGCGAACCCCGACTCGGCCTCGCAGTCCCGAAGGCGGTCGGCAACGCGGTTGTCCGCAATCGACTCAAGCGACAGCTTCGCGAGACCTGGCAGGAGCTTGCTTCGCAGGTGCCGTCCGGTCGCGACTATGTACTCGCCGCCCGCTCGGGTGTCGCCGAGCCGGCCGACACGCGCGGGCACGCCTGGCTCGTGGAGCAGGTGACCGAGGTGCTCGGGAAGGCGGCCGCATGAGACACATTGGCATCGCGATCGTCCAGGTGTGGCGGCAGACGTTCGGTCGGTTGACACCTGTCGGCACGTGCAAGTACCACCCGAGCTGCTCGCAGTACGCGATCGACGCTTTTCGCACGCACGGACTTCTCAAGGGCGGCCTCTTCGCGTGTTGGCGGTTGCTGCGCTGTAACCCCTGGAGCCATGGTGGCGTCGACAGGGCCGAGGCTGCCCACTTCGGCCGCCGTCGGCGGGAATCGGAGTATCCGGCGTGATTGGGGTCTTCGGTATCGGCAACCCGCTCCGGCCGCTCGAGGACTTCCTCCAGTCCGTGCTGATCTGGCTCCACGATACGGGTGGGTTCTCCTGGGCCTGGTCGATCGTCGTCCTCACGGTGATCGTGCGCGTTCTGCTCGTTCCCGTGACGGTGAAGCAGATCCACTCGATGCAATCGCTCCAGGCGCACGCGCCGGAGATGAAGGCGCTGCAGCAGAAGTGGAAGCACGACAAGCAGCGACAGAACGAGGAGCTGATGAAGTTCTATCGGGAGAACAAGATCAATCCCGCCGCGTCGTGCCTCCCGATCGTGCTGCAGATCCCGATCTTCATCTCGTTGTTCTACGTTCTGCGCGAGTTCGAACGGGACGTGCTGCCGCAGTATGCGGGATCCGTCGAGTGGCTCGGCCTCGTGGACATCACCCAGAACATCGGTGCCTGGCCGAGTTGGGGGCCGCTCCTCCTCGTCATCTACGTGGCGAGCCAGCTGTCGTCGTCGTACTTCATGTCCTCGACGATGCAAGGTGCGCAGCGCATCCTGCTCATGGTCCTACCGGTCGTCTTCGTGCCGTTCATCCTGGCGTTCCCCGCCGGGCTGATGCTGTACTGGCTGACGACGAACCTGTGGACGACCGGCCAGGGCCTCGTGACTCGCAAGCTGATGCCGAAGCCCGCTCCCCCGGAGAAGCGGAGCTCGAGGACGCCTGCCAAGGACGACCCGCCTGCGAATGGGGCCGGTGGTGAGACGACGAAGTCTTCGCAGCCTGCCCAGGCACCGGCGCGGCCGCGGGTCGCCGGCCCGCCACGGCGCGTCAAGCGCAGGTCCAGTGGCGGGGGGCCAAAGAAATGAGCGACGAGCGGATCTCGGTCGAGGCGACCGGCGAGACGGTCGGTGAGGCGAAGTGGAGCGCCGTGCGTGAGCTCCAGCGCCGCGTGCCGGGGCTCGATCGCGAGGCTATCTCGTTCCAGGTCGTAACCGAGGGCGAGCGGGGGCTCCTCGGCGTCGGCTATACGCCTGCGTCGGTTATTGCGTCGGCTGAGGCTCCCTTACCCGGTTCGACGGTCGGAACCTCGGCTGACGCACAGGCGGACGATCCGACCCAGGCCGGAATCGTGCGCGGATTGCTCGAACGCACCGTCTCGGCGAGTGGCGTCGCTGCGACCGTCACGATCGCCGAGGTCGACGGGGAGCTCGTCGCCACACTTGTCGGCGACGATCTCGGCGTGTTGATCGGTCGCCACGGCCAGACGATCGACGCGCTGCAGTACCTCGCAAACGCGATCTGCCATCGTACGCAGGGCGAGGATCGCATACGAGTCGTTGTCGACGCTGCGGGCTACCGGGCTCGACGGGCCTTAACGCTCGACGCTGCCGCTCGCGCCGCCGCCGAACAGGCCACGGCGACGGGTCACCGTGTCGAGCTCGAGCCGATGACCGCCGTTGAGCGGCGCATCGTTCACGAACTGTTGAAGGACGACCCCGAAGTCGAGACCTCGAGCGAAGGCGCCGAGCCGACCCGGTTCGTCGTCGTGTTGCCGAGGCGCTCTGCGGACTGAGTCGGCCCGGGTGTCTCCGCCCGTCCTCGACCGGTGGCTCGCTGCCGTTCTTGCCACTCCCGGCCTCACTGCAGTCACCGACGCGGCTGTCGCTCGCGCAACGCTGCTCGACGACGCGCTCAAGGCTACCGGCGTCGTCGCGTGCACGGAGGGCGCGATCGTCGATGTCGGCTCGGGCGGCGGCACGCCGGGAATTCCACTCGCTGCGACGTATCCCGACCGACCTGTGACGCTGCTCGAGGCGGAGCGGCGCAAGTGCGCCTTCCTCGAGACCTGGGTCCCGGATCTACCGAACCTCTCCGTGGTCTGGGGGCGCGCGGAGGAGCAGGAGACCGAGCAGTACGGTGTCGCCGTTGCGAAGGCCCTCGCCCACCCGCCGACTGCTGCGGAGTGGTGTCTGCCACTCGTCCGCGAAGGAGGGCTCGTGATCCTGTGGGTCGGGGAGACCGCTGATGAGGCTCGCGTCGCCCGCGTTGCGGGGCAGATCGCCGGCGAGGTCGAGGCGTCTCCACCGGGCCTGATCGTGATCCGCAAGGTCGCGCCAACGCCCGCCCGCTTCCCACGGCGAACCGGTGTGGCACGAAAACGCCCGCTGGCGTGAGCCGAAAGCGACAGCCGCCGCCCTGGCTAGCCTGGATGGGTGGCTGCCCGCATCTACGCGATCGCGAATCAGAAGGGCGGCGTCGGCAAGACGACGACCGCGGTCAACCTCGCTGCCTGCCTTGCCGAGGCCGGCGAGCGCTGCCTCCTCATCGATCTCGATCCGCAGGCCAACGCGACGTCGGGTCTCGGGCGTCGTGCAAACGGCGTCTCGACGCATGATCTCCTCGACGGCGTGCCCCTTGCGGAGCTTGCGAAACCGACGTCGTTCCCGAACCTCGATCTCGTCCCCGCAAAGCCGGAGCTCGCGGCCGCGGCTGTCCACCTCTCGGCACTCGAGGGAGGCGAGCGGTATCTCGCCGACGCACTCACGGTGACGGCGACCGATGCGTACCGGTTCGTCTTCCTCGACTGCCCGCCGGCATTCGGGCCTCTCACCGTCAATGCGCTCGCCGCTGCAGACCGCGTGATCGTTCCCGTCCAGGCGGAGTACTACGCGCTCGAGGGGCTGTCGCAGTTGCTCGGTTCGATCAACCTCGTCAAGGCACGGCTCAACCCGCGCCTCGCTGTGGCAGGAATCCTGCTCACGATGGTCGATGGCCGAACGCGCCTCGCCGCGGAGGTGGAGCAGGAGCTGCGCCGCCACTTCGCCGATCTCGTTTTCACAACCTCGGTCCCCCGCTCGGTTCGTCTCGCCGAGGCGCCGAGCCACGGGCTACCTGCAATCGCCTATGACCGCCGCTCGTCGGGGTCGGAGGCTTACTGGAAGGTGGCGATGGAACTTGTCGAGCGTCAATGACACGCCCCGCCGCGGCCTCGGCCGAGGCCTCGAGGTGCTCATCGGCGGTGCCGGCGAAGCCGAGCTGTTGCACCTGCCGGTCGAGTCACTTCATCCGAACCCGCGCCAGCCTCGCCGTCGCTTCGAGCCCGAAGCGACGAGCGGCCTTGCGGCTTCGATCCGCCATCAGGGAGTGCTCCAGCCCGTTGTCGTGAGGCCCCGATCGGAGGGAGGCTACGAGCTCGTAGCTGGCGAGCGCCGCTGGCGCGCCGCGCGCGAGGCAGGCGTGCCGACGATCCCGGCGGTCGTTCGGGACGTCGATGATCGCGAGACGCTGCTCCTCGGTCTCGTCGAGAACGTCGCCCGCGAGAATCTGTCGGCCGTCGAGGAAGCGCGTGCCTACGCGTCGCTGATCGATGAGTTCGAGCTTTCGCTCGGCGAGGTTGCCGAACGGGTCGGGCGGTCGAAACCATCGGTGTCGAACAGGGTTCGACTGCTGGAGCTTCCCGAGGACGTCCTGTGGATGCTCGCCCGGGGAGACCTGACAGAGGGGCACGCGCGCGCGGTGCTCGCGCTTCCCGACGACGACGCGCGCCGCCGCCTCGCGAAGCGGATCAGCGAGGACGGCCTGACGGTTCGAGCGGCCGAGAAGGCCGCCCAGGAAGGCGGAGCGAGGCGCCGTCGCACGAGCCACGCCGTCGACCCGGCGCTCGCGGAGCGCGCTCGGAGTGCCGCCCAGAGATTAACGGGCCTGCCGACGCGAATCAACGCCGGGAAGCTCGAGCTGCATTTCGGTGACGAGACCGGCCTCGCAGAGCTCGTCGAGACGCTCGAAGCGCTGTAGCACGTCCCCTCCCGCCGTTGTTTTCACCGCGGGTTCGGTACACTCGTCGACCGCGGGCGATTAGCTCAGTTGGTTAGAGCGCCGCTCTGATAAGGCGGAGGTCCCTGGTTCGAATCCAGGATCGCCCACTCGAAAACCCCTGCAATCTGCGGGGGTTTTTCGTTCCATGGCGAGGCTTCCCGCGGAGCGGCGCGCCGCCGGCCCCCGAACGGCCCTGCTCGGCTGGTGGCCCGGAACCGCGTCCCTCCAGGCGTGCTTGCTCTCGTAGGCGGTTGCTCTTGCGGTCGTCAGCGACGCGATCGTGCCCACGTGCACACGCGGCCTCTCGGACTCTACGTGCTCGCTTTCGTCACCCCGTTCGGGCTGACCGCCAGAGTCGTACTCGAAGCGCCGACGATGCGCGCGGATACACTCACGGGTACGACGATGCGTGAGATGACCGTCTACGGAGTGAGCTTCGACCTCGTCGGCAAGCAGCCGATCGTCCTACTGAGGACGCAGGAGGGAAACACGTTCCTTCCGATCTGGATCGGCCACCCCGAGGCTGCCGCAATCCTGATGTCCCTGCAGGGAACGGAACCCCAGCGGCCGATGACGCACGACCTCGCGACGTCGATCGTCGCTTCGCTCGACGGAGAGATCCGGCAGATCGCCGTCACGGAGCTACGCGAGAACACCTTTCACGCGAAGATCACGCTCGTTCGAAACGGCACCGAGGTCGAGCTCGACGCGCGCACCTCGGACGCGATCGCGCTCGCTCTTCGTTGCGACGCAAAGATCTTCGCCGCGGACGAGGTGATCGAGGAATCGGGAGTCGAGTTCGAGGGCGACGAGGAAGAGGCGTCGCGCCGTCTGATCGGTCAGGACTCGCTCGCCGATCTCGATCCCGACGAGTTCCGCCGGTTTCTGGACACCGTTTCGCCGGACGAGTTCGCCGCAGAGCCCGAAGAGGACTCGTAGCCCGGCGGCGTCAGCCGCTTCCGAGTTCCTGTTTCGTCAGGTCGAGCAAGTCGGTGGTCAACCGCTCGAGCCCGCTCGTGGAGAGCCGCCCCGCGTTGGCCTCTGCCAGGGCCGCTCGCAGCCTACGTTCCCGATCCGGGTCGACGGTGTCGAGCCCGAGCTGGGCCTTCAACGCCCACAGCTCGGCGACGAGCTCGAGCCGGTGGTTGACGGCCCCGATGATCACCTTGTCGTTCTCGACGATCTCGGCGCGGATCTCCTCGAACCGGTTGCTCATACCGCGACGGCTGCGATGAGCGCCGCCCCGTTGAAGATCCCGTGCACCACCATCCCAGGATAGACACTGTCCGTCTTCCAGCGGAGCCAGCCGAGCGTGATCCCGAAGATCGTCAGCACGGGGAGTCCGAGCACGAGCCCGTGCGCAAGGCCGAAGGCAAGACCGGTGATCCCGATTGAGAAGAGTGGGCCGACGAACGGGAGGAGCAGGCTCATGCCGAGGCCGCGATAGAGGAGCTCCTCGACGAACGGCGCTACGAGCACGACGACGAGGGCGTTCGCGACGAAGGGAACGGCCCTGCTGCTATCCCATGCGTCCGGCACGAGGCCCTGCTCGTCGCCGGCATCGAGAACCTGCCCGAGGACGCCGGCGGTGACGAGGATCACCCCGAAGGCGACGGTGGCGAGCAACGCGGCGCGACCGAGCGCTTCGGGCCGACGGAGCGCGAGTAACGGGCTCCGGATCCCCCGGGCGATCGCCAGGATCAGGATGAACATGATCGCGTACTGGATCAGTGCCCCTACGAACGTCGACCACAGATAGAGAACGTCGCTCGGCGTCCCGGCGTCCGACAGCCGGGCGCCGTACGAGGCGAGCGCAAGAAGCCCGATGAGGACTCCCCACGCGAGTAGCCGTCCCCCACGGCGGGGGCTGGGGAACCCGGTTACAGCTGTCCTCTCGACGATCTCGGTCTCGCTCATCACCAACCCTCCGTTACGCGACCCAGTACCACAACGCCCATCTGACCACATAGAAGGCGAGTCCCGCGGAGAGAATCGTCGCTGTGACGATCGTCGCCCTGCGCGTGCGGACGATCGTTGCGAGCGCCATGAACGCGGGGAACGCAACGAGCACGAACCGCTGCATGGAGAGGAGCGGCGCCTTGTCCGAGTACACGCTGAGGGGAAGCGCCACACTGCCGAGGACATACAGGCCGTACGGGGCGCCGATCCGCTGCCACGCAATCACGCCGAGCACGACGACCGTGGCCGCGACGGCGAGATCGAGCACCTGGCGATCCTGGACAGCCGCAACTACGCCGCCGATCGGGCCCGCTGGTGAGAGATGCCGTTCCCAGACGACCTTCTGAGCTTCGAGGAATGCGAGTGGCCTGCCGATCCAGATCGCAAGGAGTAGCGGGTAGAGGGCAAAGAGCGCGGGGGCTACGGCCACCCCTGCCAGTGCGCGCCGTCTGTTCGGCGACCTCCAGGCGAACACGATGAGTGCGGGCAGCAGGGCGATCCCCGCCGTTCGGGTCAAAAGAGCGAGCCCGGCGAGCGCCCCTGCCTTCCAGAAGTTCCCCCTCTCGGCGGTCAGGAAGCTCGCCACGACGAGCAGGAGGAACAGAGACTCGCTGTAGACCGCGCTGAGGAAGAACGACGTCGGCGCGAGGGCGAGGAAGAGAACCGTGCGTCGTGCCGCCGCGACGTCGAGCTTCGCCGCGGTGAGTCGGTAGAGCAGAACGAACGCGGCCGTCCCCGCGACGAGTGAGATGACGACGCCCGCAAGCAGGGGGTGACCGAACGTGACGAGACCGAGCGCTGCGATGAGGAACGGATAGAGCGGGAGAAACGCCGGTGTACTCGACGGCCAGGAATAGCCATCCCCAGCGATCCTCAGGAACCAGTCGCTGTCCCACCGCGCCCAGACGTCGAGCACCGTGCCGAGCTCGTGCAACCGTGCCGAGTCCCACTCGGCGCCCCGATCCGACGCACCCTCGAAGAACACCGCTGCGATCACGGCGACGATCCAGATGGCGACCCGACTCCAGAGGAAGATTCGGAGCGCGGGCGAGACGCTTCGCGTGTCGTCCGGCACGAAGAGACTGTAACCGGAAGGGTGAGAGGCGACGGCCATGCGACGCCGAAACCCGGAGGCCGATGGCTACCATCACACCATGAGCGCGCCACGCCGGCGACCCCAGCGTGGGCCACGATCCGAGATGCCCACCCGCCGCCGCCCGCGACGAAGGTCCCGGCGGCGGCCTCTGCTCATCGCCCTGCTCGCGCTCGTCGGCCTCCTCACGGCTGTTGCGCTCGCAGCAGGCACAGGAGTTTACGCGTTCGGATCGTCGTGCGACCTTGCCTCGCTTCAGGAGGTCCGGATCGGGCAGAACACGTTCGTCTATGCGGCCGACGGGTCGCTGCTCGGGTCGATCCCGGCTGACCGCAACCGACAGGTCGTGCCGATCGCGAGCGTGAGCGCCTGGATGCCGAAGGCAACGGTCGCCGTCGAGGACAGGCGCTTCTACGCCCACGGAGGAATCGACCCTCAGGGAATTGCGCGCGCTGTCGTTGCCGACGCGAAGGCCCGCAGTGTCGTGCAGGGTGGTTCCACGATTACGCAGCAGCTCGTTCGCAACCTGTACATCTCCAACGAGCGTACGGTGCAGCGAAAGTTGAAGGAGGCTTGCCTGGCGCTGAAACTCAACGACGCGTGGTCGAAGGAGCGTGTCCTCGAGAGCTACCTGAACCAGGTCTACTACGGGAATCTCGCCTACGGGATCGAGGCGGCCGCCCAGACGTACTTTTCGAAGCGTGCTCGCTCGCTCAACCTCCGCGAGTCGGCAATGCTCGCAGGGCTGACCCAGGCCCCCTCGGCCTACGATCCGTTCGTCGAGCCTGCGAAAGCCCTCGCACGCCGCAACGTCGTTCTGGATGCGATGCGTGACCAGGGCGTGATCACGGCGAAGCAGTATCGTTCCGCGCGACGTGCGAGCGGTCTCCAGTTGAGCCCGGGACGCCTCTACAAGGAGATCAAGGAGCCGTATTTCTTCGGGTATGTGCGCGATCAGCTGATCCGGTCGTACGGTACCGAGACGGTGCGGTCAGGGGGTCTGAGCGTCTACACGACGATCCTCCCGCGGTGGCAGCGCGCCGCGCAGGATGCGATCCGGGGAACGCTCACCGAGCCCGACGATCCCGCAGCAGCAGTGATCTCGATAGACCCCGCAAACGGGGCCATTCGAGCGATGACGGCCGTCGTGCCCGGGCGGCGCAACAACCAGTTCAATCTGCTCTCGCAGGCCCGTCGGCAGCCCGGCTCTACGTTCAAGACGTTTGTGCTGGCGGCAGCGATCGAGAAGGGGATCGATCCCGATTCTGCCTACTACGTCTCCGCGCCGTTCACGTACCGGCCGGTGCCGGACGGCAACTGCGACGACGGATCGTGGTGGTGTGTCAAGACGTACGACTCCACCTACAGGGGCTGGACCTCTGTCTCGCGGGCGACACTCAGTTCGGACAACGCCGTGTATGCACAGCTGACGCTCGACGTCGGCGCTGATCTGGTCGGGAAGACCGCCCGGAAGCTCGGAGTACGCTCCCCGCTCGAGGTCGGTGGCCGTTACGTTCCGGCGATGGGGCTCGGGTCGGTCGCAGTCTCTCCCCTGGATATGGCGTCCGCGTACGCGACGCTTGCAGCGGGAGGCATCTACTCGGAGCCGACAGCGATCCGCAAGGTCGTTCTACCGAACGGAAAGGAAGACACGGAGGCGGGGTGGGGTAAGGCAAAGCGTGCTCGCGTGATCCCGGATGGCGTCGCCGCGAAGGTGACCGAGATTCTCGAGGACAACGTGAGCTATGGAACGGGCGTTAGAGCCGCGTTCGGTCGCCCCGCTGCCGGCAAGACCGGGACGACCGACAAGCATGCCGACGCCTGGTTCGTCGGGTACACGCCCGATCTCGCGACGGCGGTCTGGATGGGCTATCCCGCGGGCGAGATCCCCATGGAGAGCGTTCACGGGATCGCCGTCTCCGGTGGGAGCTTTCCGGCCGAGATCTGGCGGCGGCTGATGGAGCGGACGATTGGCCTGAGGCCGGTGAAGGAGTTCCCCGAGCCGAGGACGCAGCCGGAGTATCAGCCCTTCCAGCGTGGCCCGTTGGCGCTGAGCTACGACCCGACCTACGTGGCACCGACGACGAGCACCGAGACGGAGACGACCGAGACCACGCCCGGCGGCACCAAGACTACGACGTCCGCAGGAACAACAAAGACGCCCAGGAGCCCGTGAGGGCCGCGGCCGCTGTCCCGGCCGGAGTGGCGACGCTCGCCCTCGTCGCGGCTGCTTGCTCGCTCGCCTGGCAGACCGATTCACCCCTTGTGCCGCGTTACGGCGGCAACGTCGAGGGGAGCGCCCCGTGGTTCCTCGTTCTCCTGGTCGCTGCGTTCGCAGCGTATCTCGTCGGACTCGCAGCGCTGAGGAGCGCGCCCGCGTCGGCGCGGGCGACGATTGTCCTCGCGGTGGCGATCCAGCTCGTCCCTGTCGCGGCGCCACTTCTCATCTCGACGGACGCATGGTCGTACTGGTCGTACGGCTGGATCGGCTCGAGCGGAGGCGGCAACCCGTACTCCGAGCCGCCGCAGGAGTTCGCGGAGAACCCGGCCCTTCCGTGGATGGGTAGCGCGTGGCTCGATACGACGAGCGTGTACGGCCCCGCGTTCACTGCCGTCTCAGAGCCGCTCGCGCTCGTCGCCGGCGGCTCCGAGGACGTCGCGGCGTGGACCTACAAGTCCCTTGCTGCGATCGCTGCGATCACAGCTGCACTTCTTGCGGGCCGTCTCTCCGGGCGAAAGGCATTCGCGATCGCGTTCGTCGGCTGGAATCCGGTGCTCGCGATCCATGCTGCCGGGGGAGGGCACAACGACGCCTGGGTCGGGGCGCTCATCCTGGCGGCGCTCGCGCTCTCGGCGTCGCGGCGCCTTCAGGCTGCAGGCGTGATGTGGGTGCTGGCGATCGCGCTCAAGTGGGTGCCGATCTTGTTCCTCGCCCTACGGGCAGTCGAGGCGCGCGCTTCCGGCCGACGCACGGGGCATCGCGGGTTCGCGAGCGCCGCTGTCGTCGTTGCGGCGACGGCCACAGTGCTCTACGGCGTCTCCTGGCCCCTAGCGATCTTCCCCCTCGCTGGTAACGCGGCTCTGGAGACGAGCTATGCGATACCACATCGTCTCGAGCAACTCGGGATACCCGGCGATCTCGCGATCGGTTTCGCTCTGGCCGCGTTCCTCGGTGGGTTTGCGTGGTTGCTCCGAGAAGCGGGCCACGGTCGCGCGCGACTCGGTCTCGCAGGCTGCCTCGCGCTCGTTACGACGCCGTACCTCGCGGTCTGGTACCTCGCGTGGGCGGTGCCTCTCGCGGCGGCAGACGACGACTCGGTTGCGATTGCGGCCTGTCTCGTCCTTTGCGTGTACCTTTTACCCCAGGCGATTCCGGTCTAGACCAGGAGAGGTCTAGGCCTTTTTACGGAGTACCACCACTCCGTCTTCCTGGCGGACGACTACCCAGTCGCCGCTGCGTCGAATCCGGGCGTAGGCACGGCCGAACTGCGAACCCGGAGGGTTGTCGCGGTAGCTCGGCCGCTTCAGATCGACCGCGATCCAGGTCGCCTCGCGCAGGACAGGGAAGTTGAAAACGCGGCGCCGCTCGGAGAGGTGAGCGCCCAGCGTGTTCGTCGCGCTCACGGGAGCATCGGACGGGATCGCGTCCAGGACTCGTGCCGCGGCGCGATCGTGCCCGGTGACGACGTGATCGTCCACCGCAAGGCTCGACCCAAACGGTACGTGCGCCCAGATCGGGAGCGGCCCGAGCACGATGCCCGAGGCGACCACGACCACGACCACTCCGGTTCCGAGTGCACGCGAATGGGTCGGCCATCGCCGCTGCACCCGGCTCGCGCCGAGTACGGCGGCTGCAACGAGACCGGGGATCGCACCGGCGGTGTAGTGGAAGTGGATGGACGTCTGCGTCGGCGTGTCGGACAGCAGGTTCAGGGCAACCTCGGGCAGGGCGGTCGCGGCAAGGAGCGGTGAGAGGAGCGAGAGGCCCCCAAGTGGCGCCAGGAGATCGACGAGATAGGCCAGATCGCGATGCTCCGTGAGCTCCTGGAGGAGGCGGAGTGGGTGCTCGAACGCACCCCGCACGATCCCGGCCGGCGAGCCTCCCACGGACGCATAGCGCCCTTCGAACGGTGACCCCGTCCCCGGCGCGTACAGCGGCACGACGACCGCGGTCGCGATAACCGCGACGGCCGTTCCGACGCCGAAGATCACTGCGCCCGCTCGTCTCCGGCCGTGAGCAACCGCGTACCAGAGCCCCAGCATCGCCACGGCAAGCCCGATCTGCTCCTTCGTCGTACACGCTGCGCCCGCGCAGACCGCGAACGGCAGCAGGCGATCTTCGTCGAGGAACCAGATTGCTGCGAGAAGGAGGGGCGTCGCGAACGCGACGGGGTGGAAGTCGTCGACGACGAGCCACTGCGTGGGGGGATAGAGCAGGTACACGACCCCGAACACGAGCCCCGCGAGCTCGCTTCCGAGGTGTTTTCGTGCGAGCAGATAGACGGGTACGGCCCCGAGGGCCACGGCGACGGCCTGCACGACGAGGAGAAGCTCGGGACTCGGCCAGATCCACCAGAGGGGGACGAGGAGCACGACGATCGGATCGAAATGCGCCCCGAGCCGGGAAATCTGATCGCCGTTCACGTCGGTTATCTCGAGGAAGCGCCCGTTTGCCGTTGACCAGACGACCTGCGCGAGGTTGCCGACGTCGAAGCGGCCCGTTTCGAATGCACGCTGCTGCAGCACTGCTAGCGTCGACATGCCGACCGCGAAGGCGGCCACCGCGAGAGAGAGCAGGGCTCGAGGGTGCGTCACGCCGCCGCGATCGCCCGCTCGATGACGTGGCGCCAGCGCAGACCGAGCGTGGCCTCGTCTGCTCGCTCCTCGTAGGTGCGCCGTCCAGCGGCCGCGATCCGGGCGCGCTCCGCTGGATCGCTCGCGAGCCGCCGCACAGCCTCGGCGAGAGACCTCGGATCGCCGGGTGGCACGAGCACTGCGTCCTGCCCGTCGGTGAGCAGCTCTCGCGCGGCCGGCGTATCGGCGGTGACGAGGGGAGCTCCGCACGCGAGTGCCTGAAAGGCCTTGTTCGGAATCACGCGCGCGGCCTTCGCGCCGGTGCCGAAGACGCCGAGCGCGCATCCAGAGGACTGGAGCTCTGCGGGGAGGCTCTCGTACTCGACCCAGGGAACCCACGCGACGTTCGCGGGACGCGTAGCGAGGAGTGGCTCGAGCTGCCCGCTACCGACGACGCGGAAGGCGATCTCCGGCGCGAGGACGGCCGCCTGGAGGATCGTTTCGAGACCGTGCAGCGGGATCAGCTTGCCGACGAAGAGGGCATGAAAGCTACGTTCGGGTTGCCAGCCGGGGCGGAACAGCCGGTCCTCGGCGCCGACGAAGCACACGTTGACGCGATCCTCGGGCAGGCCGAACTCCTCGCAGAAGAACCGGGCGTGCGCATCCGTGTCGGCGACGACGACGTCGGCCCGCCGAAACGCCCGTCGATCCACGAGGCGCACGATGCCCGCCGCGGTCGACCCTTGCCGGAACCGCCCGCGATCACTGACGATCGTGTCGTGGAGAGAGACGAGTGGGTTGAAGATCACCGGGCGCCCGCGCGCAACCCGTTTCGCAGCGGGCAGGTCGAAGTGGCCCGGATACCCGACGATCAGCGCATCGGCATCACTCCCGACGGCGCCTGTGTGCCGGAGGCTGCGCTCGGCCCGAGCGACCTGGATCATCTGCCGGACGCCAACCTTCCAGTTGTGCCGACGCTCCCAGACGGGACGATGCTGTTCGATCACGTCGACGCCGGCAGCCCGCAATGCCGAGATCACCTGTGCGTTCCGGGGATACGCCCGGTCGTAGGTTCCGAAGTAGAGAACCTGCACGCTACCGCAGCACTTCGTCGACGAACCGTGCGGCGCGGTTGGGAGCGCCGGATCGCTCCTCGTGGTGGCTCGTGATCAACTCCGAGAGCAGGCCAAGAGACAGTAACTGGATCCCGACGACGACGAGGAGCACCCCGAGCGTGAGGAGGGGCCTCTGTCCGATCGCCTCACCGGTGAGCTTAACAATTGTCAGATAGAGAAGGATGAGAAAGCCGAGCGCGCCCGCACCGAGTCCGAGCCCTCCGAAGAGGTGGAGTGGGCGGTGGCTGTAGCGCCCCATGAACGTCACGGTGAGGAGATCGAGGAACCCGCGCACGTAGCGCTCGACGCCGTAGTTCGAGCTGCCGTGCTCGCGGGGGCGGTGGTTGACCGGGAGCTCGGTGACGCGGTACCCGCGGTAGTGAGCGAGCACGGGGATGTAGCGGTGGAGCTCCCCGTAGAGGCTGAGGTCCTCGAGGACCTCAGCGCGATACGCCTTGAGCCCGCAGTTCATGTCGTGGAGCCGGATGCCGGAGACGCGTCCCGCAACAGCGTTGAAGAGCTTCGAAGGGATCCGTCTCGTGAGCGGGTCACGGCGCTTGGTCTTCCAGCCGGAGACGAGGTCGTAGCCGTCGTCGAGCCGTGCGAGGAGGTGCGGGATCTCCGCGGGGTCGTCCTGGAGGTCGCCGTCGATCGTCACCACGATGTCGCCGGCGGCTTCCCTGAATCCGGCGTCGAGGGCGGCTGCCTTGCCGAAGTTGCGACGGAAGCGAACGGCACGAACGTTGGCGTTCGCAGCATGGAGGCGCGTCAGTGCTCCGAACGTCCCGTCGGTCGAACCGTCGTCGACGAAGACTGCCTCCCACGCGAGCCCCTCGCCCGCAAATGCCGTGGCGAGCTCGTCGTAGAGCAGGGCCACGCTGCGCTCCTCGTTGTGCACGGGAATGACGACCGAGATCACGACGCGAGGGTACCCCGTGCGCCTGGTGTAGCGTGAGATTCATGAACGATCTCCTTTCCGTCGCCGAGGCCCTAGCTCGCGTTCTCAACCGCGTTGAGCCGCTCGATGCCGAGCGGGTCGCCCTCACGAGCGCATCCTCCCGGGTCAGCGCCGAGGACGTCGTCTCGGCGGTGGACGTGCCACCGTTCCGGAGCTCGTCGATGGACGGGTACGCCGTTCGGGCTGCCGACCTCCCCGCCAGGCTCGCGATCGTCGATAGGGCCGCCGCAGGCCGCCCGTCGCAGGCGGCGCTCACCTCCGGGCAGGCGATCGAGATCTCGACCGGCGCGGTCGTGCCAGATGGCGCCGATACCGTCGTTCCGATCGAGCGGGTCGAGGTCGACGGCGATGCGGTGACGATTCCGGAGCCCGTCCCGACCCGCGACAACATTCGTGAGCCCGGTGGAGACGTCGAGGCCGGGTCGACGCTGGTCTCCCCCGGGGACGTCCTGACACCCGCAAGGCTTGGTGCACTCGCAGCATGCGGCGTCGCGAGCGTGCTGGTGCATCGCGTTCCGCACGTGACGATCGTTGTCACGGGAACGGAGCTACGACCGCCAGGCGTGCAGCTGGCTCCCGGACAGATCTACGAGTCGAACGGCGTCATGCTCGCCGCGGTGATGGAGGAAGCGGGAGCGACGGTGACGCGACTTGCAGCGAGCGAGGACACGGAGGACGCTCACGCGGCCTCGCTCGAGGAGGCGCTCGCCTCCGATGTCGTCGTCACCTCGGGCGGAGTCTCGGTCGGTCCGCACGACCTCGTCCGGCGTGTGCAGGCGCGCCTGGGGGTCGAGGAGGTCTTCTGGGGCGTCGCGATGCGGCCCGGGAAGCCGCTCGCGTTTGGCTGTCGGGGAAGGACGCTCGTCTTCGGTCTGCCGGGTAACCCCGTATCGGCCCTCGTCGGAGCTCTCCTGTTCGTCAGGCCGGCGCTGCTGGCGCTCGTCGGTAACCCGGATCCCGCCCCTCCGTTTCGGCCCGGCATCCTTGCCGCGCCGATACAGCCGCGGCCGGAGCGTGACGACTTCGTGCGTGCGCGTGTGACCTGGAGCGACGAAGGCGCCCTCGTCCAGCCGATCGTCGGCCAGGAGTCGCACATGATCATGCACACGAGTGCAGCCACGGGACTTGTCTGGATTCCCCGGGGCGTAGGCGCGCTCGAAGCGGGGTCACGCGTCCGTTTTCTTCCTCTCTGAGCGGGAGAGCCTGGCGGCCGGGGTGTAGCGCCCGGACGCGAGGGCCGCAAGTTGCGTGGCGACTGCGGCCCACGCGATCAGGACGAGCACCGTCGGCCAGGAGATGAACCCCAGCGTCATCAGGGACACGAGGTACAGCGGTGTGTTGAGGCCGAGGTCGAGCTGTGTGCCCACCGCCACGAGCGCGAGCACCGGCCCGGTGAGGCCGAGCCCGTAGAGAACGTCGCGGAGCCACGAAGCGCTCGTGACCTGGGGAAGCCAGAGCCACGCGTAGAGCGACGGGATCAGAAAGAGCAAGGCATAGGGGCTGATTCCCGCCGTGGCAATCGCGATTCCCGCGAGGGCGAGCAGCGATACCGTGTACCCCGCCAGCAGCTCGTCGGCTCGCGGCGCGACGCGCGGTGCAAGGGCCCTCCCGCCCCGCCACCAGCCGAACGCCGAGATGATGCCGATCGCTGCGAGCCCGACGACGGGCCAGTCGGTCACTGCTGGGCTGTCGGGAGACGGAGGCAGCGCTGCTCCGCGAGGAAAGACGCCGGTAAGTGCTCCGAGCCCGATCGCGAGCCCGACCCACAACCAGACGCCAAGGCGTGTTCGAAGCGCAAGCAATGCGCTCGTGAGCGGGAGCCGCTTCCGCCGAGATCGCGCGAACAGATCGACGACGCCGACGAGGAACGGCACGAGCGCCACCAGCAGGACGAACTCGATCGCCCAACCGCGGACGACGCGTGTCCCGAGGTAGACGTACCCGTTCGTGCCACCCGCGAGCTCGATCCCGTTGTCGAGAGAGGCAAGAATGGATTCGGCCGCACGGCCGAGTCGAACGAACTGCGGCCGGTCGAGTCGGGCCGGCGTATCGTCCGCCGCCCCGCCGCCGCCGTCCTCTGCGGTCGTCAGACGGACCGCCGAGATCTCGCGGCCGAGGAACGGCGCCTGCTCTCCATACCCGAACGGAATCCCGAGATTGACGAGCTGCACGAGCCACCCCGGCCGAAGCGGCGGCGTTCCGAGCTGGTCCGCCACGCGAACGTCCGCGGTGCGCACGAGCGCCGGTGTCGGGGAGCGGGCCGAGAGGCCGGAGATCTCGAGGCGGGGGCGAGCCGAGCTGCCGATCGCGTCGAGGGAGACGACCGCTCGGACGTCCTCCCGTAGCGGGGAGTTTGCTGCGAACCGCTCGGCGCCGAATCCCCCGTACGCCCCGCCATCCGAGGAGAGGAAGATCAGCGTGTGCTCGGGCTTCGGGCGTCCGGCGATCGTGCCGAGGCGCCCGAAGCCGCGCGCGAGCTCGATGAGTGCAGCCGTCCCGGATGCGTTGTCGTTCGCACCCGGTTCTCGCCCGGTGTTATCGCGGTGGGCGAGAAAGAGGATCGCGTCCGAGCTCGCCCCCGGGATCACCGTGACGAGATTGCGCAGTCGCACGGTGCCGAGCCCCGGGATCGCCTCATCCCAGGCATCCTCGGCGGCAGGGAGGCCGTATAACGCGAGACGCTCGTTCACCCAGCTCGTCGCGCCGAGTGCTCCCTCGGTGCCCGGCTCTCGATCCGGGAAGTCTCGCGCGAGCTCCGTCGCGAGCTGTGTCGCCGACGCGCCGTCGAACGCGGGAGGAAGTGATGGCGCCGGAAAGGGGCCAGGCGTTGCGATCGTAAACGCGAGCACGAGAAGCGGGAGGAGGAGCAGCAGAAAGGACGCACGAACGAGGGCACCGTTGATTGGCTGATCCCGTTGCCTACGTCGCGGCGACACGGGTGCGCCTCTCCTGGCGCCTGCCCGTGCGCCCCTTCGTCTTGCTGAATCTGGGGTCGGCACGACGGGGGCTATAGTACGACCTGCCGGGAGCGCAGCCCTGATCCGAACGACACGACGATGCCCGAGACCTCAACCATCCTGCTCGTCGACGACGAGGAAGCCATCCAGAAGCTCCTCACGTACCCGCTCGAGCGCGATGGCTATCGCGTCGTTCCCGCCCGGGACGGCGAGGAAGCGCTGCGCCGCTTCGGCGAGGAGGAGATCGACCTCGTCGTGCTCGACATCATGCTCCCGAAACTCGACGGTCTCGAGGTCTGCAAGCGCCTCAGGGCCGAGAGCACGGTCCCGATCATCATGCTCACCGCCCGCGACGACGAGCTCGACAAGGTGCTCGGCCTCGAGCTCGGCGCTGATGACTACATCACGAAGCCGTTTCTGATTCGCGAGTTCCGTAGTCGCGTCAGAGCCGTCCTGCGCCGCGCCGCGACACCACACCTCGGCGTAAAACGCGAGGAGACGATCGATCGCGGCGATGTCAGGATCGATCTCCCGCGGCGGAGCGTGGAGGTCAGAGGCGAGATCGTTCAGTTGACATTTGTCGAGTTCGAGTTGCTTGCTCTTCTCGCGGCGAATCCTGGCGTCGTCTACTCGCGCCGGCAGCTGCTCGAGCGGCTGCGGGGCGGGGCCGATTACCGCGAACCGCGCACGATCGATGTCCACGTTCGTCATCTCCGCGAGAAGATCGAGGTGGAGTCTCGTGAGCCCGAGCTGATCCTGACGGTTCGCGGCGCCGGGTATCGCTTCCGCGACGGATGAGCATCCCGGGCGGCATCCGCGTCAAGCTGGCGCTGGCGCTGCTCGGCATCGTTGGCGGTGCGCTTCTCGCGGCCTATGCGATCGTCGTTCCGTCACTCGAGCAGAATCTCGTCGAAGCGAAGCTCGACCAGATGCAGAGCGACGCTGAGGCGCTCGCGGTCAATTATGCCCTGAATCAGCAGCGTCTCGATGACTTCGTCGGCGCGTCAGCATTCGTCTCGAACGCCCGGGTCGTCGTCTTCCAGGTCACGGATCCGCCCCGCAACCAGGTCCTGCGCTCCCTTGCCGATTCGTCTCCCGTGGGCCGAATCGAGATCGAGAACGACCCTGCGGCGCTCGAGGCAGCGAAGGGCGCCGGGACGGTGAGAGCTCGGATCGTGCGGGACGGGCGTGAGTACGCGGAGGTCGCGACGACGCTTCTCGCGACCGGCGACGTGATGCTCCTCTCGAGCTCGCTCGAGGACCAGCTCGCAACAGTCGCTCTCGTCAAGCGGCGGCTGCTGTACGCGACGATTGCCTCCCTCCTGATCGCCGTGATCCTCGGCTTTGCCGTCGCCGCCGCGCATGCCCGCAGGCTCGGGCGTATCCAGAGGGCCGCCGATCGGATTGCGGAAGGTGCCTTCGACGAATCACTGGTCGATCGCGGCAACGACGAGGTGGGGCAGCTCGCCGGCTCCGTCGACCGGATGCGGATCCAGCTCGCGGAGGTCGATCTCGCGCGGAAGGAGTTCGTCGCGAACGCCTCGCACGAGCTCCGGACACCGCTGTTCTCGCTCGCGGGCTTCCTCGAGCTCCTTGCCGACGAGGATCTCGATGACGAGACGAGACGGGAGTTCCTCGCGACGACGCGATCGCAGGTCGATCGCCTGACGAAGCTCGCCACCGATCTGCTCGACCTCTCGCGGATGGACGTCGGCCGAATCCGGATCGAGGAGGAGGACGTGGGGCTCGCGGAGGTTGTCAGAGTCGTGGCCGAGGAATTTGGTGCCGTCGCCGATGCGTCGGGCCACACGCTCGTCGTCGAGGTCGACGATGATGCGTGGGCTCTCGCGGACGAGGAGCGAGTCCAGCAGATTGCACGATCGCTGACGGGCAACGCGCTCTCGCACACGCCGACAGGCACGGTGGTCGAGTTGCGTGCCGAGCGGCGCGGCTCCCGGGTCGCGCTCCTCGTGCGGGATGACGGTCCCGGGATCGCACCCGAGCATCTCGGCCGCGTCTTCCAGCGGTTCTACCGGGTCGAGGGCGGGCAGGCATCGGGTAGCGGTCTCGGCCTCGCGATCGCGCGCGAGCTTGCCGGGCGGATGCACGGCACGGTGACCGTCGAGAGCAGGCCCGGTGCCACCGTGTTCACGCTCGAGTTGCCCGCGGAGACGGCGACACCGGCCTGACGGGTGGATACCCGCTGCCTGTTTCCACGTGGAAACAGGCAGCGCGTTTCCACGTGGAAACGCGTCGAACGCGACCGCGGTGGCACAGGCTCCGCTGGCTACAGTGGGCGCGTGCAGCCGCGTGCCTTCGCCATCGCCGTCGTCGCAGCGGTTCTCGGGGCTGCGGGTGCCCTCGCGGTCGCGGCATTCACCGGGATCACCGAGGGCGGGACCAGCACGGTCGTCGTCGAGCGCACGATCGCCGAGGCCGCCGCGGCGCCCGTGGCGCTCTCCTCCGCCGGAGCGGATTTCAATCCCGCTGCCATCTACGCCCGCCGCTCCCCCGGCGTCGTGACGATCTATGCCGATCTCGGAGCCCGGGGCCAGGCACAGGGCTCCGGGTTCATTGTCGACGAGAAGGGCACGATCCTCACGAACGCGCACGTCGTCACGGACGTCGCGGAGACCACTGGTGGCCCGGTCAGTGGTGCGGAGACCGTGTACGTGGAGTTCAAGGACGGGGATCGGGTGCCGGCCACGATCGTCGGCTGGGACCTGTTCAGCGACGTCGCGGCGATCCGCGTCGACCCGGTCCTCCACGCGGTCTCCCCGTTGCCCCTCGGCTCCTCCTCGACCGTCGTGGTCGGGACGCCGGTCGCTGCAATCGGAAGTCCGTTCAACGAGCAGAGCTCCCTGTCGGTCGGTGTCGTCTCAGCGACGAATCGCACGATCGACTCGCTGACGTCGGGCTACAGCATCTCCGACGCGATTCAGACCGATGCGCCGATCAATCATGGGAACTCGGGCGGTCCGTTGTTCGATGCACGCGGGCGGGTGATCGGGATCAATGCCCAGATCCGGTCGACGAGCGGCGCGGGCGAGGGTGTCGGCTTTGCGATACCGATCGACACGGCACGAAGGGCGCTCGCCCAGCTCGTACGCACTGGACGGGTCTCGTACGCGTACGTCGGCGTCACGACGCAGGACGTGACGCCTCGGTTGGCGGAGAGGTTCGGGTTTGTCGCCCCGCGTGGCGCCCTCGTGGCGAAGGTCCAGTCCGACACCCCGGCAGCGCGCGCCGGCCTTCGTGGCGGCACGAGCGTCGAGGAGGCTGACGGTGTCCAGGTGTCGCTCGGCGGCGACCTGATCATTCGGATCGGGACGACGCCGATCACGAGTGCGCAGGACGTGTCGCGTGCCGTGGCCCTGCATCGCGTCGGTGAGAAGATCCCCTTCGTCGTGCTGCGTGAGGGGAAGACGCGACGCGTCGTCCAGGTCACGCTGGCCGAACGCCCGGCCTGAACGGCGCCTCGCCTCCTGTCGGCCTCGGGCGCCGTCCGAGTACGATGCGTCCATGACCGACCTCTCGCACGTCTCGGCCGACGGGACGATCCGGATGGTGGATGTCGGCGCCAAATCGCTGTCGCGGCGCCGAGCGGTCGCGCGGGGCGCTGTCCAGATGGCGCCAGAGACGGCAGCGCGGCTGGGTGAGCTCCCGAAGGGCGACGCTCTCACGACCGCGAAGCTAGCGGGGATCATGGCTGCGAAGCGCACGAGCGAGCTGATTCCGCTCTGCCATCCACTGCCACTGACCGTCGTCGACGTCCAGCTGACGGTGACGGACGGCGGGGTCGAGATCACCGCCGTCGCCGAGACGACGGCCCAGACGGGCGTCGAGATGGAGGCCTTGACCGCTGTTTCGGTGGCAGCCCTGACCGTGTACGACATGGCCAAGGCGATCGACAAGGCGATGACCATCTCGGGCATCACCCTCATCGAGAAGACCAAGGACCCCGTGTGAAAGCGGCCGTTCTGACCATTTCCGACGGCGTCCACCACGGCACCCGGGAGGACAGGAGCGGCGACACCCTCGTCGAGCTCCTCGCCGCCGCCGGTTTCGAGGTCGAACGCCGTGTCGTTCCCGACGAGACGGAGGCGATCACCGCGGCCATCATCGACCTCGCGCGCGGCAGTCGCCTCGTTCTCACGACCGGTGGGACAGGATTCACGCCGCGTGACGTCACGCCGGAGGCGACCCGTCCCGCCCTCGACCGCGAGGCGCCCGGAATCGCCGAGGCAATTCGTGCTGACGCGCGAACCCGAACGCCGCACGCCCTTCTCTCACGGGGGCTTGCCGGTCTGCGCGGCTCGACGCTCGTGGTGAACCTGCCGGGATCCCCTGGCGGGTGTCGCGACGGCTTCACCGTGCTGCAACCGGCTCTCATCCACGGTCTCGAGCTGGCAGAAGGCGACCAGAGCTCCCGGCACCGCCAGACGTGAGCACGACAGCACTCTCGCTACCGCGCCGCTTCGCGTCGCTCGTCAAGCTCGAGCACACCGTTTTCGCGCTGCCGTTTGCGTACGTCGGCGCGTTCCTTGCCGCCGACGGCTTTCCGGGCGTCGGCCCGACGGTCTGGCTGACGCTTGCAATGGTGGGCGCCCGCACGCTCGCGATGGGCCTGAACCGGCTCATCGATGCCGAGCTCGATGCCCGGAACCCTCGTACCGCGACGCGGGAGATCCCGTCCGGGGCGCTCTCTCTCGCCCAGGTGTGGGCCCTGTGCGCCGCAGCCCTGGCGCTGTACCTCGTCGCCGCATTCCAGCTCGATCCCGTCGTACGTTGGCTCTGGCCCATCCCGGTCGCGATGTTCGTCATCTATCCGTATCTGAAGCGCGTGACCTGGCTCTGCCACCTCTGGCTCGGTGCCTGTACGGGCCTCGCGCCCCTCGGCGCCTGGCTCGCCGTGACCGGCGAGGCGCCGTGGGAAGCGTGGGCACTTTTTGCCGCCCAGGGGATGTGGGTAGCGGGATTCGACCTGTTCTACTCCCTGTTCGACCTCGCTCACGACCTGAATGAGGGCATTCGCTCGTGGGCAACGCGGTTCGGCGAGCGCGGAGTGTTCGTCGGGGCGCGCCTCTTCCACGTCTCCGCCGTCGCGCTACTCGCTGCAGCGGGTGTCGGGCTCGGGAGCGACATCTTCTACTGGCTCGGAGTGCTCGCGGTTGCAGGGCTCCTGCTCTACGAGCACTCCCTCGTGAGACCCGGGCATCTCGAACGTCTCGACGCGGCCTTCTTCACTGTCAACGGCCTGATCGCGGTCGTGTTCTTCGTTTTCGTTGCTCTGGATACACTCATCCCGTGACCGTTCTCGCTTCCGGCGACGAGCGCTCCGTCGTGCATGGTGATTGCATCGAGAAGCGTTACGGACGCAAGAGGGTCCTGCGCGGAGTCTCGTTCGCCGTCCCGCGGGGCGGGTTCCTCGTCGTGACAGGGTCGAATGGCGCGGGCAAGACGACGTTGCTGCGGCTTGTGGCAGGGCTCGCCGCACCGACTCGTGGCGTTCTCGAGGTCAACGGGGAACGTGGCGACCTCGGATTCCTTGGTCACGAGCCGCTCGTCTACCGGGAACTGACGGCGCTCGAGAATCTCGAGCTCTTCGGCCGCCTCTATCGCGTCGCTGACCGGCGGGAACGGAGCGGAATGCTCCTCGAGCGCTTTGGCCTCTGGGACGCACGGTCCGACCGCGTCTCTACCTACTCCCGCGGGATGGTTCAGCGGCTTGCGCTGTGCCGGGCGCTTCTTCACGAGCCGGCGCTACTCGTGCTCGACGAGCCGTTCACGGCACTCGACGACGACGGTGCGGGGATCCTCGACACGGAGCTCGCCGCCCTTGCCGGCGACCGCACGGTCATGCTCTCCACCCACGATCCCGCTCGCGTCGAGGCGCTCGCCACGGACAGGCTCGTTCTCACATGAGCTCGCTCACGCTGTACGCCTCCGATGTCGTCGCCCTCGCGCGCAAGGACCTTCGCCTCGAGCTCCGGGCGAGGGACACGCTGCCGGCGATGCTGCTGTTCGTCCTCTCCACCCTCGTCGTGTTCCACTTCGCACTCCCGACCGGAACATCCGCTGACGCCGCCTACGGCCTGCTCTGGATCGCGATCGTCTTCACGGCGCTGCTCGGCCTCGCGCGCGCCTGGGCGCCCGAGCGGGAGGGTGGTGCGCTCGACGGGCTCGTGCTCGCGCCGTGCGACAGAAGCGCGATCTGGCTCGGCAAGACGCTTGCCGTCCTCGTCTTCCTGACGGCGGCGGAGCTCGTCGCTCTGCCGGCGTTCGCGCTCTTCTTTGCCCCCGTCGACCTGGTCGCCGTCGCAGGCGTCGTGCTCGCGAGCGTCGGCATCTGCACTGTCGGCTCTCTCCTTGCCGCTATGGCCGCTGCGAGCCGTGGTCGCGAGGTGATCCTTCCACTGCTGTTCCTGCCCCTCGCGATTCCGCTCATCGTGGGCGGGGTCGGCGCGGGAATCTCGCCTCAGGGAGCCTCATACCTCTCCTTCCTCGCCCTGTACGACCTCGTCTTCGCGATACTGGCGTGGGCGACCTTCGAATATGTCATCACGGAATAACCTCCCCCTCCTCGCCTTCGCTACGGCCGCACTCCTCGGGATCGCGGTGGCGCTTGCGCTGCTCGTCGCACCCGAGGACGTCGATCAGGGCGTCTCGCAGCGCATCTTTTACTTTCACGTCCCCATCGCCCTCACCGCCTACCTCTGCTTTGGCCTCGGCGCCTGGAAGGCGCTTCGCCTCCTGTGGGTCGGAGGGGAGCGTCGCGACCTCGAGAGCTACACGTGGATCCATCAGGGCACGATCTTCGGAGCCCTCACGTTGATCACGGGCTCGATCTGGGCCAAGGCGTCCTGGGGTGTGTGGTGGAGCTGGGGCTCGAACCAACTCGTCCTTTTCCTCGTCCTGTTCCTGTTCTACTGCGCCTACTTCATGCTCCGCTTCTCGGTCGATGAAGGAGCCCGTCGCGAGCGGATCTGCGCCGTCTACGCCCTCTTTGGCGTCGCGCTGATCCCCGTGAGCTTCTTCGCGATCCGGCTCGCGAGTGACTTCATCCACCCCACGGTGTTCACGCGCGAGGGCCCGCAAATGACGGGAACGATGTTCGGCACGTTCCTTGTCTGCTGGGCGGCCATTACCCTGCTTGCGTACGTGATGTATCGAATCGAGCTCGTCGGCAAGCGCACCGACGCCAATCTGCGCGAACTGCGGGAGGCACTTTCATGAGCCAGGGACAGTACGTAGCACTCGCTTACGGCGTCGTCCTCGTATTCGTGCTCCTCTGGGTCGTGATCATCGCCGCGAAGCTCTCGCGACTCGAGCGTGAGACGGGCGAGCTTGCGGATCTGGCGCGCGAGCGCAGCGCCGATGGCTGAGCTTCTCGTCTGGCCCGCCCTGATCGGTTACGGCGAGGCGGCCTTTGCATATGCCGGCGTCCTTCGCGTTCCCGGTGGCTCGGTGCGGCTCGGGATCTGGGGCGTCAGGATCGGGTGGCTCGCGCAGACAGGGCTCCTGATCGCGCAGGCATTCGATGCCGACGGATTTCCCTGGGGCACGTGGGCGGGCGCGCTGAACCTCTTCGTCTGGCTCGTCGTCGGCGCCTATCTGATCTGGGGCTGCACGCCCCGATACCGCATGCTCGGACTCGCGGTCATGCCCTTCGCTGCGGCGCTCCTCCTCGCGGCCTGGGCCGGGGGCGGCACGGGTGCCTCGTCCGGTGACACGTCGAGCGTCCTTCTCGCGCTCCACGTCGGACTGATGCTCGCGGGCTTCGCCGGGCTCACCCTGGCGGGAGCCCTTGCAGGCCTCTATCTCTGGCAGGACAGACGGCTGAAGCGCCGCGACGTGAGCGTTCTGCGGCTCCGGCTTCCTCCGCTCGAGACCCTCGATCGGCTCTCTGCGCGGACAGCCCTGATCTCCCTGATCGTTCTCACCACGGGAATCGTGGTAGGGGTGGCGAGCTTCGATCGTGGCGACTTCGACCTCGCAATGGCGACCGCGATCACGATCTGGGGGCTGTACGCCGGGGGGTTGCTCCTCCGCCGCGAGGGTCGGATTCAGGCCCGCCGCTTCGCGCTGCTCCTCGTCGCCGGCTTTGCTCTCGTCGCCGTCGCGCTCCCTCTGACCCACTTCGCCTCATGAGACTCGCACTCGTTGGCGTCTCGCACCGGCAGGCCCCCGTCGAACTGCGAGAGCGGGTCGCGGTCGGGCCGAGTGACGCTGCCGCGCTTGCGGGCGCGTTGGCGAATGGCTGCGAAGCGGTCGTCCTCTCGACCTGCAACCGGACGGAGTTGTACCTTGCGTCAGACGACGCCACGAGCCCGCTCGAGGAGCGGGCGACAACGTCGCTCCTCGCGCTCGCACCGGGCGATGCTCACGCGCTCGCTCCGCTGCTCTACCGCCTCTCCGACGACAGCGCGGCCCTGCACCTCTTCCGGGTAGCCGCCGGGCTCGACTCGCTCGTTCCGGGGGAAGGGGAGATCCTCGGCCAGGTGCGCGACGCCTTCGACGGCGGGTCGACGGGCCCCTTGCTCGACCGCCTCTTCCGTCAAGCGCTCCACGCGGGTCGGCGAGCCCGGGTCGAGACCGCGATCGGTGAGAACCCTTCGTCGGTTCCGGCCGCGGCCGCAGCGCTCGCGCAACAGGTGTTCGGCGATCTCGGAGGTCACACCGTTCTTCTCATCGGGGCAGGGAAGATGAGCGAGCTGACGGCGCGGAACCTCCGCTCGCGGGGAGGCACTATCGGGGCCGTCGCCAACCGGACGGTCGAGCACGGAGTCGAGTTGGCCGCTCTGGTGGAGTCGACTGCCGTCAGCCTGGCCGACGTCCCATCCTTGCTCGCGACAGCCGATGTGGTGATCACCTCGACGAGTGCGCCAGGGTTCGTGGTCGACATGGCTGCGGCCGAAGCGCCGTTGCGAGCGCGTCGTGGGAGGCCGATCCTGTTCGTCGACCTCGCGGTGCCGCGTGATGTCGACCCGACGCTGTCCACTATCGACGGTTGCTTCGTCTACGACATCGACGATCTCGAGGCGGTCGTGGAGACATCCCTCGCGGGCCGGCGGTCCGAGGCGGTTCACGCCGAGCAGCTCGTGGCGGTCGAGGCAGAGCGGTTCCGGGAGTGGCAGGCATCGCTCGCCGTCGTTCCCGCGATCGCGTCGCTCCGCGCCCACGCCGAGGAGATCCGTAGCGGGGAGCTGGCGAAGGTCGAAGGGCGCCTCGGGCGGCTTTCGGAGAGCGAGCGGAAGCTCGTCGAGTCGGTGACGTAGCAGATCGTCGCGAAGTTACTCCACCTCCCGACCGTGCGAATGAAGGAAGCGGCCGCCGGCGCGGACGGTGTGATCTATGCTGACGTGGTACGCCACCTGTTCGGACTAGGGGAGGAAGAACAATCGTCACGCGACCGGTGATCGTTGGGAGACCGCTTCCCGTTCAGGCTCCGACAGCCTTCGTACGCATCCGCCCGCGCGGCCGCCTGTTCTGCGGTGAGCCACGCACGACGACCCGCCTCTGTGCTGCTTCGCGTCGGCTCCCGCGGAAGTAGGCTCGCACTCACCCAGGCCGAGCGCGCTGCCGATGGACTGCGCCGACCGGGTGTGGAGATCGCGCTCGTCCCGATCACGACTGCGGGCGACCGCGACCGTACGAGCCCCTTCGGGGAGATCGGCTCCCGGGGTGTATTCGTCAAGGAGCTCGAGGAAGCCCTTCTCGAGGGGCGCATCGACGTTGCCGTGCACTCTGCGAAGGACATGACCGCGGCGGATGCCGATGGTCTCACGGTTGGTGCATATCCACGACGCGAGGATCCGCGTGACGCTCTGTGCGGGGCCGACGCGATTCGGCCCGGGATGCGAATCGGAACGGCTTCCGCGCGTCGGAGGGCGCAGCTCCTTGCTCTCGAGCCGACCCTCTCGATCGAGCCGCTTCGGGGAAACGTCGACACGCGGCTCCGCAAACGGGGCGAACGGGGCCTCGACGCGATCATGCTAGCCGCTTGTGGTCTAGACCGTTTGGGTCTCAGCGCCGAGATCGGACTGCGGATCGACCCGGACGTGATGCTTCCCGAGGCGGGGCAGGGCGCGCTCGCCCTCCAGGTTCGGGCCGGCGAGGAGGATCTCGTCGCGCGGGCCGATCACGGGGAGACGAGGGCACGGGTCGAGGCGGAGCGACGGTGCGTCGCGCTCGTCGGCGGTGGCTGCCTTGCCCCCGTTGCAGCGTTTCACGACGGCTCGGTGCTCACCGGGCTGATCGCACACGAGGACGGTGCGTGGCTCGAGCGCCGCACCGGTCATGATCCCGCCACGATCGCAGCGGAGCTGCTCTCCGTCTCACGATGAGGTTGATCGTCACCCGGCCTGCGGGGCAGGAGCACGACCTGATCACGCGCCTCGAGGCTCTCGGCCACGCCGTCGTCCACTGCCCGCTGATTCGGATCGAGCCGCTCTCGGACGAGCCTATCGAGCTCGGGCGATACGACTGGGTCGTCGTCACGAGTCCGAATGGCGCGCGAGAGCTTCGTCGCCGGGCGCGGGGCTCGATGCCGCGGGTGGCCGCGATCGGCCAGGCGACGGCCGATGCGATGGGGGGCGCCGATCTCGTAGCGCGCGTCTCGACCCAGGAGGGCCTCGTGTCGGAAATGCCGCGTTCGGCCGGTCGCGTTCTCGTCGCGGCTGCTGAGGGCGCGCGAACGCTCCTCGCCGAGGCGCTCGGCGCCGACTTCGTGCCGCTCTACCGGACCCATGCGCTCCGTCCCGACCCGCCTCCGCAGGGGGATGTCTGCCTCCTTGCCTCGGCGTCGGCCGCTCGTGCGTTCGGTTCGCTCGAGACCGGGATTCCAGCGGTCACGATCGGTCCCGAAACGACCCGCGCAGCCCGCGAGGCCGGAATCGCCGTGCTCCTCGAGGCACCGACGCACGATGTGGACGGTCTCGTCGCGGCAATCCTGCTGCTCGACGCGAGCGCCTGAGCGCGGAAGGGGGATCGCCGTGCGGTCACGACGTCGTAGACTTCGCAGACCGCCGTGTTCGTCACCTTCCTCAGCGACTTCGGTCTCCAGGACGACTTCGTCGGAACCTGTCACGGCGTGGTGCTGCGCATTGCTCCCGACGCGCGAATCATCGACATCACCCACGGGATTCCGCCGCAGGCAGTCCTGCAGGGCGCCCTCGTCCTTGCGAACACGATCCCGTACACGCCGGTCGGCGTCCATCTTGCCGTGGTCGATCCCGGTGTCGGCGGTCATCGGAGGGCACTCGTCATCCGAGATGTCGAGGGACGGCATTACGTTGGCCCCGACAATGGGCTCCTCCTGCCGGCGGCCGAGCGAGCGGGAATCGCCGTGGTGCACGAGCTCGCCAACCCGGCGTACGCGCTCGAATCCATCTCGCGCACGTTTCACGGTCGCGACATCTTCGCCCCGGCCGCGGCGCACCTTGCGCTGGGCGTTCCGATCGGCGAGCTCGGTCCACCAATCGACGAGGACGCGCTCGTGCGGCTGGAGCTCCCGGTTCCCTCGTTCGAGGAGGGCTTCGTCCGGGCGACGACGCTCTATTTGGACAGCTTCGGCAACATCGCCCTCAACCTGACGCGGGACGACATGGAACAGGTCGGCATCGTGCCCGGGACGCGGGTCGAGCTCGAGCTCTCCGGGCAGCGCTACTACGCGGTCGCCGCCCGGACGTTCGCGGACGCTCGGCCCGGCGACGTGATCCTCTACGAGGACAGCTACCGCAACATGTCGATTGCGATCTCGAGCGGCAATGCAGCGGCGATGTTGCGCGCGGTCGTCGGGAGACCCGTCGATATCCGGGTCATCTGATTCGTTCCGGCATTGCCAGAACGGCTCGCGTGTACTAGTATCACGTGCCACGAGAGACGTCGGCGGAGCGGGACTCCGGCCCCGACGTCTCTTTTTCTGGACAGGGTGAACCCACCGTCGCGGTGTGTGCCTCCTGACGGTTACTCTCGTGGAGGAGCCTGATGGAGAACGAGACCCTCACCGTCGTCGACAACCGCACCGGACGCGAGTATTCGCTGCCGATCGTCGATGGCGCGATTCGGGCACCCGATCTCCGTCAGATCGCCGGCCCCGACGGGGAGGGCCTCGTCTCGTTCGATCCGGCCTACCTGAACACCGCCTCGTGCCGGAGCGCGATCACCTACATCGACGGCGATGCGGGGATCCTCCGCTACCGCGGCTACCCGATAGAGCAGGTCGCCGAGCAGGCCGGGTTCCTCGAGACGGCATACCTGATCCTCGAGGGCGAGTTGCCGACGGAGGACGAGCTGCAGCGCTGGACGGACGACGTGCGACGCCACACCTACGTGCACACGAACATCGAGGAGTTCATGGCGGGCTTCCGCTACGACGCTCACCCGATGGGAATGCTGCTCGGCGCAGTGGGCGCGCTCTCCACGTTCTATCCCGACGCGAAGCACATCTCCGACCCGGAGAACCGCTACCTCCAGCGCGTGCGGCTGATCGCCAAGTTGCCGACGATCGCGGCGTTCATCTTCCGCCACAACCGCGGCCTGCCGTACGTCTTGCCCCGCAACGATCTCGGCTACATCGGCAACTACGTCAACATGACGTTCGAGATTGGGGGGCGGCACGAACCGAATCCGGTTCTCCAACGGGCGCTCGAGATCCTCTTCATCCTCCATGCCGACCACGAGCAGAACTGCTCCACAAGCGCCGTACGGGGCGTCGGCTCATCGCACGTCGATCCCTTCTCGGCTGTCTCGGCCGGCATCGCGGCTCTCTACGGCCCGCTCCACGGCGGCGCGAACGAGGCGGTGCTGAACATGCTCGACGTGATCGGCGACGTGAAGAACGTTCCAGCGTTCGTCGAAGCGGTCAAGGACGGGAGCGCGGGCACCCGGCTGATGGGATTCGGTCACCGTGTCTACAAGAGTTACGACCCGCGCGCCACGCTGATCAAGCAGGTTGCCGATTCGGTCTTCGCCGAGACGGGCGTCGATCCGAAGCTGAAGATCGCACTCGAGCTCGAGCGCATCGCGCTCGAAGACGACTATTTCGTCAGCCGTAAGCTCTACCCGAACGTCGACTTCTACTCGGGTTTGATCTACAAGGCCATGGGGTATCCAGCGGATTACTTCACCGTGCTGTTCGCTCTCGGGCGCCTACCCGGCTGGATCGCACAGTGGGAGGAGATGCTGAACGACCCCGAGCAGAAGATCGCGCGCCCACGACAGCTCTACACTGGCTCGGCCGAGCGGCCGTACGTCCCGCTCGACAGACGCTAGACCCGGCACGTAGTCAACCCCTGGGTGGGCTCCGGGGATCTAGGGGGCAGGGATGCTGGCACAGCTGATCTCGCTGCAGGACCGTGTGCGTAGCAGTCTCTTCGTGGTGCCGATGCTGTGCGTCGCGGGCGGCGTCGTGCTCGGCGAGTTGATGCTCGTGGCCGATGCACGCGTGGACAGGCTTCCCTCGGGGCTCACCGCCACCGTCGACAGCGCGAGAGCGGTGCTCTCGGTCGTTGCGAGTGCAACCCTCGCGTTCGCAGGGATCGCGTTCTCGGTGAGCCTGCTCCTCATCTCGCTGTCGTCGAGCCAGTATTCGCCACGCATCGTACACGGGCTCTTCCGTGACCCGTTCAACACGCGGGTGATGGGAATCGTCGTAGGGACGTTCACGTACTGCCTCGTCGTGCTTCGTGCGGTACGCGGTCCGCTCGAGCAGAGCGGCGAGCGCGTCGTGCCAAACCTGGCTGTGCTCGTCGCGCTCGCACTCGGCGTCGTCTCGGTTCTCGCGATCATCGCGTTCATCGACCACGCAGCGCACTCGATGGACGTCTCGAAGATCCTGCGCCGAGCGACGAACGAGTCGATCGTTCAGGTTCGCGGGAGATGGCCGGCGCCGGGTGTAACAACCTACGAGCTCGACTCCAGCCCGCCTTCCGGTTCGGGTCACGTGATCAGGTTCGAGCGGGAGGGCTGGGTTCAGCACGTCGACCACGAAGCGCTCCTCGGAGTGCTCGATGTCGATGCAACGCTGTTGCTCGATACGACTGCGGGTCGCTTTGCGATCCCGCACGTGCCGTTCGCGCGCGCGTGGCCCCTTCCGGGCGGCCGCGAGGAGTTCGACAGGCGCGTCCGGGCGGCCGTGATTGTCGGCGAGACCCGGACGATGCAGCAGGACGCCCGCTTTGGTGTCAGGCAGCTCGTCGATGTTGCGCTCAAGGCGCTCTCACCTGGCATCAACGATCCAACGACTGCACAGGATGCGATGTTCCACCTCGGCGCCGTCCTAGCCGAGATGCTCGCCCGGCCACCGCTGCCCCGCGCGCTCCACGGCTGCGATGGGCGAAGGCTCCTGTTGCCACAGGAGTCGACCCACGAAGAGCTGATCGACCTCGCCTTCGACGAGATGAGGATCGCTGCGGCCGGTCAGCCGACTGTCTCGATCTACCTCCTGGAGCTCCTCGACCTGCTTGGATCGTCGCTCGACTCCCGGAACCAGAGCGTAGAGGCGGCGCTGCGCCGGCAAGCGAAACTCACTCTCGCTGTCAGCGAGAGGGCTGATCTGCCGCAGGCAGACCTCGAGCGCGTGCGGTACGCGTATCGAGATCGGTTCGATCGCTGACCGTCGGTGCCACCTTTGGCCAATGGCGAGAGCCGGACTTGAACCGGCGACACCACGGTTTTCAGCCGTGTGCTCTACCAACTGAGCTACCTCGCCTAGAGGTCTTGCGGGGTTCAGGGTACCGAACACCGCCACGTCCGATCCGGCTCTCGAGTCCCTCGTCGCACGGAACGTCGGTGAGCATACGCGGTCGTAGAACGCGACGGCAATCGTAGACTCGTCGATCTCGCAACTGATAGCGCGACCCGTGCGAGTGAGCGACCCGATCGACCCGGACAGAACCGATTCGGAGTTGTCGGCGAACCACGCTCGACAAACACTCGACGACCTCTCAAAAAGGAGTATCACGTTATGCGCATCAACCGAATCATCACTACCGCGCTCGCCGCACTTGTCGTGTCAGGCCTGCTTGTCGCCGGTGCGATCGCCGCGTCGTCCAACAGCAGCGCGACGCACTCGATGGCAAGTATGACGGCGTCGACGGCGAGTCCCGCCGGTAACCTACGTGTCGCGCTCGCGAAGCAGTTCGGTGAGCACGCAGTGCTCGCGATGAATGCTACGAACGCCGGCATCACGGGGTCGAAGTCCTTCCCGGCCGCCGCAGCGACGCTCGACAAGAACTCCGTCGCGCTGTCGAAGTCGATCGCGTCCGTCTACGGCGCCAAGGCGGGCCAGACGTTCCTGAACGGCAAGTTCATGTGGCGCGCCCACATCAAGTTCTTCGTCGATTACACCGTTGCCAAGTCCAAGAAGGACTCTGCTGGCCAGAACAAGGCCGTCGCGAACCTGAAGCAGTACACCGTGACGTTCGGCGACTTCCTTGCCGGCGCGACCGGTCTGCCGAAGGCAGCGGTCCGCAACGACCTGCTGAGCCACGTCCTCCAGCTCAAGGGCCAGCTCGACGCCTACGCGGCCGGCAACTACACAGCGGCTGCGAACCTGTACAACGCCGCCTACAGCCATATGTTCATGACCAGCGAACTCGTCGCAGGCGCAATCATCAAGCAGAAGAACCTCAAGTAGCACCACCTGTTCCGAGTCAGTGACCGCGGCCCGCCTTTCGGCGGGCCGCGGTCGTTCGAGGTGCAACACGCGCTGACGCTCACGCCACGACCCGAGCCCCCATCTCGCTGAAGCCATCAAGACCGGCGGCGTTGGCGCACCCCGACCCCGCCCCCGCTACGGTTTCACCCCGTGAGGAGAACAGTCTCGATCATCGGCGCACCGCTCGACCTCGGTCAGACCCGACGCGGCGTCGACATGGGCCCGTCGGCGATCCGCTACGCCGGACTCGAGGAGCGGCTGATCGAGATCGGTCTCACGGTGGCCGATCAGGGGAACGTCATCGCACCGGAGCCCGAGGCGATAGCGCTCGTGGACGAACGTGCACGGTTCCTGCCCGAGATCCTTCGAGCCTGCGCAGAGTTGGCGTCGCTCGTCGAGGCGACTGTACGGAAGGGTGCCCGCCCGCTCGTCCTCGGGGGCGACCACTCGATCGCACTCGGGACGCTCGCCGGTCTCGCTGCCGCGGCCGGGCAGCCGGGTGGCGTGATCTGGATCGATGCGCACGGAGACCTCAACACGCCAGAGGCGAGCCCGTCCGGCAACGTCCACGGGATGTCGCTCGGCGGCGCCGTCGGTCGGGCACCCGCGTGGTTTGCGCACGACGGACTCAGGCTCCCTGCCCTCGATCCTTCCCGCGTCGCGCTCGTCGGGATCAGGTCTCTCGACGCGGGGGAGCGAGAGTTCCTGCGTGAGGCAGACATCCGGGCGTTTACGATGAGTGACATCGACCGCATCGGGATCGAGCGTGCGATGCGGGAGGCGCTCGATCGCGTCGCCGGCCCTGGCTTCGTGCACGTCTCCTTCGATCTCGACTCGCTCGACCCAGAGGTCGCCCCAGGCGTGGGGACGCCCGTTCGCGGCGGACTGACCTACCGCGAGGCGCACCTCGCCTGCGAGCTCATCGCCGAATCCGGCATCGTCGGGTCGCTCGAGATCGTCGAGGCGAACCCGATTCTCGACCGGGAGAATACGACAGCGCTCACCGCTGTCGAGCTCGTCGCGAGCGCGCTCGGCAAGACGATCATCTAGACGCCGCGTGCAAGAACGATGCGAGCCACCCCGGGGGCTTCTACCGATCCGTCTCCCTGGACGAACTCGGCAAGGTTGAGCTCTGCCCGCATCCGGAGCTCCGCGATGTCACCCGGTGTGAGGCGATCGGTGAGCTGCGTCAGCATCCGCGACGTATCGCGTGTCGTCTCCCACCACTCGTCGAGCGAGCCGGCGACCCAGCGCACCGGGACGTCCTCGATCGTCTCGATCGCAAGCCCGCCGCTCGCGACGACCGCCCTGAGTCGCTCGGGGTCGGAGAGCCGGAACGGGCCGGGTGCATCGTGGTCAGGCTGACCCATGTGGCCAAGTTCTGTTGCGGCCTTCCCGGGGGCGGTCATCCACGGATTCACGCTCGTGCCTGCCCAGACGGCGAGGACGGCCGCCCCGCCCGGCCGGAGCACGCGCGCGATCTCGGACGCGGCTGCCTCCATGTCGGGAACCAGCATGATCCCGAAACGACAGAGGACGCAGTCAACGTCGTTGTCGGGAAGCGACAGGGCCGCGGCGTCCTCGACACGGAACCGAACACCCGTGAGCCCCAGCTCGGACGCTCTCCTTCGTGCCGCCTCGACCATCTCGGGCGCGCCGTCGGTGGAAATCAGCTCACCGCCGGGTCGGATCCGGGCGAGCGCCTTGAAGCCGGTCTCCCCGGGTCCGGCTGCGACCTCGAGGACCCTGTCACCGGGGTTCGGATCGAGGAGCTCGATCATGCGCTCCGAGAGCTCGGCGGTCGCCCGGGCGAAAAGGTCGCGTCGACGCTCCCAGCCTGCTGCGACGCTCCTCCACCCTTCGAGCTGGTCGGTCCCCTCGTCCGCTATGCCGTCACGCCCTTGAATTTGGGGATGATGTGCTCGCCGTACGCCGCGAGGGTCTCCTCCTGGCTGTGCGTCATCAGGTACACCGAGTAGTGATCGACGCCGATCGCCTCGAGCTCACGCAGCTTCGCGGTTACCTGATCGATGTTCCCGAGCACGGAGAACCGATCGCAGATCTCGTCCGTAACGAAAGCACCGTGCGCTGCACCGACGCGTGAATGGTCGTTGTAGTCGTAGAACTTGCGCGCCTCGACATAGTCGGTGAGTGCCTGTGGGACGACCGAGCCGTCCGTGCCGTAGCGGTCGATCAGGTCCTTGACGTGATTCGACACCATTGCGGGAAACCAGCGCGTCTCCTCGCGTGCGAGGGCGATGTCGTCGGTGACCATGCTCGGTGCGCAGACGATGCACTTGAGGGCGGCCGGGTCGCGGCCGCCCTCCTCGGCGGCAGCGCGAGCAGTGCCCATGATCCACTGGATGATCTCGGGGTCGGCGAGCTGGATGATGACGCCGTCTCCGACGCGACCGGCGACGGCCAGAGCCTTCGGGCCGTAGCCCGCCACCCACATCTCGATCTCGGGCAGCTCGGGGCGAACCCACTTCAGCTGAAGCTCCGTCTCGTTCCAGAGCACCTCCTCGCCGTTCATGAACGGCTTGATCATCGCGAGGTCGCGCTCGAACTCGGCCACCTTGACGGGCTGTCGCCCGATGTAGCGCACAGCGGAGTCACCGCGGCCGATGCCCATGACCATGCGTCCGTCGGAGATGTCGTGGAGCGTGGCGTACAGGCTCGCGAGGACGGTCGGGTCACGCGTGCCGGGGTTCGTCACCTGATGGCCGAACTTCATGGTCGTCGTGGCCTCTGCCGCGAGGGCGAGGATCGGGAAAGAGTCCTGCCAGAGGACGTGCGAGTCGTAGGTCCAGCCGTACTCGAATCCGTGCTTCTCACCGAGCACCATGAGCTCGACGAGTCGCTGATAGGGAGGGTCGGGCAGAACGGTGACGCCGAAGCTGAGGGCCATGGTCTTCTCCTTGGGCATTGATGCTCTCCGAGTGAAGCGATTATCTCATGACCGCGCCGCTTTCCGAACAGCGAGGAGAGCCGAGGCCCAGAGCAGACCGATGATCAGGAATCCGACCCGACCTTCGCCGGGGAGGCCGAACGTTAGACCCGCAAGTGGCGTGCCGACGAGGATGACCAGCACGGCAGAGCCGTTCACGAACCCGATTGCCGCGGCCGGTGCGTCCGGACGAAGCCGAAGGGTCGTGTTGAAGATCGGGGCGAAGGGGAGACCGGCCGAAAGACCCACAACGAGCGCCGCAACCGCCCCTAGCCAGAGCGGTGGCGCCGCCGCGAGAACGAGCACCCCGGTCGAGCCCGCCACGAGGGCAGTCGCCACGAATGCCCAGGCCCGATCGGGCGTCCGCCGCATCAGAAGGCCGCCGGCTGGCCGTGTGACGATCCCGGCAAAGAGGATCAGCCCGCCGACGATTCCCGCGCTGCTCCGCGAGTGCCCCTCGAGCTCGAGCAGGGTCACGATCCAGTTGCCTGCGACGACCGAGAGCCCGAACGAGGCCATCTGCACGGCGGCGAGTGGCCAGAGGCGCCGGTCCATGGCGACGGTTCGTGACGGCTGGTCATGATCGCCCACCTGTCGGGTCGGCGTCGCGCGCCGTGTTGCGAGCACGGGCAGTAGGCCGATGAGTGCGAGCACGAGCCCGGTCCAGAACGGCGCGCGCCATCCGAGCTCACCGACGAGTTGCGGGATCACCATCAGGGCGAGTCCGGCCGCCGCCATCGTCGAGCCGCCATAGGCGCCCTGCCAGAGCGCGCCGCCCTGTCCCGAGCGGACAAGGTCGATTCCGGCGACGAAGCCGACACCCGTGCCGAGACCCATCAGGGCGCGTGCGCCGAGACCGATCTCGAGCGTCGGAGACGTGAGGGCGATTGCGTTCCCTGCCGCAACGATCACGAGCGCGACGAGTCCGACGTTTCGCGCACCGACGCGGTCGATCAGCCGGCCACCGGGAATCTGGACGGCCAGATGCGTGACGAAGAGCGCCGTCGTCAGGAGACCGACCGTCGCGAGGGAGACGCCGTAGCTTTCACTCTCGACCGTAGCGATCGCGCCGACGTTCGAGATGTTCCACGTCACGGCTGCTCCGAGCACGAGCCCCGCAGCGATCGTGGCAGGGCTAGTGTCCGTCGGAGACCCGGGCGATCGTCTTGTCGGCGAGACGGTCGAGGGCGACCACAGAGAGCTCGATGTGCTCGTCCAGCGTGTCCTCGAGCTTCGTGTGCGAGAGCCCACGCAGGCTCTGGACGAACATCATCACCGTCGGAACGCCAGCTCGCGCGATCTCGGCTGCGTCGTGGAGTGGGCCCGAGGGCAGTCGGTGGGACACTCCGGCGGCCTCACGGCAGGCATCGTCGCAGAAGTCGATCAGGGTCTCGTCGAAGAGGATCGGCTCGATGCTCCAGATTCTCTCCCAGCGGACATCGATGTTCTCCTCCATGGCGAATCGCTCGCTCGCCTCCTTCGCCTGATGCAACATCTCGGCAAGGCTGGCCGCATCGAGGTGTCGCTGGTCGAGGAGCTGCTCTGCCGTCTCGACGACCGATGTGACGATCCCCGGCTTGCACACGACGCCACCCGACGT
>NZ_JBDSNT010000081.1:0-28665 GCF_039915195.1 Gaiella sp.
GGGTGGCCGCACGCGCGGCCACCCCCCGACCCTTCAACGCATGATCATCGCCGGCATCGAATGGGGATTCATTCTCGACCACCTGCCGGAGCTGGCCTGGGGCCTCGTTCGCACGATTGAGGTGGCGGCGATCGCGATCTTCGGGTCGTTCGTGATCGGGCTCGTACTCGGCGCTGCCCGTGCCCACCGCGTCCCGGTCGTCAGTCAGTTTTCCGCTGTCTACGTCGAGGTAATCCGCAACACTCCGATCCTCGTTCAGATCTTCTTCATCTTCTACGGGCTCCCACAGGTCGGGATCACCTTCTCACCGTTCATGACGGCCTGGATCGCGGTGACGATATGGGGTGGAGCGTTCAGCACGGAGAACTTCCGTGCTGGGTTCGAGGCCGTTCCGTTCCGCTACCGGGAGGGGAGCCTCGCCCTCGGCTTCGGTCGACTCGCGACATTTCTCAACGTCACGCTCCCGATCGGTGGCCGCATCGCGCTACCGGCATCGATCAACACGTATATCTCGGTGCTCAAGAACACGTCGCTGCTGACGGCGATCGGCTACGCCGAGTTGACCAACGTCTCTCGAAGCATCGCCGCGGTCACCTTCCGCGACTCGGAGATGCTCCTCGTCGTCGCTGTCACCTACCTCATTCTCGTCTGGACGTTGTCCGCGGTCATGCGGGGCGTCGAAGCGCGGCTGCGTCTGCCGGAGGTCACATGACCGTCCCGGACTGGGTTACGCCGGTCGCCGAGTACATCTTCCGCGAAGGGCTCCGGGAGACGCTGCGTCTCGCCGCGATCGCGGTCGTCGCGAGCACGGCGCTCGGAATCCTGCTCGGTACGCTGCTGACGATCCGGTCCCGGCCGCTGCGGGCGATGATTCGGCTGTACGTCGAGGTGTGGCGGGGGCTGCCGATCATCGTCACGATCTTCCTTCTTTACTTTGCGCTTCCCGGTCTCGTTGACATCCGACTCGACGCCTTCGCCGCCGGGGCGATCGGGTTGACGCTTTGGGGGAGTGCCCAGGTTGCCGAGGCAACCCGTGGTGCCGTCGAGTCGATCACCAAGGATCAGCACGAGGCCGCCGCAGCGCTCGGGTTCGGGTGGCTCGGTCGTCACCGGTATGTGATCCTCCCCCAGGCGTTGCGAAGGCTTCTTCCGCCGCTCGTCGGCTTGCAGGTAAACGTGATCCAGAACACGACGATCGCAGCCGTAATCGGCGTTGCCGAGGTGCTCGAGGCAGGAAATCGTTCGGTCGAGCGACTGACCTTCTCGACAGCGGAGTCGCATGCATTCGAGATCTTCGCCTTTGTGATGGTGATCTTCTTCGTGATCTCGTTCCCGCTGACCCGGCTGTCGGCGTACCTGGAGCGTCGGCTCGTCTAGCTATTAGCTAGGCCTCGACCGGGCCAAGCCTCTCGCGGCCGGCCAGGGCGACCCATCCGGACAGCATGCGCGCTTGCGCTCCGGTCAGCGGCTGCTCGAGTTTCCACTTCCAGTTCCCTCCGTTCACCGTGCCGGGTCGGTTCATGCGTGCCTCGTTCCCGAGGCCGAGGAGATCCTGGGCCGCAATGATCACGAGCTCGTTCTCGACCGCGAGAATGTTCTGGAGCAGAGCTCGATACTCGCCGTCGGTGGACGTCGCTCCGGCTGCGAGCTGCGGCTGGTTCTCCCTGCCCCAGCGCTCCCACCAGCCGGCGAGCGTCTCGGAGTCGTGGGTGGAGGTATAGAGCACCGAATCGGTGCGCCAGTCGATGTCCGCCACCCTGGCGACGACGTTCATTCCCGGCACGCCGATCTCCTCGCGGAGCGCGATCACGTCGGGTGTGATGAGACCGAGATCCTCGACGATCAGAGGCAGGCCGCCGAACCGATTTCGGATCGCCTCGAAGAATGCTTCTCCGGGACCGGTGCCCCAGGAGCCGTTCACGGGGTCGGGCTCGTCGAGCGCCAGCTGCCAGAACTGTGCGAGCCCGCGGAAGTGGTCGATCCGCAGCCGGTCGCAGAGCTCGAGCTCGCGCTCGAGTCGCTCGAGCCACCAGGAGAAGCCGTCGGCGGCGTGCGTCGGCCAGTCGAAGACGGGCATCCCCCAGCGCTGGCCCTCAGGGTGGTTCGGTGACGGTGCCGCACCCGCGACGAAGGAGCGGTCGAAGAGATCAGGATGTGTCACGGCATCGCACGAGTCACCTGCGACGTAGAGCGGGATATCACCGATCAGACGGATCCCGCAATCGTTGGCATAGCGCTTCAGCGACAGCCACTCACGCTGGAACCGTATCTGCACTCGCCGCTCGGGCTCGCCCGCGAACCGCACCCATTCCTCGAGCCACTCCCCTTCAGGTTCGCCATCGTTGCCCTCGCCGCTGTCGTAAAATCGTGTCCCCCGAGGTGCGAGCAACCCCTCGTGCCCGGCAAAGGCCGACCTCGATGCGTACGGGGAGCCGTGCCTGTCAGGAATGTGGAGCGGGAGCACCTGCCACCACGATTGACCTGCCGCGACGAGCCAGTCGACGAACCGATACGCGTCCTCGTCGAGCCTTCCCGAGGGTAACGAAGTGATGTGGAGCAGGACACCGCTCTCGCGTGCCGGAGCGACCACTAGCGGCCGAGAGCCAGTGCGATCGCCGCAACGTGCGCGGGCGTCGACCCGCAACACCCGCCGACAATGCGGACACCCTGCGCGACATACCCGACGACGTGCTCGGCGAGCATCTCTGGCCCGGCCTCGTATACGACTTCTGCGCCGACGATCTTGGGCACACCGGCGTTGGGCTTCACCCACACCGGGGTGTCTCCGGCCGCCTCGAGGATCTCGGTTACGACGAGGTCGGAATCGGCAAGCGACCGTCCGCAGTTCGTTCCCACCGCGGACACCCCGAGCGGGACGACGGCGGCAACGGCATCTGTCGGGCTGAGACCCATCATCGTGCGTGTCCCCATGTCGAAGCTGAACGAGACAACGAGGGGGAGGTCGGTGACGCTCTGTACGCCCTCGACTGCCCACACAGCCTCTTCGACGGCGAAGATCGTCTCGATCACGAGTAGATCGACGCCGCCGTCGGCGAGTGCGCTGGCCTGCTCTGCGTACGCTGCGACGGCATCCTCGCGATTCAGGAGCCCGTATGGCTCGATCAGCTGTCCGGTGGGCCCGAGTGATCCCGCCACCAGTCGGTCGGGGCCGGCTCCCTCGCGGGCAAGCTCCGCCGCGAGGATATTGACATCGCGAGTCCGTCCGACGAGCGATCCCTCTGTGAGTCGAAGGGGTGTCGCGCCGAACGTGCACGTCAGGACGATGTCAGAGCCCGCATCGACGAATGCCCGATGGAGTTCCACGACCTTCTCGGGCGCCTGGAAGAGCCACTCCTCGGGTGCCAGTCCCGGCTCCATACCCATCGACTGGTAGTTCGTACCGGTCGCTCCGTCGGCGATCAGCGTTCCGCCGGCGGCGAGCAGTGCGTTGAACGATCGTGATTCCGTGGTACTCATTGCGCTTCCTCCTCGCTCGACATCACCCCGGGTGTGGCACCTTGCCGGTGGCAGGTTGCCGAGGCATCACGGGGCCGGGGCCCTCAGCCTCTCTCGATGCGGAGCGGTGGTGGCACCGCGTCCGAGCGCGCAGGTTACAGACTGAGGCCGATGTTACGGTTGCTAGACGGCGTAGATACAGATGAGCTGGGGCGCCCGGCCGTCGACGTCGCGCACGTCCGCCACCGTCCATTCCTCACCATCGACCTCGATCAGAGCACCTGCCGAGATACCCGGAGCGAGGCTGAGTGAGTATCGCCGAGGGCTGCCCGCGAGCAGGACGACGTTGTACACCGTTGGTTGCTCAGCGAGGCGGTCGACCACTGCCATGCTCTCAACCCGTCTCGCGGTAGTCGGCGCCGGCGGCCGGGTTGAAGTCCGAAGCCGTGCGCTCGCGCGGGTCTGGCGTCTCCAGCCAGTCGTGGCGTTGGCTGCGATGGATCTCGACAACGATGCCGTCGTCGAGTTCGAAGAGGCGGAGGCGCTTGAACCCGGCCTTCGCGAGCACGCGCGCGGACGCGACGTTCTCGACCCGGCAGCGCCCGATCAGCTCCGGAACCCCGCAGCGGAGGAACGCTTCATCCCTCGCCGCGATCGCTGCTTCGGTGGCAATTCCCTCACCCCAGCGTGATGGCTCGACGAAGTACCCGAGCTCGACGTCCTCATCGCGTGAGCCCTTGCCGGGGCCGACGGGCGAGAGCTCCACGAACCCGAGCCATTGGCCGGTCTCGATTTCGAACATCGCGCGCTTGCCGAAGCCGTGGATCCTCCACTCCTCGAGCGACCGTTCGTGTTGCTCGATCGCAGGCGCAAGGTCGAGGGGCTCGGGACGGATGTAGCGGGTCACGTCCGGATCGCGCATGAAACGGGCGAAGCGCTCGAAATGCGAGTCGTCCCATGGTTCGAGGCGAAGTCGTTCGGTCTCGATGACGCTGCGCATGTCGGTTTCGGTCTGGCGAGTTGCCATGGGAACCCCATCGGCGTTTCCGGCCTGGACCTTTACCGCCGGCGGGTAACTCAGGGTGAGGCTGCGTGCGAGATCAGTGCGTCGATTGGCACGATCTCCAACGCTCGCGCGTGCGTCGAGCCGAGAACGACCGGCGCGGCGACGCCGGCGCTATAGGCCTCGAGCCATCGGGACGCACACACGCACCAGCGATCATCGGGCCGGAGCCCCGGGAATCCCCACTCGGGGCGGGGCGTCGACAGGTCGTTTCCCGTCTCGAGGCTGAAGGCGAGAAACGCCTCCGTCATCACGGCACACACCGTGTGACTGCCGAGGTCTTCCGGTCCGGTGGAGCAGCAGCCGTCGCGGAAGAACCCCGTCATCGGCTCGGTCGAGCACGGAAGCAAGCTGCCACCGACGACGTTCCGATCCTCGTCCTTCTGCATGCACCTACTTTGCCCATCGGCTCGACCTCCTGCACAAGGAGGGCGCGCGATAGGCTCACGCCGTGGATGCGGACCCCGTCGAGATCCGGGTGCTCGGCTGCTTGATCGAGAAGCAGCGGACGACGCCCGACACGTATCCGTTGACCCTCAACTCGCTACGCCTTGCCTGCAACCAGGCGACGAATCGTGAGCCGGTCGTCGAGTACGACGAGGAGGTGATCCGCGAGGCTCTTCAGCGACTCTGGCGCAGGGAGTGGGCACGACTCGCGTCGGGCCAGGGAAGCCGCTCTGTCAAGTATCGGCAGCTCATGCAGGAGACGCTCGGCCTCGCCGACGACGAGATCTCGGTCCTCTGCGTCCTCATGTTGCGAGGGCCGCAGACTCCGGGTGAGCTCAAGCAGCGCACTGACCGCCTTCATCAGTTCGGTGAGCTCGCGGCGGTGGAGGAGACGTTGGAGCGGCTGATCGGGCGGAACCTCGTTGCGCGCCTCGCGCGGCGTCCCGGCCGGAAGGAGGAGCGCTACGCGCAGCTCCTCGGCGGAGCGGTCGACGACGCTGCCGAGATCGATGTATCACGATCGGTGTTGGCGCGCGATCCGCTCGAGGAACGCATCGCAGCGCTCGAGGTCGAAGTGGCAGCGCTTCGAGCGGCGCTCACCGATCTTGGCCTCTAGGACGCCAGACTTCGAGCCCGATAACAATTGACATCAAGAAGCGCCGTCACATCCCGACAGTAAAGTGGCACTCCCGATGTCTGCTCCGTTCGTCCACCTCCACGTCCACTCCGAGTACTCGATTCTCGATGGGGCATGCAGGATCCCGGCGCTCGTCGACAAGGCGGCCCGGCTCGAGATGCCGGCGGTCTCGCTCACCGACCACGGGTCACTGGCGGGGGCGATCGACCTCTACAAGCACGCCCGCAAGCAGGGTGTGAAGCCGATCATCGGCTGTGAGGTGTACGTCGCGGACGACCGACACAGGCAGACGAAGGGCACCGCCCATCTCACGCTCCTCGCCGAGACGACGGCCGGGTATGCGAACCTGATCAAGCTCTGCTCGCTCGGCTTCCTCGAGGGGTACTACTACCGCCCGCGGGTGGACTGGGAGCTCCTACATCGGTACTCGTCCGGGCTGATCGCGCTCTCGGGCTGCCTGTCGGGCCGCGTTTCCAAGGCGATCTCCGAGGCACGGATGGGTGATGCCGAGATGGAGCTCGATCGGCTGGAGCAGATCTTCGGGCGCGACAACACCTACGTGGAGCTTCAGAACGGCCACCTCGACATCCAGCAGCCGGTGTTTCAGGCGCTGCCCGGACTGGCCGCCAAGCGCGGACTACCGCTCGTCGCGACGGGCGACGTCCACTATCTCGACGCGACCGATGCCTATCCCCACGAAGCGCTGCTCTGCATTCAGTCGGGCGATTCGCTGAAGAACCCGAATCACTGGAAGTTCGGAACGAACGAGTTCTACTTCAAGACGCCCGAGGAGATGGCGCTCGACTTCCCGGGCCACGAGGACGCAATGCGTCGCACGCTCGAGATCGCCGACCGCTGCAACGTCGAGATCGCGCTCGATCGGATCCTGCTTCCGAAGTTCCCGACGCCGGAAGGTCGCGACTCGTTCGACTACCTCGTCGAGCTGTGCGAGGCAGGGCTCAGGAAGCGCTACGACAGGGTGACCTCCGAGCTGACCGAGCGGCTCCAGTTCGAGCTGAAGACGGTGCACGAGATGGGCTTTGCCGACTACTTCCTGATCGTCGCAGACTTCATCAACTTCGCGAAGCGCGACGGCGTCTCGGTCGGCCCGGGACGCGGTAGCGCTGCCGGCTCTCTCGCTGCCTACTGCCTCGGCATCACGGATGTCGACCCGATGCGCTACGGCCTCCTGTTCGAACGCTTCCTCAACCCGGCTCGCAAGGACATGCCCGACATGGATATCGACTTCGCCGTCGAGGGTCGCGAGCGCGTGATCAACTACGTGGCCGAGAAGTACGGGCGCGATCGCGTGGCGCAGATCATCACGTTCTCGACGATGGCCGCGCGCGCGGCCGTGCGTGATGCCGGCCGTGTGCTCGAGATCCCGTACGGCACCGTCGACCGGCTCGCGAAGATGATCCCCGAAGGCCCGGGCCAGACGCTCGCGGAGGCACTGAAGCCCGGGGGAGAGCTCGCGAACGCGGTCAAGGACGATCCCGTCGCGAAGGAGATCGTCGACCTCGCCCGGCCGCTCGAGGGCCTGACACGAGCCGACTCGATCCACGCCGCGGCTGTCGTGATCGGTGCTCAGCCGCTGATCGAGGTCGTGCCGCTGCAGCAGAAGGGCGCCGACCAGGAGGTCGTCACGCAGGTCTCGATGAAGAACGTCGAGGCGCTCGGCCTGCTGAAGATGGACTTTCTCGGGCTGCGCAACCTCGACGTGATCGACAAGGCCGTCGAGTTGATCGGTGGCAATCTCGACATCAGCACGATCCCGCTCGACGATCGCAAGGTCTACCAGATGCTCTCGCGTGCCGATTCATCCGGGGTCTTCCAGTTCGAGTCGTCGGGCATGCGCGACGCGCTGCGCCAGGTGAAGCCGACCGAGTTCGAGGATCTGATCGCACTCGTCGCCCTCTACCGGCCGGGGCCGATGCAGTACATCCCGAGCTACGCGGCACGCAAGAACGGGCGCGAGGCAATCACCTACATTGACGAACGCTTGAGGGCGATCACGAGCGACTCGCAGGGGATCTGCATCTACCAGGAGCAGTACATGCTGATCGCGAAGCAGATGGCCGGGTTCACGCCGGCCGAGTCGGAGACGCTGCGTCGGGCGATCGGCAAGAAGATCCACGAGCTGATGGCATCGCTGAAGGGGAAGTTCCTCGACGGCTGTGCGGCGAACAACGTTACGCCGTCCGTTGCGAACCAGCTCTGGAAGGACATGGAGTCGTCGCAGGACTACTCCTTCAACAAGGCCCACTCGGTCTGTTACGCGTTGATCGCCTACCGCACGGCGTGGCTGAAGGCGAACTATCCGTGCGAGTACATGGCGGCGCTGATCTCGTCGGTGATGAACACGAAGGACCGCGTTCCGATCTACGTCAACGCTTGCGACGAGATGGGAATCGACGTTCTGCCGCCCGACGTCAACGAGTCGGCAACCGACTTCGCCGTTGTCGAGGGGAAGATTCGCTTCGGGCTCAACGCGGTCAAGAACGTGGGGGACAACGCCGCGCGGGCGATCATCGCTGCGCGCAAGGACGGGGGTGCGTTCACGACGATCTGGGAGTTCACCGAACGGGTCGATCCGCAGGTCGTGAACAAGCGGGCGCTCGAGTCGCTCGTCAAGTGCGGTGCGCTCGACTCGACGGGAGCTTCGCGGATGGGGATGCTCGGGGTGCTCGAGCAAGCCCTTGCCTACGGGCAGAAGCTCGCGGCCGACCGGCTCGCGGGGCAGGGCTCGATCTTCGATCTGGGCTTCGGTGACGTTGGCGTCGAGGCGGAGGTGGCACGCAAGCACCATCCGCCGATCGCGGCGGCCGAGTTCGAGAAGGCCGAGCTGCTGCGCCTCGAGAAGGAGACTCTCGGGCTCTACGTCTCCGAGCATCCGTTGAGCGCGGTGCGCGACCAGCTCCGACGCAAGACCGACGCGACTCTCGGCGAGATCGAGCGGCGCCGAGACGGCGAGGTCGTGACGGTGGGCGGCATCATCTCCGCCATCAAGCATCTGACGACGAAGAAGGGCGAGCCGATGGTCTTCCTGCAGCTCGAGGATCCGACCGGCTCGGCGGAGGTCGTCGTCTTCTCAGCGATCTACTCGACCGTGAGGGAGCTGTGCGTTGCTGACCGGATTCTCGTCGTCAAGGGCAGGGTCGACCACAAGCAGGCGGGGGAGACCAAGCTGATCGCGCTCGAGCTGACGCCGTTCGAGGCGGTCGCCGAGCGACGCGACGTGCGCTTCAAGCTCGACGCACGCCTGGCGGCTGCCGGCACGATCGCCGAGCTCGCGCGCCTCGTCAAGGAGTATCCCGGCGAGTCACCCGTGTATGTGGCGCTCGAGACCTCGATGGGTGCCCGAACGCTTGCACTCGGCCCGGGCTATCGCGTGCAGCCGGACTCGGACTTCATTGCCGAGGCGAAGGCACTGCTCGGCGAAGCTTCGGTTGTGTAGGGCATGACGTACTCGCTTGTCGGTCGCGATCCCGACTCCGGCGAAATCGGCGTCGCGGTGCAATCGCAGTCCTTCAACTCGGGCGCTGCGGTCCCCTGGGCGCGGCCTGGAGTTGGCGCCGTGGCGACGCAATCGTTCACCGACCGGCGCTACGGTTGGCGGGGGCTCGAGCTCCTCACGCAAGGAATGACGCCGGCAGACGCGCTCACGCACCTTCGCGACGGCGACGAGCTGGTCGAGTTCCGGCAGGTCGGAGTGATGGCGGTGGACGGCCGCTGCGCCCAGTTCACGGGTGTACATTGTGTGCCTGCGGCCGGCGGCGCGGCAGGCGAGAACTGGATCGCGCAGGCGAACATGGTCGAGTCGCCCCGGGTCTGGGAGAGCATGGGGGAGGCGTTCGCCGCGGAGGCCGGGTCGCTGGCGGAGCGGCTGATGGCCGGCCTCGAAGCGGCGGAGGCCGCAGGTGGCGACTGGCGCGGACGCGGCGGTGCCGCAATCGTCGTTGTGCCGGGCGAAGGAGAGCCGTGGGAGCGGGTGATCGACCTCCGGGTCGAGGAGGGAGACGGCTCGCTCGTTGAGCTGCGACGGCTGCTCGAACGCGCGCTCGGCTATCGGGCCGCGAACCGGGCGAGCACCGATCGAGAGCACGTAGGGCTTCGACACAACCTGCCGTCCTCTCACGTTCGGTGGCTCGCGATCGAGGACGCTCTCGATTGCGGGAACGCGGAGGGAGCGCGGGTGCTCTTTGCCGCGTTGGAACGTGAGCAACCGCGGTGGCGTGACTTCGTCGAGGCCGTCACGCTGGTGCCCGGCTCCGAGCACTTCGGTGATCTACTTGCCGATTGAAGGGCCGGGAGCTCGGGTCAGGCCGTGCGTATGACCTTCACCGATGCGTGATTGCAAGACCTGACCCCGCTCACCGCGGCACGTTGGCTGTGAGCGCCACGCTTAGCTTTCTCTCTACGACGTCGACCGCTTGGACGCGCGAGCGCTGTTGAGGGCGACGGCTTCGCGAACGAGCGCCTTGAAGGCGGACGCGTCAACCTGTTCTCCCTCGGGAATGTCGATCGCGCGACGCACGTTCCCGTCGAGGCTCGAGTTGAAGAGACCGGTCGGATCCGGCAGAGACGCGCCCTTCGCGAATGTGAGCTTCACGACCTTCTTGTAGGACTCGCCGGTGCAGATGATGCCGTCGTGCTCCCAGACCGGCGTGCCGCGCCACTTCCACTCCTCGACGACGTCGGGGTCGGCGTCCTTGATCAGCTCCCGCATCCGCTCCAACGTCTCGCCGCGCCAGTCCCCGAGCTCGACGATCTTGCGTGAGATGAGCTCCGCGGGCGACAGGTTCTCGATCGATTCCATGAGTCTCTCCCGTCCTACGACGGCGTCGCCGCGGCGCGTTCAGCGAGTGCGGCGAGCACCTTGGGCTGAATCGTCGTCGTCTCGGTGAGGAGGCGCTGGAATGCCTGACCCGTGATCACGAGCACGCGTGTTGGCGTCGTTGCGGTGACGGTCGCGGTGCGTGGCGCTTCGGTGAGAAGGGCGATCTCGCCGAAGAAGCTGCCGCCCCCCATGTTCGCGACCTCGCGGCCGTCGCGGGTGATGTCGACGGTTCCGTCGATGAGCACGAAGAACTCGCGTCCCTTCTTGCCCTGCTCGATCAGCGTCGTCCCTTCGGGGAGATAGAGCTCGTCGGCAATCGTCGCGATCTGACCGAGTTCCTTCGTCGTGCATTCGGCGAAGAGAGGGACGGCACGGAGGAGGTCGACTTTGGCGTCGCGGCGGAGCTTCATGCCGGGGATCCTACGAGACCCGGGCGCGCTGCGCACTTACAGCGACTGTCACGGCGACCTCCCACTTGACCACTACGCTCGCCCGATGCAGGCCGAGACGCTCGACCGTCACATTGACGACATGTGCGCTGCTCATGGCATCAACCGCGTCGATGGACGCGGACGAGCCGTTGTGATCACCGTGCGACATCGCGACGGTAGCCGTGAGCGACGCCTCGAGATCAGGATCCCTCCGATTCGAGGCCAGGTGAGCTACTTCATCGCGCTACACGAGGTCGGTCATCTCGTCGGTCACGGCCGCAGCGGCCGTCGTCTCGAGAGCGAGGCAGCGGCGTGGCAGTTCGCGCTTTCGACGGCCCTCGTCGCTCCGACGGATGCAACACGTCGGCGGATGGGGAAGCGACTTCGGTCGTACGTGATCTGGGCCGAGCGGCGGGCCAGCCGACGCCAGCCGCCCCATATTCCTCCCGCACAGGATCCTTTCTGGGACCTGCTCGCCTGGCTCGAGCACTGACGTCCCGGAGGGAGATACCAGGCCTTTACGAAAGCCTCACCAGAAAACGTCAATTTCCTGACTCGAATGTCGTAGAACAGAGAGATCCAATCGGGCCTCCTGGTCGAATACAAGGAGACCCGACCACGTTGAAAGAGGCGATGATGTCTTCGGCAGAACTTCAAGATCGACCCGACGTCGAGATAGAGCTGGTTGAGCAGTGGCGCATCGAGTCGCTCTCGCGCGCCGGCTATGACCCCGAATCGGCCACCGTGCTCGCGGCTTCGCATGAGGTAGACCTCCACTTCGCAATCCGCCTGCTCGAGAGCGGCTGCCCGGTCGATCTTGCCCTCCAGATCCTGTTGTAGAGCACGACGTTACGGCACATGACGCCCGGTTCTCACCGGGCGTCACTCGTTTCGGTGACGAAGGCGTCCTGACCCCGAGCGAGAATGTCGAACTATGCAATTCCTCGCATCGATTCCCTCACCGAGCAACGGCGCCATCGAGCTCGGCCCGCTGACGATTCACATGTACGGCTTGACGCTGCTTGCGGCGATCGGCGTCGCGATCTGGATCACAGGCACGCGCTGGGTCAACCGGGGCGGAGACTGGGATCTCATCTTCCGCTGTGCCGTGTGGGGCGTCGGCGCCGGGATCGTCGGTGCACGGCTGTACCACGTCGCAACGAGCTGGAGCGAGGTTCCGGAGGAGTGGTGGGGAGCGTTTGCGATCTGGAAGGGTGGCCTGGGTGTCTGGGGAGGAATTGCCGCAGGCGTGATCGTCGGCGCAGTGATTGCGAAGCGGGCTGGGGCGGACGTACGCCTCCTCGCCGACTGCCTCGCTCCCGGCCTTCTCGTCGCCCAGGCCGTGGGACGCATCGGCAACTGGTGGAATCAGGAACTCTACGGCAGGGTGACGGATCTTCCCTGGGGGCTCGAGATCGATCCTGCGCACCGCCCGCTCGCCAGTCTGGGTGAGGCCACGTACCACCCGGCGTTCCTGTACGAAGCGCTCTGGAATCTCCTCGCCGCGGCCCTGCTCGTGTACTTGATCGAGCGGCGATTCCACCCTCGCCCGCCCGGGCTCTTTGCCCTCTACGTCGCGCTCTACTCCTTCGGGCGCTTCTGGATCGAGCTCGTCCGCATCGATCCGGCCAATGACATCCTTGGTCTTCGTGTCAACACGTGGGTCTCGGGTCTCGTGTGCATCGCAGGAATCGTCTGGTTCGTCGTCTCGCAGCGACGCGGGCGAGAAGCGACCGCGGCGCCGCCGAAGGGCCCACGGATGGACGTGCCAAAGAGCCGCGTCCGACCCGGGGGCTAGGGTCCGAACGTGGCCAGCGCCGTACGCGACCTCGAGCTGGACCTCGATGCCTTCGAAGGTCCGTTCGACCTCCTTCTCACGCTCCTCCTCAAGGACGCAATCCAGCCGTCCGAGATCGACATGGCCGGAATCATCGTGGCGTTCGTAGAGCGACTCGCCGAGCGTGACGAGCTCGACCTCGACGCGTGCGGCGAGTTCCTCGTCCTGATCGCGTCACTGCTCGAACTCAAGGCACGCCACCTCTTCCCGGACGAGGAGGCCGAGCTCGCAGATATGGAGCCCGAGGAGGCAGCTGACGAGCTTGCCCGTCGGCTCGCGGAATACCGCCGAATGAAGGTTGCCGCGGTCTGGTTACGAGACCGCCTCGAGGAGCAGCGCGAGCTCTACTTCCGCCTCGGGCCGGCGCCGCTCGCGCCGAGCCCCGAACGCCGGCTCGCCGCGCAGGAGCCTCTCCGGCTCGTCGAGGCGATGCACGGCCTCGCGGTCGAGCCGCCCCGCGTCTCGCTCTCCCACATGGCCCTCCGCTTCCCGCCCGTCTCACAGTTCGTCGAGCGGTTCCGGGCGCTTCTCGTGCGCCGGCGACGCTTCGACTTCGACACGGAGATGAAGGGTCTCTCGCGCGTGGAGCAGGCCGTCGCGTTTCTGGCGCTGCTCGAGCTGTGCAAGGAGGGCGAGATCTCGATCTCCCAGGCCGCTCCCTTCTCCCCGATCAGAATCGCCCGCGCCGACGAGCCCCTCTTTGACACCGACGACGGAAGGATGCAGCAGTGGACCGCCCGCTCCGCCTGATCTCTGCCAACCCGCTCGACTCGCTCGCGAGGAACGTCGAGGCTCTGCTCGTTGTCGCGTCGCAGCCGCTGACGCTGGACGAGCTCGCCGAGGCAACCGCGGACGACGTCGAACGCATCGAGACGGCACTCGGACTCCTCAGGGAGCGCTACAGCGAGGGGCGCAGCGGCATCGTCCTCCAGAAGGTGGCGGGTGGCTACGCGTTCGGCGCCTCGCGTGAGGCAGCCGAAGCGTGCGCGCGCCTCTTCGAGCGCCCGGTCGAGCGCGGCCTCTCGCAGGCAGCACTCGAGACGGTTGCGATCGTCGCGTACCTCGGGCCGGTGTCCCGCCCGGAGATCGCCCAGATCAGAGGCGTCGCCGCCGACTCGGCCGTCGCATCGCTCGTCGAGCGGGGATTGATCACGGAGGCGGGTCGCGAGAACAGTCCGGGCGGAGCGGTGCGCTACCGCGTCACGGCGCTCTTCGAGCGCGTCTTCGGACTCGAGTCACTCGCAGCCTTGCCGCGTCTCGACGACATCGGCGAGGATCAGGCCGCGATCCGTGAGCGCTTGCTCGAGGTCGCTGAAGCGCGAGCGTCGTGACTTCTCCCCGCGCGCTCCCGAACCCGGCGTAGGGACTACGCGAAATGGCGCCTCGGCGCCGTACAGCGTCGCCCGACCACGTACGCCGCTGCGGGTGAAGCAGTCTTCGCCGAGGCTCGGCGGCGCCTCGCCCCTACGGGCCGGCCCTTATATCTGCCAGGAACCTTTGCGCAGGAGCGGGATGACGTCGCCGTCGCGGGTGATGCCGTCGACGTCGAGCGCGGGGCTTCCGATCATGAAGTCGATGTGGATCTGGCTCGAGTTGACCCGCTGTCGGTCGGCTTCGGACTCGACGCCGTGCTGGTAGCCGGCGCCGAGCGCGATGTGACTTGCGGCGTTCTCGTCGAGGAGCGTGTCGAAGAAGATCGTCTCGAGCGGACCGATCCGTCCCCCACGGTCGACGAGGGCCAGCTCACCGAGTCGCGTTCCTCCGTCGTCCTTTGTGCATGCGCTGCGGAGCGTCGCGGCATTGTCCTCCGCATCGATCTTCACCGCGCGCCCTTGCTCGAACTCGATCCGGATCCCGTTCACGATCGAGCCATACAGGTTGAGGGGCATCGTTGCGCTCACGTAGCCGTCGACGCGGAGAGGATCCGGGGTCGTGAACGTCTCCTCGCTCGGGATGTTCGGGTAGTGCCGGAGGCCGTCGATCGTCTCCTGGCCGCCGGCATGCCACCGTGACGAGGCGAGGAGCCCCACGGTGAGATCTGTGCCTGGACCATGGACTCGGATCGCGTCGAACCGCCGGGCGGTGAGCTTCGCAGCGCTCGCCGTGGTCTCGGCAAAGCGCGCTTCCCAGGCCTCGGCAGGGTCATCCGCGTCGAGACGGCAAATGTGGGCGACTGCATCCCAGAGTCGCGCGTACGCCTCCTCCGGGTCAGCCTGTGGATAGACGGCGACGGCCCAAGCCCTCGTCGGTGCCGGGGCGACGCACCAGTTCGTCGTGCGGAGGCCGATGATCTCGCTGGTCTCGGGCAAGTACGGGAGCGCGTCGGTGCCCATTCGATCGGCCGGGACGCCCTCGAAGGCGTCTAGCTCGACAGGCCCACTCAGCGAGATCCGGGCGCCGTGCTCGTCGGAGAGGTGTCGGATCCGTGCGTGGAGCCACGGCGGGATATAGCCGAAGGTCTCCGGGTCGCCGTGGAGCAGGCGCTGGCGCTTGACGCGTGGATCCCAGTAGAGGACGTCAACGTACGTCGCACCGCGCTCGTACGCAGCGCGCGTGACCTCTCGGGTCAGTTCCTCCTTGCCCGTAGAGCTCGTGACGTCGACGAGCTGGCCGGGCTGAACACCCGCGCCGTAGCCGACGATCAGGTCGGCCAGCCTGCGGGTCAGCTCCGTGTAGTCGCGCACCGCGCGGGAGACTAGACGACAATGCCCGGGTGCGTCTCAATCGCTATCTCGCCCGCGCCGGTGTCGCGTCACGACGCGCGGCCGACGAGCTGATCAAGAAGGGCCGGGTGACGGTCAACGGGCAGCGCGGTGAGCTGAACACGTTCGTCGCGGCTCGGGATGTCGTCGAAGTCGACGGTGAGCAGGTGGGCAAGCAGGATCTCGCCCACGTACTCCTGAACAAGCCGCTCGGCGTCGTGACGACGGCGAGCGATCCCGAGGGCCGCCCGACCGTGGTCGACCTCGTCGATCACGAGGTGCGCGTCGTCCCCGTCGGCCGGTTGGACATCGACACGAGCGGCGTCCTGCTCCTCACGAACGACGGCGATCTCGCGCATCGCCTGGCGCACCCTCGCTACGGCGTCGAGAAGACGTACGTCGCCGATGTCGATGGCGACCTGACGCCGGCGGCAGTGGCCGCACTCGCCCTGGGCGTCGAGCTCGAGGACGGAACCACGGCCCCGGCACGGGCGCGCCAGCTCGGCCGCTCGCGCGTCGAGCTCGTGCTGCACGAGGGGCGCAACCGGCAGGTGCGAAGGATGTGCGAGGCCGTCGGCTTCCCCGTCGTGCGGCTCCGGCGCACCGGTTACGCCGGTCTGGACGTGAGCAAGGTGCCGATCGGGGAGTCTCGTTCGTTGACGCGCGATGAGGTCGAGGCGCTCCGCAGCTTGGTCGGCCTGTAGGGGCGACGCGCACGCTCGCGCGAGCGAAGCGGATGCGTCGCCCGTAAGCGGAAGCGTCGCCCGTCGGCGATGCGTCGCCCGTCGGCTACGGGCGGCCCACGGCTACGCGCCGTCCCGCGCGCGCACAAACCCCATCGTCTCGTACATCCGCTCGAGGGTCGGTGCGGAGGTTGCCCGCGCCTTGTCCGCACCGAGCGCGAGCAGCCGAAGCAGCTCGCCCTCGTCGGAGCGAAGTTCGACGTAGCGTTCGCGAATCGGCTCGAGCAGGGCAACGACGGCTTCACCCACTGCGACCTTGAACGTGCCGTAGCCTGCATCGCCGTACTCGGCCTCGATCTGTGCGGGAGTGCTGCCGGTGGCGACCGACATGATGTCGATCAGGTTCGAGATCCCGGGCTTGTCGTCCGCCTTTCTCACTTCACGACCGGAGTCGGTCACCGCCGTCTTGAACTTCTTCAGGATCGCGTCTGGCGCGTCGAGCATGCGCACCGTGCCCTGCTCGGAGCTACCCGTCTTGCCCATCTTCGCCGCGGGATCCTGGAGCGACATGATGCGCGCTCCGACCTCGGGATAGAACCCGTTCGGGACCGTGAAGATCTCGCCGAAGCGGCTGTTGAACCTCTCGGCAATGTCCCGTGCGAGCTCGAGGTGCTGGCGCTGGTCGTCTCCGATCGGGACGATGTCGGCCTGGTAGAGCAGGATGTCGCCCGCCATCAGGACGGGGTAGTTGAAGAGCGCGGACGCGACGAACTCCTGCTCGCCGCCCTTCTCCTTGAACTGCGTCATCCGCCCGAGCTGTCCATAGCCCGCGACTGCCGACAGGAGCCAGCTCGCCTCGGCGTGCGCGGTGACGTGGCTCTGGGCGAAGACGGTCGTGCGTTCCGGGTCGAGCCCCGTTGCGATTAGCATCGAGAACAGATCGAGCGTGCGGCTGTGTAGATCGGCAGGGTCGTAGGGCACCGTGATCGCGTGGAGATCGACGATGCAGAATGTCGCATCGCCCAGCTCCTGCGTGGCGACGTATTGGCGGAAGCCGCCGGAGTAGTTGCCGAGCGTCGAGTCGCCGGTCGGCTTGATGCCCGAGAAGATGCGCATGAGTGTCTCTGCTCAGTTTGTAGCCGTTTTCAAGGCGCAGCGTCGAAACGAGCCGCGACTACACTGGAGCGATGTCCGTGACCGACCCGACCTGGACGCCGTCGTCCTGGCAGGCCTTTCCTGCGCTCCAGCAGCCCGAGTGGCCGGACGCGGCCGCGCTTGCCGCAGTGCGCGACCGGCTGAGCCTGCTGCCCTCGCTCATCTTCGCCGGAGAGGCGCGCGCGCTCCGCCATCAGCTTGCCGAGGCGGCAGAGGGCCGCGCGTTCCTGCTCCAGGCCGGCGACTGCGCCGAGTCGTTCCACGAGCTCTCGGTGATCGCGGTACGCGAGCGGCTCAAGCTCCTGCTCCAGATGTCAGCCGTGCTCACCTACGGAGCGACGCTGCCGGTCATCAAGGTCGGTCGGATCGCCGGCCAGTTCGCGAAGCCCCGCTCATCGCTGACCGAGACGGTCAACGGCGTTGAGATTCCCTCGTTCCGCGGACACGTGATCCACTCCGAAGAGCCGACGCTCGAGGCGCGCACCCCCGACCCGGAACGCCTCGTGCAGGCCTACTACCAGGCCGTCTCGTCACTGAACCTGCTGCGCGCGTTCACGAAGGGCGGCTTCGCCGACCTGACCCAGGTACACACCTGGAACCAGGAGTTCGTCGCCAGCTCGCTCGAGGGGCGGCGCTACGAGACGATCGCCAACGAGATCGGCCGGGCGCTGCGCTTCATGCAGGCGATCGGGATCGACCTCGGCGACGAGCGATCGATCCACGAGGTCGACGTCTGGACGAGCCACGAAGCACTCCTGCTCGATTACGAGGAGCCGCTCGTGAGGAAGGACTCGACCACCGGGGACTGGTACGCCTGCTCGGGGCATTTCCTGTGGGTCGGCGAGCGCACGCGGCAGCTCGAGGGCGCGCACGTCGAGTTCCTGTCGGGACTTCACAATCCCGTTGGCGCGAAGGTCGGCCCCTCGATGACGCCCGACGAGCTCGTTGCCCTCGCCGAGAAGCTCAACCCCGACCGCGTGCCAGGGCGTCTGAGCCTGATCACCCGTCTCGGCGCGAGCCGCGTCGAAGAGCTTCTGCCACCGCTCCTGCGCGCCGTCGCCGAGGCCGAAATCCCCGTCGTGTGGGTTTGCGACCCGATGCACGCGAACGGGTTCGTCACGGGCTCGGGCCACAAGACGCGGAGGCTCGACGACGTGCTCCGTGAGATCGAAGGGTTCTTCGCTGCTCACCGGCAGGTCGGCACGTGGCCCGGTGGCGTCCATCTCGAGATCACCGGCGAGGACGTCACGGAATGCCTCGGTGGCTCCGAAGCCGTCCTCGAAGAGCAGCTCGACACCCGGTACGAAACGCTCTGCGACCCGCGCCTGAACGCCCGCCAGTCGCTCGACCTGGCGTTCCGCGTCGCCGAGCTGATGCGCGGCTAGTCATGGACGGTCTTCGAGCCATCACCGTCGTTGGGACGGGCCTCATCGGTGCGTCCGCTGCGCTCGCTGCGCGCAAGGCGGGAGCGACCGTGCGCGGCTGGGATCCCGACCCCGATGTTCTGCAGATCGCGGCCGATCGAGGAGCTGTTGATCCCGCTGCGACGCTTGCCGAGGCGGTCATCGGAGCAGACCTCGTCGTCGTCGCCGCCCCCGTCGCTGAGCTCCCGCACGCCGTCCGCGAGGTGCTCGACGTCGCCTCCGCGGACTGCGTCGTCACGGATGTCGGCTCGACGAAGACCGCGGTCTGTGCGGCGGCGCGGGGAGACGCGCGATTCATCGGCGGGCACCCGATCTGCGGTGCCGAGACACGCGGTCCGGACCGCGCGAACGCCGAGCTGTTCCAGGGAGCGACCTGGTTTCTGACGCCGACCGCCGGGACAGGACCCGAGCTTCTGCGCGCGGTGCACGGGTTCGTCACGGCACTCGGTGCGCGACCGATCGCGATCGACGCTGGTGCACACGACCGCCTCGTCGCCGTCACGAGCCATCTGCCGCACGCGCTCGCGAACGTCCTCCTCAACCAGGCCGGCGCCGCGAGGGTCGATGGCCACGATCCGCTCCAGGCAGCGGGCGGCTCGCTGCGCGACATGACGCGCATCGCGGGAGCGAACCCCCGGATCTGGGTCGACATCTTCCTCGACAACCGTGAAGCCGTCGTTGCCGCTCTCGCCGAGCATCGCCGGCGCATCGAGCAGCTCGAGGCCGCGCTCACGGCGGAGGACGGCGGTCAGCTCGCACGGTGGATTGCAGAGGCGGCAGCGAACCGCCGGCGCATGCTGACGACGGCCTATGGCGACCCCGGGGAACTTCAACGCCTGCGGGTGCACCTACCCGACCGTCCCGGCGTGCTCGCCGGAATCTTCCAGGCGCTCGGCGCCGAGCGGATCAACGTTCAGGACTTCGAAATGGAGCATCTCTCGACCGACCGCGGCGGCACGCTCAGCGTCATGGTCGCCGGGGAGGAGGAGGCCGAGCGGGCGTCGATTCTGCTCGAGGAGCAGGGCTATGGGGTCGTCCGCGCCCCTGTGATCGACGCGTGAGAGTTGAACCGCTCAAGCGTCTCGTCGGTCACCTCGCCGTCCCGGGTGACAAGTCGATCTCCCACCGGGCAGTGCTGTTCGGCGCGCTCGGTGACGGAGAGACCCGGGTCACCGGCTTCGGCCGATCCGCAGACACCGAAGCGACGATCGAGGCCGTTCGCGCGCTCGGCGTCACCGTCTACGAGCACGACCACGACACGCTGCGCATCTTCGGGAAGGGACTGCGCGGCCTCGTTTCACCAGGCAGGCCAATCGACTGTGCGAACGCGGGCACGCTGGTTCGTCTGCTGACGGGGATCCTCGCAGGCCAGAACGGGCAGCAGTTCGAGCTCACGGGCGATGCGTCGCTCAGCGCACGTCCCATGAAGCGCGTCACCGAGCCGCTCTCGCGTATGGGGGCGGCGCTCGAGACAGAGGACGGCCACTTACCGCTCGGGATCGACGCTCGGCCGTTGCGCTCGATCACCTACGAGTTGCCGGTCGCGAGTGCCCAGGTGAAGTCGGCGATCCTTCTCGCCGGCCTGTACGCCACGGGTGAGACGACCGTCGTCGAGCCCACGCCGACGCGTGATCACACGGAGCTCATGCTCGAGGCAGCTGGAGTGACGATCACGAGGCGTGAGTCGAGCGTTACCGTGCAGCCGGCGGAGCGCCTCGATCTCGGCGAGATCGAGGTTCCGGGCGACTTCTCCTCGGCGGCGCCGTTCATCATTGCGGCGACGCTTCTTCCCGGCTCCGAGCTGCACATCCACGGCGTCAATCTGAATCCACGCCGCACGGGCCTGCTGACGATTCTCGAGAGGATGGGAGGACGGGTCACGGTGTACAACCGCCGGCGCATCGGCGGCGAGCCTGCCGGAGATCTGGACATCCGTTCCGCGGATCTCGTCGCGACGACCGTGCTCGGCCCCGAGGTGCCGCTCGCGATCGATGAGCTGCCCCTGTTTGCCCTGGCTGCGTCGTGCGCGCACGGCAACAGCCGCTTGCGGGGGGCGGAGGAGCTGCGAGCGAAGGAGTCGGACCGCGTCGAGGCGACCGTCGACGCCCTGCGATCGCTCGGCCAGCACGTGATTGCGACCGAGGACGGCTTCAGGATTCGCGGTGTCCCCACCCGCCCCCGTGGCGGCAGGATCGAGAGCCGCGGCGATCACCGGATCGCGATGCTCGGGGCGATCGCCGCGCTCGCCTCGGCCGACGGCGTCGAGATCGATGACGCGGAGTGTGTGGCAGTAAGCTTCCCGGGCTTCTTCGAGCTCCTCGCACAACTCAAGGAAACGTCGGAAAGGCAGGAGGCGTGATAGTCCCCATCTATCATTTCTACCTCGGGCAGAAATGATCGTTGCAATCGACGGGCCTGCAGGGGCCGGCAAGAGTTCGGTCGCACGTGCACTCTCGGCACGGCTCAGATTCCGCTATCTGGACACCGGTGCGATGTACCGGGCGCTGACCTGGCTCGCGCTCCGGCAGGGCATCGCCCTCGACGACGTGACCTCGCTCGAGGAGCTCGCACGGGAGAATCCGATCGAGTTCGACGAAGGGGAGGGCGTGACGATTGCAGGACACGACGTGACGGCAAGGATCAGGGAGCCGGTGATCGACTCCTCCGTCCCGATCGTCGCCCGCCATCCAGAGGTGCGCGAGGTGATGCGCGAGCGCCAGCGCGCCCTCGGCGAGCAGGGCGACTCCGTGATCGAGGGGCGCGACATCGGCGTCGTCGTCGCTCCGCACGCAGAGCTCAAGATCTGGCTCGTCGCCGACCCGCGCGTGCGCGCCGAACGACGCCACGCCGAGCGAGACGGGATCACGGTCGACATGACGGCCGACGACATGCGCCGTCGCGACGAACGCGACGCGGGCAACACGCATCGAGCCGAGGACGCGATCGAGGTCGACACGACGTCGCTCAGCCTCGAGCAGGTCATCGATCGGATCGAAAGGCTCGTCCGGGAGCGCGTGGCGTGAGCACGACCGCCGACAAGGTCTGGGCCGTCGGCCGTCCGACGATCGGCACGGCCGTGACGTTGGCCGGACGCCTGAAGGTCTACGGCAAGGAGCGCGTGCCGATGACGGGTGGGCTCGTGATCGCGTGCAACCACTTTCACTGGGTCGACCCGCCGGCCCTTGGTGCGGCTTGCCCGCGCACGATCTACTACATGGCCAAGGTCGAGGCACATCGCGTGCCAGGACTCGGAGCGCTCATCCGCGCCTTCGGAACGTTCCCGGTTCGCCGCGGCGAGTCCGATCGCGATGCCGTCCGGACGATGCGAGGGATCGTGCGGGACGGATATGCCCTGGGGCTCTTCGCCGAAGGGACGCGCCAGACGAGCGGTGTGCCCGGCGACCTCCAGCCCGGGGCCGCGATGGTCGCGCTCCAGGAGCACGTGCCGGTGATTCCCGTCGCGATCCACGGCACCCAGACCTGGAAACCCGGGAACTTCCATCCGATCTCGCTCGCCTGGGGTGAGCCTGTTCGGTTTGAGGGCCTCCCGAGAGGTGGCAAGGGCTACAAGGAGGCGTCGACCGTGCTCCAGACGAAGATCCTCGGGCTCTTCGACTTCCTCGTCGAAATGCACGCTCTCGGCCGACCCGAAGCGGTGCCACCGGCATGAGCGGCATCGACCCGGGCGACATAGAGCTGGCCGAGGAGGTAGAGGCACCGCGGGAGATCTCCGGGACGGTCGCGATCGTCGGCTTTCCGAACGTGGGCAAGTCGACGCTGATCAACCGGCTCACGCAGACCCGTGCGGCTGTCGTCCATGAGACCCCCGGCGTCACACGCGACCGGAAGGAGCTCCTGTGCGAGTGGACGGGTACGTGGTTCCGACTGATCGACACGGGCGGCGTCGACGAGGCCGACGGCGGGCCGTTCGGAAACAAGATCGCCGAGCAGGCGCTCGCGGCCATCGATGAGGCCGACCTGGTGCTCTTCGTTGTCGACGCTCGCGCAGGGATCACGCCAGGCGACGAGGAGCTCGCGGTGATCCTGCGCAAGAAAAAGCGCCCCGTGATCGTGCTCGCGAACAAGATCGACGACCCGAGCCGCGACAGCGAGTCCGCGGTGTTCCACCGCCTCGGGCTTGGTGAACCCTGGCCCCTCTCGGGCCTCCACGGCCATGGCACAGGTGACCTGCTCGACGAGATAGTGGGGCGACTCCCCGGCACGAGCGAGGTAGCAATCGGCTCCGAGGCGATCAGGGTCGCGATCCTCGGGCGCCCGAACGTTGGCAAGTCGTCTCTCCTGAACCGGCTCGTCGGGCGCGAACGGGTGATCGTCTCGGAGGTTCCCGGAACGACGCGCGATGCCATCGACACGGTGCTGCAGCGCGGCGAAACGACATTCGTTCTCGTCGACACAGCCGGCCTTCGCAGGCGCCGCAAGCAGCGACAGGGCATCGAGTACTACTCGGAGCTGCGTGCGCTTCAGGCGGCCGAGCGTGCCGATGTCGCACTCGTCCTGTTCGACGCATCGGAGGGCATCGTCGAGCAGGACCTCGCCGTCGCCGATATCGCGCGCAAAGCCGGCTGCTCCACGCTCGCGGTGCTGTCGAAGTGGGACATCACCGATCTCGAGATCGTCGAGGCGCAGGGCCACCTCGGCCGTCGGCTTCGCCAACGCCCTCCCGTGATCGCCGTCTCGGCGAAGTCGGGGCGCGGTGTTGGGCGCCTGCTCGACAAGGTCGAGGAGCTGTTCGCGAAGCACAACGGGAGGATCACGACCGGTGAGCTGAACCGGGCCCTCGGTGAGCTGAAGGAGGCGCGTCCAGGCCCGCAGGGCGAGCGGGGAAGACGGTTGAAGCTGATGTACGGCACCCAGGTCAGCACGCGCCCGCCGCGCTTCAGGATCTTCGTCAACGCTCCGAGCCTCGTCACACGCGACTACGGCTACTGGGTCGAGAACGAGTTGCGCAAGCGCTTCGACCTCGAGGGTGTCCCGGTCTCGATCGACTTCGTGAAGAGCGAGTAGCCGTGCGCGTCACGGTGATCGGCGGCGGCTCCTGGGGGACGGCGTTCTCTGTGGTGCTTCGCGACCGTGGGCACGAGGTGACGCTCGCGTGCCGCGATCCCGAGCACGCGGCTGCGATCGTCGAATCGCGCTGCAACCCGCGCTACTTCCCTCATATCGATCTGACTGGCATCGCCGCGACCACGATCGAGGAGGCCCCGATCACCACCGCGAACCTTGCAGTCGTCGCAGTCCCGAGCGCAGCGTTCGGCGCGACCGTCGCGATGCTGCCGGGCCGGTGCCCGATTCTCAGTCTCACGAAGGGCCTCGACCCGGTCACGGGTAAACGCCTGTCAACGCTGGTCACCGACCGTCCTGTCGTGGTGCTCTCGGGCCCGAATATCGCGGAGGAGATTACGCGCGGTCTCCCGGCGGCCGCCGTGATCGCGGGAGTTGATCACGCACTCGCGGTTCAGATCCAGCTCGCCATCACGTCGCCGACGTTCAGGGTCTACGTGAATGACGATGTCGTGGGGGTCGAGCTCTGCGCAGCGGCGAAGAACGTGATCGCGCTCGCCGCGGGGGGTGCGGACGGGCTCGGCCTCGGTGACAACGCGAAGGCCGCGCTCGTGGCCCGCGGCCTCGCCGAGATGAGTCGTTTCGCCGAGGAGTCGGGCGCGAGACCCGAGACGTTCGCAGGCCTCGCTGGCATGGGAGATCTGATCGTCACGTGCTGGTCGAAGTCCGGGCGCAATCGTCGCGCGGGCGAGCTGATCGCCCAGGGCGCGACGCCGGACGAGGCGCGGGCGCAGATCGGCATGGTTGTCGAGGGCCTGACGACGGCGCCCGTCCTCCGGGATCTGTCGCGCAGTCTCGAGATCGAGATGCCGATCACCGAGGGGGTCTGCTCGGTTCTCGATGGCGTGCCGCTGAGCGAGCTCGTGGCGTCGCTGATGCAACGCGATCCGACTTCGGAGTGATCGCCCGCCTGGGGTCGCCGGTTGGCTAGGCTTGTCGCGATGAGTTCCCGCTCGTTCAGCTTCAGTTCGGAATCGGTCACGGAGGGACACCCGGACAAGATTGCCGACCAGATCTCCGACGCCGTTCTCGACGCTGTTCTCACCGATGATCCCCAGGGGCGTGTTGCCTGCGAGACGCTCATCACGACGGGTCTCGTGGTGGTTGCCGGCGAGATCACGACGAAGACGTACGTCGATATTCCGCGCCTCGTGCGCAAGACGGTCGCGGAGATCGGGTACACCCGGGCCAAGTACGGCTTCGACGCCGAGACGTGCGGTGTGATCGTTGCGCTCGACGAGCAGTCGCCCGACATCGCGCAGGGCGTCGACGAGTCGTTCGAGGTACAGCACGGCGATCTCGATCCGATCGACCAGATCGGCGCGGGCGACCAGGGAATGATGTTCGGGTATGCGTCGAACGAGACCGAGGAGCTGATGCCGCTTCCCATTCAGCTCGCGCATCGCATCACCCAACGGCTCGCGGAGGTGCGCAAGGCGGATGTCCTCCCGTACCTGCGGCCCGATGGCAAGGCGCAGGTGACGATTCGCTACGAGGTCGACGAGCATGGACACCAGCGTCCCGTCGAGATCGAGCGGGTTCTCGTTTCGACTCAGCACCGCGACGGCCTCGACGCCGAGACGCTGATCAAGCCGGATCTGATCGACCACGTTCTCCGACCGATCCTTCCGCACGATCTCTACGACGAGAAGCGCTTCGCGGATCGTGACTTCGTCTACGTCAATCCGACCGGGAAATTCGTCATCGGCGGGCCAATGGGGGACACCGGGCTGACGGGACGCAAGATCATCGTCGACACCTACGGCGGCGCAGCACCACACGGGGGAGGAGCCTTCTCGGGCAAGGATCCCACGAAGGTCGATCGCTCGGCCGCCTACGCGGCCCGTCACGTTGCCAAGAACGTCGTCGCCGCCGGGCTCGCCGACCGCTGTCAGATCCAGGTTGCGTACGCGATCGGTGTCGCGCACCCGCTCAGCGTCCTGATCGACTGTTTCGGCACGAACATCGTCTCGCAGGAGACGATCGAGACCCTCGTCGCGGAGCATTTCGACCTCCGGCCAGGGGCAATCATCCGTGATCTCGATCTCCGTCGGCCGATCTACCGCAAGACGGCCTCATACGGGCACTTCGGGCGCGAGGATGCGGGCTTCACCTGGGAGAGCACGGACAGGGCGGAGTCGCTCCGTGCTGCTGCGGGTCTCGCCAAGCTCGCGACCGCCTAGATTGCCGTACCGAGCCGGTCCGCATCCTGTCGAGATCGGCTCGTGCGGCTCGCTCGCGAGGCGCGTCGGAGGGTCGCCTACGCGACTGGTCGGACGTACAGGCCCTGCGCAAACTTCTCGACGATCGGCCTCGTAGCACCGCCGATCTCGACGAGGAGCGGACCCTGCGGCTCCGAGCGTTGACGCACGACCGTCACGCCGGGAGCGAAACCGTTGTCGTAGAACCAGGACAGCAGTTCACCGTCGTGCTCGGCGAGTCGTACGATCTCGGCTTCGCTCCCGGTCGAGAGCTCCGCGAGCGACACGAGCTCGGCGTTCTCGGCCTGTTCGAAGTCGGTCTCGATCGGCCAGCCGTGGGGGCAGCGGTCCGGATAGCCGAGGCGCTCGTTGATTCGCTCGACCATGTCCTCCGAGAACGTGTCGCCCAGCTCGTCGGCATGAACGTGTGACTCGGCCGCCGTGTACCCCATGAAGTCGGTGAGGAAGCGCTCGATCAGGCGGTGCTTGCGCACGACTCTCTCCGCCCGCTCGATGCCGGTCGGCGTCAAGATCGCCTCCTTCTGCTCACCGCGTTCGACGAGCCCCTCGGCCTCGAGGCGCTTCAGCATCTCCCCGGCAGACGCGCGCGACACGCCGAGCATCTCGGCGACGCGCGATGCGATCGCGTTCGACGCGGTGGCCGGACGATACTCGCCGATCGGGAACGCGAGAAAGTAGATCGTCTCGAGATACTCATCGACGGAATGCCCGTGCCCGTGTGCCATGAGGTCACTCTAATTGACGCTGCCACTCTCCCGTCGGCGGTCGGCGGAGACGAGGTACAACACCGGTGCCGAGACGACGATGAGCATCAAGGCTGGCACCGAAGCCCGCGAGTAGGCGCCGATCTGGGTCAGTTTCCAGATCTCCGTGGGCAGCGTCTCGAAGCCGATCGGTCGCAGGAGCAGCGTTGCCGGCAACTCCTTCATCGCCGCGAGGAAGACGAGAGCGCCGCCCGCGAGCATGCCGGACCGCGCGAGGGGAGCGGTGACGGTCGCGAGCGTCGCGAGCGGACCACGGCCCAGGCCGCGGGCCGCTTCCTCGATGCGCGGGCTCACGCGTCCGATCGCCGACTCGACCCCCGAGAGTGCGAGCGGGAAGAACCGGACGACGTACGCGAACACGAGCAACGCGAGCGTCTGGTAGAGGGGTGAGGCGTACCGTGCTGCGAAGAAGACGAGGGAGAGCGCGATCACGATCCCGGGCAGTGCGTTGCCCGCAAACGACAGCCGCTCGAGCAGGCGGGAGCGGCGTGACGGGTACCGGAGCGCCAGGATCGCGACGGGCACCGCTGCGAGGACGGCGACGACAGCGGCGAGGCTTGAGGCACCAAGGGACGAGAGCGCCTCGCTCCATGGGATCACGACTCCACGGTCGTTGATGATCGCTCGCTGGAGCCAGTAGCCGAGGACGAAGGCTGGCAGCGCGAGAAATGCCGTCACGACGAGACCGCACCAGGCAAGCGCCGGCACGCGCCAGCGGCCGAGCGGCACGGGCTTCGCCCTACGGGCCGCCCCCGGATTGCTCCTGTAGTGGCGGCCACGCGAGCGAACCCTGGCCTCGAGCGCGAGCGCGAGTGCAGTCAGGCCGACGAGAACGAGGGCGAGAACCGCCGCCGGGGTTCGGTCGAACAGGGAGCGGTACTGAAGGTAGATCGCGCGGGTGAGCGCGTCGTACCGCATCAACGAGACGACGCCGAAATCGGAGAGCGTGTAGAGCGCGACGAGCAACGAGCCGAGCGAGATCGCCGGCCGGACGGACGGCAGCGTGACCCTGAGGATCACGCGCAACCGTGACGCACCGAGGCTTCGTGCTGCTTCCTCCGGGCCTGGGTCGAGGTCACGAAGCGCCGCCTGCGTGAGAAGGAAGACATAGGGGTACGTCGAGAGCGTCAGCGCGGCGAGTGCGCCCCAGTACCCGGTGGGGTCGGGAAGGCGCTCGACGCCGAGAGCCTGCTGGAGCAGCCCCTTCTCCCCGAACAGGCTGAGCAGGCAGAGGGCCGCGACGTAGCTCGGGATCACGAGCGGCAGGGCGGCGGCCGTCGCCCACGTGCGACGCCCCGGGAGATCGGTGCGTACGACCAGCCAGGCGAACGGCACCGCGACGAGGATCGTCGCCGTGACCACGCCGACGACGAGTAGAACCGTGCGGAAGACGAGCCGCAGCGTCTCCGGATCCCAGAGCAGCTCGAGCGAGCGCCCGCCGCCGCTTGCGACCCGGATCACCAGGTACGCGAGCGGGAGGAGGACCAGCAAGACGATGACGCCCGCCGCCAGGACGAGCGGGAGCGGGGGGCGCCGGCCTCCCGCTCCTCGGCTCACGACAGGTAGCCGGTCTCGCGGAGTAGTTCGAGCGTCGAGGAGAGCTCGCTGCCGAACGTGCTCAGGTCGACATCCGGCCCTTCGAGCGCGTCGAGCGGGGGCAGGCCCTGCTTCGCGGGGATGCCGGAGACGAGCGGGTACTCGGCTTCCTCGGCGGACTCCGTGTAGAACCGCTGCCCCTCATCGGAGAGGAGGTAGTCGATGAACTCCTCGGCGCCTTCCTTGTTGGCAGCGGTCGCGAGCGCCCCGGCGCCGGCGACGCTGACGAGCGCGCCGGGATCGCCCTTCGCGAGGAAGTGGTTCGCGATCGGGGCACCAGGCTGCTCCTCCTTGACGAGGTAGAGGTAGTAATGGTTGACGAGCCC
>NZ_JBDSNT010000086.1:0-5618 GCF_039915195.1 Gaiella sp.
AGTCTTCGCCGAGCACCAGCCCGAGCTCCTCGTGAAGCTCGCGTAGCGCGGCCTGCGCCGCGGACTCGTCGTCGTCGCAGCGGCCGCCAGGGAGCGCCCACTGTCCCGCGTGCGCTCTGAGCTTCGCGGCTCGACGACACAACAGGAACGCTGCACCGCCGGCGACCCCCGTCATTCGACCGTCGAGGCCTGACACGTCGGACTCGACGTCGTCGAAGTAGTACGGATCGATGGGGGAGGGATCGTGACCGTCGCGCTCGGCGTCGCTGTCGACGACGACGATCGCGACTGCTGCGTGGCGTAGCCCCTCAAGCGGGTGCTCGCGGCGGGAATGTCGGGTCAGATTTGCCGCGAGCTGATCGCGGAGTGCGAGAGTAAACGGGATCATGCTGGTGCCGTCTGTTCCCCTACGCGAGCACGGAGAGACGCGTGTTCCTTGCGACCGCTGCGCACCCGTGTCCTACGCGCTCGAGGAGGCAGACGTCGACCTCGCCGCCTGAATCGCCTCGAGCCGCTCCAGCCGCGGCTGCGCGCGCAGCCGCTCGAACACCTCACGGCCCTCGGCAAGGAGCGGCGCGATCTCGTCCCAATGCTCGCGCCCCGCAAGCCACTCTGCCTGCTCGAGGAGCGCAGTTCCAACCCAGAACACCTCCCCGACCTCTCGCAGCGCGGCGACAGCGTCCTCGAAGCAGGGCTCGTCCTCGCCGCGGAGGACGGCGAGCCTGGCTTCGTGCAGCTTCGTGTGTGCCTCGAGTGACGGCGAGCGGTCGATCGGCGCTGCGGCGGCCGCCGAAAGGAGCGCCCCGAGCGCATCGGCATCGCCCACGAGCGCTGCGGACTCGCAGCCGAGCTGGAGCAACACCTCGACGGCGATGGGGTCGGCGTTGTGGGCCTCGCCTCGAAGCGCGTCGAGGCACTCGGACAACGCGTCGTCGTGCCTTCGCTCGGCCTGCGCAACCAGCACGCAGGCCCAGACGCGCACTACGGCCGCCTGAGTATTAGCGGTCTCGCCCCAGGACGCATACTCGGTTGCTAGCTCTATGACCCGGTCGAGCGCGCCGCGATAGAGGGCCATTTGCGCAAGATCGAGCATCGTCGATGCCTGCACCGGGTCGGATGCGAGCCGTCCTTCCTCCGGGATCTCCGCCACGGCCCGCTCGACCTCGTCCCAGCGGCCCGAGACGAAGTAGGTGCTGATCAGGTTTGTCATCAGGGACCGCTCCCAGACGCGGTCGCCGCGACGCCGGGCCAGGGCAATCCCCCGTTCGATCACGGCGTCGGCCTCGGCGGCCTTCCCGGCGAGCGCGAGGAGGTAGCTGAGGTTCATGCAGGCGCGCAGCGCACCCCGGGGAACGTTCGCCTCTTCGGCCAGGAGGAGGGCCTGCCGCATCAGTCCCAGGCTCTCGTTCGGTCGGAATCGAAGCACGAGCGCCTTGTTGATGAGCGCTTCGACCACGACATCCGTGAGCCGGAGGCGCTCGCTCAGCTCGAGCGCGCGTTCGACGTGCGGCATCGCATCGTCGCCGCGCCCCTCGAAGAACAGGAATCGGCCCAGCTGAGCCGAGACGGTTGCGATCGCCGCCTCGTCGCCCGCGGCCTCATGCGACGTCAGCGCCTGCTCCAGTTGCGCGACCGCGCCTTCGATGCGTCCGGTCACGAAGAGGACTTCGCCCAACCGCGCCTGGGCACCGGCTGCTTCTCCTCGCCGGTTGGCCGCCTCGAGGATCGAGATAGCCTCCTCGAGCAGGGGCTCGGCCTCTTCCATCCGGCCCCCCATCAGAGCCAGCTCTCCTGCGCGGGCGAGAGAGTGTCCGCGCTCGACACCCTCGTCTGTCAGGTCGGCTGCACGCTCGAATGCCCTCTGTGCCTCGAGCGAGGCGGCGAGGGATGCGGCGCGGTCGGCCGCGCGCGTGAACCAACGCCGTGCCTCGGCGCGCACGTCTGCGGCATCGGCTGCGTTCTCGTCCGCCTCGTGGGCGTCGAGGTAGTGGGTGGCGATCACCTCGGCGATCTCGTCGGGATCGATCCCGGCATCCGTTGCGAGGTAACCGGCGACTGCGAGATGGCGGGCGCGCCGGTCGCGGCGGGCGATCGTTTCGTAGGTGACCCGTTGGACGAGCGCCTGGAGGAACCCGAGCTGCCCGCGCTCCGGCGAAAACGGGTCGGTCTCGACGGCGAGCAGCTCCTTCCGCACCAGGCTCGCGACAAGACGATCGACGGCTTCCTGATCAAGCCCCGAGAGCGAGGCCAGCCCGCGCGCCGTGAACGTCTTGCCGAGGACGGATGCGTCCTGGAGGAGCTTGCGCTCCTCCTCCGGAACGCCGTCGAGCCGCGAGGCGATGAGTGCGTGCAGCGTCTCGGGCACCTCGAACGTGCTCAGGTCCCCGGTCACGAGCACGTCGTCACCGACCTGCTCGAGCACGCCGCGATCGCGCAACATCCGCACCGTCTCCACTGCGTACAACGGGATCCCGTCGGCAGCATCGCGGAGCCGCCGCCGGACGTCATCCGGGATCCCCGGGACGAGTCCGGTGAGGAGTTCGTCCATCGCCTCGTCGGCGAGCGGCTCGAGCGGGAGGGTTGCGGCGCTTCGGTTGGAGCCGGGGAAGCCTGGATGCCGGTCGGCGACTTCGGGCCGGGCCAGCGTCAGCACGAAGATCGGGTGGTGGCGACCCCAGTCGAGGAGATACTCGATGAACGCGACGAGGCCCTCGTCGGCCCAGTGGATGTCCTCGAAGACCATGACGAGCGGGCCCTGCTCGGCCAGGAGCTCGAAGAACCGTCGCCACGCCGAGAAGAGGTCTTCCCGATCGGCAGCGGTTCGCTCGGCAAGACCGAGGAGATGCAGGAGGCGCGGCTCGATCCAGGCGCGCTCCTCGGCGTCGACCACCTCCACCTCGAGGACGGCGCGTAGTTTCGAGATCGACGTGTGCGCGTCCTCGTCTTCGAGAATCTTCGCCCGGCCGCGCACCATCTCCGACAGCGCCCAGAAGGCCACGCCCTCCCCGTACGAGAGGCAACGGCCTCGGTGCCACCAGACATCCGCGGCCACCCCATCGATGTACTTCTCGAACTCCCACGAGAGGCGCGACTTTCCGATCCCGGCGACACCGATCACCGATACGAGCCGCGCTCGGGACTGGTCGACCGATGCGTTGAAGAGGTCCTTTACGAGGCGTAGCTCCCCTGCCCGACCGACGAACGGCGCCTCGAGGCCCACGGCTCGACCTTCGCCGCGACGCTGAGCCGAGACCCGGATCGCGCGGGAGAGCTGAACCTGCTCGGCTTTGCCCTTGAGTGCGTGTGCCCCGGCGTCGGCGAAGGCGATCGCTGCCTCGGAGGCACGTCGCGTCGTCTCGCCGACGAGGACGGTTCCGGGCTCGGCTGCGGACTGGATCCGAGACGCGGTGTTGACGAGGTCGCCGGCGACCATGCCCTGGTCGGTGGCACCCAGGGTCACTGCCGCTTCGCCCGTCAGCACTCCAGCCCTTGCCCGGAGCGCAGGGTCGAGTCCTGGGACGGCATCGATCAGCTCGAGCGCCGCGCGGACGGCGCGCTCGGCGTCGTCCTCGTTCGCGACCGGCGCGCCCCAGACGGCCATCACGGCATCACCGATGAACTTCTCCACCGTCCCGCCGTAGCGCTCGATGATCGTGCGGCAGGTATCGAAGTAGCGGGTCAGGAGCTCGCGGGTGTCCTCGGCGTCGCGGCCCTCCGAGGCGGCGGTGAACCCGACGAGGTCGGCGAAGAGGACGGAGACGAGGCGACGTTCCGAGACCGCCTCCTGTCGTGGCGTCCCCTGAGGTCGCGCGTGCGAAGTGGGGCTGCTTGAGCTGGTCACAGCCCCGCACTCGGAGCAGAACTTGGCTCCGTCCGCGAGGTGCGCGGAGCACGACGGGCACATTCGGGCAAGCGTCATCCCGCACTCGGAGCAGAACTTCGCGCCGACCGCGTTCTCCGTCGCGCACGATTTGCAGTGCATGGGCCGACTCTAACTCGCAGGACGACCGAACGGGGAAGGTCTCGGAGTGGCACGACAGCAACTGAGGTAAACCCAATGCGCTGCCATGCGACAGAGTTGACGGCGACGGTCGTGGTCTCCGTGGGGAAGCGTCCGCCACGATCGGAATCGACACTCTCGTCCTCGCCGAGCGTAGCCTCCGGGGCGGTAGGCTCGACCTATGACCGAGATGCCGTCAAAGCCGGGGGCGATCGCCGACGCCGAGGCGCACAGCACCTCCGATGACGCACAGGCGCATGTCCGGATGTGGTGGCGCGTTCTGCCACTCCTCGTGAAGCGCCCCAGGGAGGTCTTCGTCGCGCTCCGGGAAGACGACGAGAAGGACGTTGACGCTCGCTCCGAGCCGATTCTCGGAATCGTCATCGTCGCCGGAATGGCGGCGATGTTGCTCACGCCGGCGTGGGGGACGCTCCTCGACGAGGAGTCACTCGACTGGCTCGTGCTCGCCGTCGTCACCTTCATCGGCGGGCTGCTGTACGGGGCCTTCGGCTACTTCCTGCTCGGATTCGTCGTCTGGCTCGGCGCCCGCGGCGTGGGTGTCGACACGGCTGCGCGCCCCGCGAGGCAGGTCGTGGCGTTCTCGGCCCTGCCGTTCGCACTTTCGATCCTCGTCACGTTGCCCGCGATCGCGCTCGTCTTCGGCACCGATTGGTTCAGGACGGGCGGGGCCGATGATGGCGCAGGGCGCGCCGTCGTCCTCTCTATCGGCCTCGCTCTCGCACTCTGGTCGCTCGGGCTGCTCGCGCTCGGCCTGCGGACGACGTTCGAGTTGCCGTGGCGCGGGGTTGTCGGTGCGATGGCGCTCTCAGCTGTGATGGTGGCGGCGGTCGCTGTCGTTCCCTCGGCGCTCTGAGGCCCGTTCCGGCGCCTGGGTGAAGCCAGGCGCAAGCGTTGGTTGCTGCCTGGTTTCAGCCAGGCAGCGGAGCGGAATGCGGTGCCTTTGCGGCGGCGCTCGTCAGCTCACCCTCGAACGCGGCGAGCTCGTTGGCAGGCATCCCGTAAGTGTGCACCTCTTCCGGGAAGCGGCGTTCGCGCACGTCGCCGATGTACGCCTCCACAGCACGCTGGATTTCGGTCGAGAGGTTCGCGTACTGCTTCACGAACCTCGGCGCATGGCCGTTGTAGAGACCGAGGAGATCGTGCCAGACGAGGACCTGTCCGTCGACGTCCGGGCCCGCGCCGATCCCGATCGTCGGGATCGAGAGGAGCTCTGTGATCTTTGCGGCAACGGGGGAAGGAACGGCCTCGAGTACGAGCGAGAAGCATCCCGCCGCTTCGAGCGCGAGCGCGTCGCGCACGAGCTCGGCTGCCTTGGCGGCCGTGCGCCCTTGTGCCTTGAAGCCACCGAGAGCCGTGGCCGATTGCGGCGTCAAGCCAATGTGACCCATCACCGGCACGCCCGCGCCGACGATCGCGCGCACACGGGAGAGCATGGTTCCGGCTCCTTCGATCTTCACGGCATCGGCACCGGCATCCTTGACGAAGCGGATCGCATTCGTGACGGCGAGCTCATCCGAAATCTGGAAGGAGCCGAACGGCATGTCGGCCACGATCAACGGACGGTTGGCGCCGCGCGTGACAGCGCGCGTCAGCACGA
>NZ_JBDSNT010000123.1:0-6628 GCF_039915195.1 Gaiella sp.
GCGAGCGCCTCGAAGAAGTCCTTGATCAGGTTCTTCTCCGTGAGGCTCTCGATCAGCTGGATCTTCTTCACCCCGACCGCAATCTGGCTCGCGACGGCGCGGGCAAGCTCCACCGCGGTGCTTTGCTCCGCCACGAGAAGCCCGAGCAGCTCGTCGCCTGCGATGAGCGGAACGGCAACCCGCGAGGTTTTGCCTCCCCGCGCGAGCTCCGGTCCGAGCTCGGCGAGGCCGAGCGTCGTGCGTGTCGTGCTGTCGAGGGCTGCGGGCGCCGATGCCTGAAGCTCGAGCTCCTCGCTGCCCGACGCGAGGAGGTAGAGGTGGCAGGCGGTCGATCTGAGCAGCCCTCGCGAGCGATCGACTACATCGGACAGCAGCTCGTCGAGCGTGCGGGCGCCAGCGATCACCTCCGCGAGCTCGGTGATCGCCTCGAGCTCGCCCACGCGCGCGCGCGTCTCGTCGTAGAGCCGTGCGTTCTCGATCGCCGCGGCCACGAGCGACGCGCTCGTGACGACGAAGTCGACCTCGGGTTGCGTGAACAGGTGTGGCGCCTCGGTGTGCGCGCTGATGACCCCGATCACGGTCCCGTCGCGCGCCGCGATCGGAACGCTGAGAAGTGACTGGAACCGCTCCTCGTCGAGCTCTGGCACGTAAGCGACTCGAGGATCGGCAAGCAGGTTGTCGGGGATGAAGGCAGGCTCGTTGCGCTCGGCTGCCCACCAGGCGAGCCCGCTTCCCCGCTCCAGGGATACCTTGCCGATCAAGCTCTCATAGGGGTTGCCGGCGGCCCGCAGGACGAGGTGGTCTCCCTCGACGAGGTAGACGAAGCAGGCGTGCACGCCGCTTGCGTCGGAGAGAAGCCGAACCACGGCACGAAGAACCTCGTCGAGGTCGAGCGTCGAGGAGACGGTGGAGATGATCCGCGCGAGGACAGCGTCGCTGTGTGCGATAACCGATGTCATGACGGCCATCGTAGAGCGTCGAGCGCGCCAAAGCCAAGCACGCTACCCACGAGAGCTTTGTGTTGAATCACCACAATCTCCGTTCGCAGCGCGACCTTGGAGCGATCGCGCTCGACGCCAGGCGGGTTCACCGCCGCGGCTTCACGCGGGAGGCGCGAGTCGTTGCGTTGAATCAACACAAGCCTCGTCGAGGGCCTCCGGTCGGACGCTCGCGATCCCCGCGGCCGCGAGGCCGAGAGCGACGAAGCCGGTCGTTGCGACGCCGCCCCACCCCCACTCCTCCCACGCGAGTCCGGGAAGGTAGGCGCCGAGTGCTCCGCCCGCGTAGTAGATCCCGAAATAGAGAGCTGTGGCGGCGCCGCGGTCGACCCGCGCCACCTCGCTCACCCCGAGCTGAGTCGCCGTGTATCCCGTGAACATCGCCCCGGCAATACAGGCGAGCCCGAGCACGAGCAGCGGGAGCACGTCGGGAAGCGTCAGCAGAAGCCCGGTGGCCGACAGCGCCACGGTGCCGAGCGCGAGGCGACGCCAGCCGACACGGTCTGCGACGCGGCCAGCCAGCGGGCCGAGAAGACCTGTCAGCCAGAGGAGGAAGACGAGGCTCGCGACGGCGAGTGAGAACGAAAACGGAGGCTCTTCGAGTCGATAGGTGATGAACGTGAACGAGCCGACGAAGGTGAAGAAGAGCGCTGCTCCACCCACCGAAACGCCGAGCAGCCTCACATTCGTGAGATGTCGCTTCCACCCTCCGCCGCGTGGCGCGAGCTCCGGCTCCGGAAGCCCGCGTCGCATCACGATCGCGGCGACAAGCGGGAGGATCGCAAGCAGGCCGATGGCGACCCTCCAGCCGACGACGGCAGTTGCAAGCGCGACGCCGAGCCTGCCGACGAGGCCTCCCAGGACGAGCGCTGACACGTAGTAGCCCATCGCCCGCGCTCCGATCCGTGGCACGAACACCTCGACGATGTAGGGAGCGCCGACCGCGAGCAGGCCAGGCATGCAGAGCCCCTGCAGCGTGCGGAAGACGAGGAGCGCCTCGAAGCCCGGGGCGAGCGCGACACCGATCGTGGGCGGCACGAGCAGCAGGCTCGCCATCCGGATCGCGCGAGGGCGCCCGATCCTGTCCGAGACCGGCCCCCACGCGAAGCCGCCAACCGCGACGGCGATCACGACGACCGAGATGGAGAGACCTGCGCGCGCCGGGCTGACGCCGAAGTCACGAGAGAGCTCGGGCAGGATTGCCTGCGTCGAGTACATCGTCGCGAACATCCCCGCCGCGCCGAGCATGAACCCGGCGAGCGCCTTCCGGAGGGGATCCGCGGGACTCATCCCGACAGGCTATGCACCAGGGGTATCGTTCCTCTGGCTGATGTCGCTCTCGCCGCCCGACGTCCGACCGTACGCCGCGGTCGAGCAGAAGCTCGCCGAGGGAACGTGCGTCGTTCTCGACGGCGGCACGGCGACCGAGCTCCAGCGCGCCCTGCCCGCGACGAGCCGCGGAACGAACGACGACCTGTGGGGCAGCTGGGCGCTGTACCGCGCTCCCGAGGCGGTGCTCGACGTCCACCGCGCGTACATCGCCGCGGGCTGCGATGTCGTCTCGACGAATACGTGGTCGGTTCTCGCCGAGACGCGAGGAGGCGGTCCGGGCGCCTCAGGCCTGCTGCACTGGATGGACATCGCCCGCACGGGGATCCGGCTCGCACGAACGGCTGCGTCGGAGGCGGCACGATCGCGCGCGGTCGCCTTCTCGCTTTCCGAGGACGCCGAGTCACTCTCACGGAGCGGTACGACCAGGCTGCTCTCGAAGATCTTCGACGACGAACAACCCGACCTGATTCTGCTCGAGACCCTCTCCCTGATCCGCGAGCCCCAGACGTTCACCCTCGTCGAGGAGCTCCTCGAGCTGGGCCTCCCCGTCTGGGTCTCGTTCCGCCGCTGCCGGCACGGAGTCTGCGGCGTCTACGGTCAGCACTGGGGGCCGCCGGAGGGCGATCTCTTCGGCCGGGCCGCACGTCGGTTCGAGCAGATGGGAGTCGAAGCGCTGCTCATCAACTGCCTGCCCGTCGATCACGTGCCCGGCATGGTCAGCTGGCTCCGCGACTTCACTGACCTGCCTCTCGGCGTCTATCCGAACCTCGGTCATCTCACGCGCGACCTCTGGCGCTTCGACGAGCGGATCGACCCGGAGGCCTACGCCGGCCTCGCGCTCGAGTGGCGCGAGGAGGGCGCGCAGATCATTGGTGGCTGTTGCGGTGTCTCGCCCGACCACATCGCCGCGGCCGCGACGGCGCTCGAGGGCACGGTGGCCGGGCGCAGGCGCGTCTCGCCGCATCCGGAGACGACCATCGGGGACGCGCCACCCGTCGTCGTCGAGAGCTGGCGGGACGAGCAGGGACGCGCGCTCTACCCACTCCCGTTTCCCGATCTGGCCGTCGAGCCCGGTGTGTTCGTGCCCACGCAGGGGAGCTACCTCCTCTGGAAGCACCTGCAGAGAACGGGCGATGGCGGCGGTGGCAAATGCCTCGACGTCGGCTGCGGCTGCGGCATCCTCGCCGTTCAACTCGCGCTCAACGGGGCAGCCTCGGTGCACGCAATCGACATCGACCGTGGATCCGTTGCGAACACGTTGGCGAACGCATTCCGGAACGGCGTCTCGGATCGCGTCAGCGGCGACACCGTCGACCTCTTCCAGTGGGAGCCGAGCGAGCGGTTCGACCTGATCGCCGCGAGCCTGTACCAGATGCCGGTCGACCCCTACGAGGAGCCAAGCGGCCACCGTCCGCTCGACTACTGGGGTCGGAATCTCTTCGACCGCTTCCTGGCCCTCCTCCCCGACTTGCTTACCGAAACCGGGCGCGCGCTCGTTCTGCAACTGTCGATTCTCGGCCAGGTGAGAACAGCCGAGCTCCTCGCGTCGCACGGGCTCGAGGCACGCGTCGTGGACTACAGCTTCTTCCCCTTCGGCGAGGTTTTTGAGTCGCATGCACCGCAGATCGCCCGGGTCGAGGAGCTCTCGGACGCCCACCACCTCGCAGTCGGCGGCGACAACGTGATGATCGCGTACCTGCTCGAAGTGGGGCAAACAAGGAGCAGCTAGAGAGGTTCCGCCCCGCGGGCGACGAATGCCTTCGGTTCCGTCGCTGGGCCGCCGGCAGTCTGCGTTTCAGCGTGCCTTCCTCGCTGCAGCCGGGCCGTCGCGGGATCCGGTAGCTCGCCGCAGATCCTCTCAGTGGCGGGCTGCGACGCCGAGGTGCCGCTCGTAGGCCCCGCTCTCGACGATCTCGCCGATCTGCCCGATCGTGAACTCGAGCTCGTCGTCGGAGTTGTAGTAGTGCGGCCCGAGGCGAATCCCGGCGTCCGGACGAAAGTCGCAAAGGATCTGCCGTTCTGCCAGCTCCTTGTGCACGGCCGCGAACTCGGGCACATGGACGGTAACCGTTCCCCCGCGACGTTCCGGGCTCCGCGGACTTCGTATCTCGAAGCCGGCCGTCTCGGCGCGGTCGATGAGGAGCTGGGTCTGCCGCAACGAGTTCTCGCGAATCCGCTCGACGCCGACCTCCTCGACCAGGTCATAGCCTGCGGTCGCGGCATAGAGCGCCGGCACGTTCGGAGTGCCCGTGAGGAAGCGGGCGGCGCCATGTGTGTACTCCATCTCCTCCTCGAACCCGAAGGGGCGCTCGTGCGCCTGCCAGCCGGTGAACGTCGGCTGCAACCGTTCGGAGAGGTCCGGACGGACGTAGAGCCAACCGTTTCCCGGGCCGCCGTTGAGCCACTTCACCGAGCCGCCGACGGCGAAGTCGACGTTCAGCGCGGTGACGTCGAACGGAACGATGCCGGCGCTCTGGTAGCAGTCGAGAATCACGTGCGCCCCGACCTCGTGCGCTCGCCGGATAATCGGCTCGATGTCCTGAATCTCGCCGGTCTTGAAGAGAACGTGGCTGATCGGGACAAGAAGCGTCTGCTCGTCGATCGCCTCGACGATGGCGCCGTCGTCCTCGCAAACGATCACATCGAGGTCGGGCTGGGCCTGGTAGAGGTAGCGCACCGAAGGGAAGTTGCCGCGCTCGTAGACGACGCGGTTGCGCTTCGGGTCGATCGGGAAGAAGGACGAGAGCACGATCGCCTCGGCGACGGCGACGTTCTGATGCATCACCGTCGTGCCGGAGGCGCCGCCGATGATGCGGCCGATCTGGTCGCCGACGGTCATGGGCATCGTCCACCAGCCCTCGCCCCACGAGCGGATGCCCCGCTCCTTCCACATCCGCGCGTACTCGGAGAGCCGATCCTCGGCCTTTGCCGGCATCGCCGCGAGCGAATGGTTGATCAGGTAGGTCGTGTGCTCCAGGATCGGGAACTCGGAGCGGTAGTCGATGAGGTCGCGCACGACTCGCAGTCTATGTCGCGGTGGACGAAACGCCTGGGCGATGGTAGTCTGTAGATACGGACTGGACTAAGTCTAGTCCGAATCTGACATGTCAGAGCAAGTCAACATCCACGAGGCGAAAACCCACTTCTCGCGGCTCGTCGAGCGCGCCGCAGCGGGCGAGGAGATCGTGATTGCCAAAGCTGGCGAGCCTCGAGCGCGCCTCGTCCCGCTCGAGGAGCCCCGTCCGAAGCGCCGTCAGGGCGGCTCCATGAAAGGCAAGATCTGGCTCGCGGACGACTGGGACAGTCCGGAGACGAACGAGGCGATCGCTCGGGAGTTCTGGGGCGATGCGTGGCCAGAGGACATGGAGGAGTGAGGCTCCTGCTCGATACGAACGCGTTCATCTGGTGGCTCGAGGACCCGACCCAGGTCGCCGCCGCCGCCCGCGAGGCGATCGCGGACGGCTCGGTTCAGGTTTCCGTCAGCGCTGTGACCGCCTTCGAGATCGCGACGAAGGCGAGGCTTGGGAAGCTCACCTTCGACGGCGACATCGCACTCCACGTCGACCGGGAAGGGTTCGACGAGTTGCCCATCTCGATCGCGCACGCGGTTGTCGCCGGTTCGCTGCCGCTGATCCACAAGGACCCGTTCGACCGGCTCCTGATCGGGCAGGCCCGACATGAGCAGCTGACGGTCGTGACGCGTGATGCCAGGTTCCAGCGGTACGGCGTTTCCGTGCTCGCTGCGTAGAGCTAGCTGAACCGCTTCAGCACCCCGAGCGCCTGCTGGTTCCACGGTACGCGGTGCGTCGTCCCCGCGCCGCGCATTGAGTCCAGGTGCGCGAGGTACCAGTCGTACGTGGCGCAAAGCGTCTCGGCGTTCGAGAGCATCGGCTCCCAGTCGAGCAGCTGCTGGGCCTTCTCGATGGAGACGAACGAGTCCTTGTGTGCGGTCTTGTAGTGCCACTCGGCGAGCGGCGAGAGCTTCGCGAGCTCGAGCGCGCGGAGCGACAGCTCGGCCGGCCTGACCCGCACGGGCCACAGCCGTGAGCCGGAGCCTGCGTGGTCGATCAGGGCCTGGAGATCGTCGCGCACGGTCCCGAACACCCCGGCGCCGACATTCAGCGCCTCGCCTCCGACCGGGGCAGCGAAGCTGCGAGCGACCGCGTCGACGAGATCCTCGACTGCGAGAAGCTGGTAGAGGTTGCCGCCGTCGCCGAGGATCGGGATCCTTCGCCCCTCGCGTATCCAGTCGAAGAGGATCTCGAAGACGCCGAGCCGCTCGGGGCCGATGAACGTCT
>NZ_JBDSNT010000145.1:0-17187 GCF_039915195.1 Gaiella sp.
CCCTGCACGCGCTTGTTGACGACCTGGTACTTGTTCACCTGGATCAGCCCGATCTGCGGGAGGTCGTTCTGGAGCTGCACCTGTGCCCCCTTGTAGATCGGAAGACGCTTGGCAGGATCGAGGATGATCTTGCCGTTTCCGATCGCCCGCCAGACCTTGACGTTCTTGTAGGCCGGGTACCACCGCTGGTAGATCGTGTTGCTCGGGTTGTACTCGCCCAGGTACCCGTCGATGTCGCCGCGCATGCCGCGCGCCGTGAGATCCCATTCGAAGTTGCCGGTGCCGTTGTTCGCGGCGAACGTGCCCGGCTCCTGAGCGACGATGTCGACGTCGATGTTGATCGCCTTCAGCTGCGACTTGATCACGGACGCGATCTGCTGGAACTCGAGCGGCGTCGAGAACGTCGACAGCTTCACGGAGAAGCCCTTCGACTGGCCGGCCGCCGCCATGAGGGCCTTCGCCTTCGGCAGGTCGAACTTCTGGTACTTGTTCTTCAACTCGGCCTGCGTCAACGGCCACGAGCCGTATCCGGGCGGGACGATCCCGGAGTAGTTGCCGTTGCCGCTGTACACCGTGTTGATGATCGCCTGGCGGTTGATGGCGAAGTTGACGGCCTGACGGACGCGGACGTCGTGCCATGGCTTCGGATCGCCCTTGATCGTGAACTGCAACTCACGGAACGCCGCCGTCCCGCCCTTCAGGACGACGAGGCTCGAGTCGTTCGCAAGGGACTTCGCCCCGTCGGACGAGACCGTTGCACCGTCGATCGACCCGGCACGCAGTGCCGCAATCCGCGACTGCTCGTCGGGGAGCGTCTTCAGCGTCATCGCGTCCATGTACGGCTGACCGGGCTTCCAGAACGACCTGTTCGCGACGTACTCGACACGGTCGTTCGGATTGAAGCCGACCATCCGGTACGGCCCGGTGCCGATCGCGTTCCGCGCCACATTGATCTGGTCGTAAAGCCCGTCCGGAACGATGGGCGAGTAGCGACCCCAGGCGAGGAATCCGAACACCCGCGCGTCCCGCGTCTTCAGGCGGAGACGGACGACGTACTTCGAGACAACGTCTGCTCCCTCGAAGCCGGGCACCTGACTGACGGTGACGATGCTCCCAGGAAGCGGTGGGGCGAGCATCTTCTCGATCGAGTACTTGACGTCGCCGGCGTCGAGCTCCTTGCCGTTGTGGAACTTCACACCCTTGCGCAGGTTGAAGGTGATCGACTTCTGATCGGCCGCGATCTTCCACGAAGTGGCGAGCGCCGGCTTGAGGTTGAGGTTCTTGTCCCACTCGACGAGCGAGTCGTACGCCGCCTGCTTCCCCCACTGATTCGAGGTCAGAATTGCGCCGTATGGCGCAACATGCACCGGATCCTGCTCGAGCGCCCAGATGATCCGACCGCCGCGGCGGATCTTCGGCGTGGCGCCTGCCCGCCGCGTCGCCGCCTTTGCGCCACCTGCGAGCGAGCCGGCCGCGATTGCACCGGCGCCCACGACCCCGGCTTTGACGAGAGCATCGCGCCGCGTGACCCCGCCGACAGCGCGCTCTTCCGTTCCCTTATTGGACACAGCCATGTCCTCCTTTGTAAGTGGAGTGCGGTCAGACAATCTGACCGACCCTCGGTGCTTCACCCTGGATGTCATCGTAAAAGACGGATTCTCGTACCTGAATGTTGGCAAGTCGTTCGACGGCGTCGCGATCGACGTCGACCCCGAGCCCCGGCGCATCGGTGACCGAGATGAAACCGTTGCTCATCTCGAGCGGCTCCGTGAGCACGTCGAGCTCCTGCAAGGGGTAGTGCGTGTCGCTCGCAAAAGGGAAGTTCGAGGAGCCCGCGACGAGATGCGCATTCGCCATCGTCGCAGCGCCGAGCTCTGCCCAGCTGCCGATCGCGCACCACTTGCCTGCGGCGGCGGCAAGCGCCGCAATCTCCCTCCCTCGGGTCAACCCGCCGGCCTCCGAGGGATAGACGACGAAGACGTCGCACGCGTCCGCCTTGATCAACTCGAGAGCGGAGCGAATGTCGGTGCACCCCTCGTCCGCCGCGATCGGGACCCCGACCGCACGACGCACCGTCGCCATCCCCGCCACATCGAAGTCGGGAACGGGCTGCTCGACGTACTGGAGGTCAAACTTCTCGAGCCCGCGGATCCACTTGATCGCCGCGGGAACGCTCCAGATCATGTTCGCGTCGATCCGGATCTTCACGTCGGATCCGACCTCGTCACGGATCGCCGCGATCGTGTCGTGGTCCTGCCCGAAGTCGCGCCCGACCTTGAGCTTCAGCTCGGAGTAGCCGGCGTCGACGAACGCGGCCGCCTTCCGCGCATTCGCCTCTGGCTCGTCGATGAACAGGTAGCCGACGACCGGGACCTCACGACGGCAGAAGCCCCCGAGGAGCTCCGCCACCGGGACGCCAAGCGCCTTTCCCTTGAGGTCGAGGAGCGCGATCTCGATCCCCGAGATCGCGTACGCGCCGATCCGACTCCAGTTACGCGTGAACTCTTCCATTCGATGGACGAGCCATTCGGTGCGGAGCGGATCCTGGCCGAGGAGGAACTGGGTTAGCTCCGCATCGATGATCGTGCGAATCGTGGGCAGCGTCGGCCCGGGCGCCTCGCCGATGCCGACGATGCCCTCGTCGGTGTGCACTTCGACGAGGAGGCCCGACGCGGACAACCGCGTGCCACCTGGCCAAACGAGTGGCTCACGCATCGGCGTGCGAACGGGAACGGTGTGAATGCTGGTGATCTTCACAGGAGATGGCTAGACTAGGCTCGAAGCACCAGATTGTCAACCATTTATGAATTGTCGACAATTTGTATGATGGGAGCGACACATGGCCTCGATCGTCGAACGCACCGCCACCACCGTCGTCGATGTCGGCGCCGGGAGGGGTGGGCCGCGCGGTCAGCAGGTCGTCGAAATCCTGCGGAGCGCGATCATCGTCGGCACCTACGAGCCAGGTGAGCGGCTCGTCGAGGCGACGATCTCCGCCGAGCTCGGAACGAGCCGCGGCCCCGTGCGCGAGGCGCTGCGGCAGCTCGAGAACGAGGGCCTCGTCATGTCGACCGCGTACAAGGGCGCGGTCGTGCTGGGCGTGTCCGACGAGGAGGTGCAGAAGGTCCTGATCCCGATCCGACTCACGCTCGAGCGCTACAGCTTCACTCACGCGCTCGCGCGGATGACGGATGATGACCTTGGAGAGTTGGGGAAGCAGGTGTGGCACATGGAGCAGGCGGCCGCAACCGACGATCTCCCGCGCGTCGTCGAGGCCGACCTTCGATTCCACGAGGTCGTGATCTCCGCGTCGGGCCAACCACACACCGTTCAGATCTGGGGGACGATCTGGCCGCGGATCCGCGCCTACTTCTACCGCTACGGTCGTGGGAAGGACCTCGCGACGATGGTCGTCGAGCACAAGGAGCTGCTCGCCGCGATCCAGTCGCGCAATGTCCCGCTCATGCTCGCACAGCTCGAGGAGCACATCGCCGTGCCGAGTCCCACGCCGGCCGGATCAGGCGGCCGGAAGCAGCCCAAGGCCCGATCGTCGAGCGTGAAGACGCCGTCGAAGGGTGCATCCACCCCTGTCGTCTCGGTCGGCAAGGCGCCACGATGACCGATCTCCTGACGGTCGAGAATCTCCGCACCGGTTTCCACACACACGGCGGCGTGATCCGGGCCGTCGACGGCGTCGACTTCTCGATCGCGAAGGGCGGTGCGCTCGGCGTCGTCGGCGAGTCCGGGAGCGGCAAGTCCGTCACGGCGCTCTCGATCATGCGCCTGATCGATCTACCCGGACGCGTCGAGCCGACCTCCACTATTTCCTTTGAAGGCCGCGATCTCGCAACGCTCCCGGAGGACGAGCTGACGAAGATTCGCGGCAACGAGATCTCGATGATCTTCCAGGAGCCTATGACGTCGCTGAATCCCGTATTCACGGTGGGCGAGCAGATCGCCGAATCCGTCCGCCTCCACCAGAACGTCGGAGCCAGGGAGGCAGACGACCGCGCCCTCGAGATGATGCGCCTCGTCGGCATCCCGTCCGCCGAGAAGCGGATGCGCGACTACCCCCATCAGATGTCGGGCGGCATGCGCCAACGGGTGATGATCGGGATGGCCCTCAGCTGCAACCCGAAGCTCCTGATCGCCGACGAGCCGACGACGGCACTCGACGTCACGGTGCAGGCGCAGATCCTGGAGCTGATGAAAGAACTGCGCGAGAAACTCGGGATGGCGATCCTCCTGATCACCCACGACCTCGGTGTCGTCGCCGAGATGGTCGATGAGGTCGCCGTCATGTATGGGGGCAAGATCGTCGAGCGTGGGCCGGTGAAGGACATCTTCGAGAACCCGCAGCATCCCTACACGGAGGCGCTCCTCCGCTCGATCCCGCTCCTTGGCATGCGGTATACGACACCCCTGAAGGCGATCCGCGGGATGGTTCCGAGCCCGCTCGACTGGCCGCAGGGCTGCCGCTTCGCTCCGCGATGTGACTACGCCTTCGATCGGTGCGCGACCGAGTTGCCGCCGCTCCATGTCGTCGGTGAGCAGCAGGCCGCCTGCTGGCTGTGCGAGAACGGCGCTCGCGACGTCCAACCGCTCGTGGCACCCCTATGAGCACGGACGCCGTCACGCCCTCAGTCGCGCCTGAGCCTCCGGAGCCGAGCGAGGACGACGTCCTGCTCAGTGTTCGTGGTCTGAAGAAGCACTTCCCCGTGAAGCAGGGGCTCTTGAAGCGGACGTCCGGCTACCTGCAGGCCGTCGACGGAGTCGATCTCGAGGTGCGGCGTGGAGAGACGCTCGGGCTCGTGGGCGAGTCCGGCTGTGGCAAGTCGACGCTGGGACGCACCATCCTGCGACTGCTCGAGCCAACGGCGGGTGAGATCACGTTCGATGGCGTTGAAATCCTGGGGCTGGGCAGCAAGGACATGAAGGACATGCGGCGCCATATGCAGATCGTCTTCCAGGACTCCGTCGGCTCGCTCGACCCACGCATGAAGGTCGGCGACCTGATCGCAGAGGGGCTCTCGATCCACGGCATCGGCGCCCGGAAGGAGCGAGAAGCCGTCGTCCACGAGATGCTCGGGCGGGTCGGCATGCCGCCCGAGGCGGCCGACCGATACCCACATCAGTTCAGCGGCGGACAGCGGCAGCGCATCGGTCTGGCGCGTGCACTCGTGCTGCAGCCGAAACTCGTCGTCGCCGACGAGCCCGTTTCGGCGCTCGATGTGTCGATCCAGTCCCAGGTGCTGAACCTGCTCGTCGAGCTGAAGGAGGAGTTCGACCTCACCTACGTCTTCGTCGCGCACGATCTCGCCGTCGTGGGCTACATCTCGGACCGCGTTGCAGTGATGTACCTCGGTCGGATTGTCGAGATCGCGCCGTCGGACGAACTGTTCCGGCGCCCACTGCACCCCTACACGATGGCGCTTCTGTCGGCGAACCCGGAGCCGATCCCCGGCCGGAAGAGCACCCGCATCGTCCTCACGGGTGACGTCCCGAGCCCCATAGACCCACCGTCGGGCTGCCGCTTCCGCACCCGTTGCCCGATTGCCCAGCAGATCTGCTCCGAAGTCGACCCCGCACTCCAGGACCACGGCCTCGATCATCGTGCCGCGTGCCACTTCCCGGGCACGTCCATCGCCGGGCCCTCGCCCGCCGCTGCATGAACTCCGGCTCGTCGCACCCCCTCCATGAGGTCCGGCTGCTGCACGACTGTCGCGTGCCGACGCGCGATGACATCACCCTTTCGGCCGATGTCTATCTCCCCCTCGGCGCGCAGGGTCTGCCGACGATCATCCAGTGGACGCCGTATGAATCGACCCGGGAGCGCTTCGTCTCCTGGGGGGTCTGGTTCGCGAAGCGCGGGTACGCCGCGGTCGTCGTGGACACCCGCGGCCGCTACGAGTCCGAGGGCGAGTTCACCGCGTGGATCCACGACGGGCCTGACGCCTACGACACGGTCACGTGGGCAGCCGAGCAGCAATGGTCGAACGGTCGCATCGGCACCTGGGGCAGGAGCTACGGGGGCCTCGTCCAGTGGGAGCTTGCGCACCTCCAGCACCCGAACGTCCAATGCATCGCACCGCAGGTCATTCACGACGACTACTTCTGGGACGGCTACTGGACAGGCGGGGCCTTCCAGCTCGCGCTCACGCTCGGCGCTGCGGCGCTCTGGTCGAGCGCGATGGCGCTGATCACTGGGCCGAGCGCACGCGACATCGTGCTCAACGACCGCATCTTTGGCCACCTCCCGCTGATCGAGCTCGACGAGGTGACGATAGGACGCAAGGTCGACTACTGGCGCCTCTGGTGGGAGCACCAGACCAATGACGAGTACTGGCAACAGTTCCGGACGAGGCCCGCCCTCGTCGACGTCCCGATCTTCCAGCAGGGTGGCTGGTTCGACCCGTACTCCGGCTCCCATCTGCGGTCCTTCGGCGCAATCGGCAACCGCGTACCGAACCGCGTGATGATCGGCCCGTGGTCGCACGAAGAGGACGTCGAGAACTTCACCGGTGACATCGACCTCTCGCCGGCCCTGACCGTGATCCGTGACCACGAGCTCGCCTTCTACGACAGATTCCTCAAGGACGAGGCAAACGGCTGGGACGAGCGCCCGCCCGCTGATCTCTTCGTCCTCGGGGTGAACGAGTGGCGAGGCGAAAGCGAGTGGCCGCTTGCACGCGCGGAGTCGACGCCATTTCACCTTCGTCAGGGAGCAGCGCTCTCGGTCAGCCCCCCAGGCACCGACGAGACCGCCGATCGCTACGACTACGACCCGGCCGACCCGGTGCCGACGGTCGGTGGCGTCAACTCGGTGCTGACGATGACGCAGGGGGCCGAGACGCCGATCCGCCCCGGGCCGATCGACCAGCGTGTGCTCGAGCAGCGCCGCGACGTGCTGGTGTACACGAGCGAGCCGCTCGACCACGACCTCGAGGTGATCGGCCCGGTCGAGATGGTGCTCTACGCCGCGTCATCGGCGCTCGACACCGATTTCATGGTGCGACTGTGCGACGTCTACCCCGACGGTCGCTCGATCTTCCTGACGGAGGGGATCATCCGAGCCCGATATCGGGGTAGCGTCGAGGGCGAATCGGTCGAACTCCTCGAGCCGGGCGAGGTCGCCGAGTACCGGATTCGGTGTTACCCGATGGCGAATGTCTTCCGGAAGGGCCACTGCCTCCGGGTGGCCGTCACCAGCTCGAGCTTCCCGCGCTTCTCCCGCAACCTCAACACCGGCGAGGACATTGGCACCGGAACGCGCATGCAGGTCGCCCACCAGACCGTGCTCCACACGAACGCCTACCCCTCGCGCATCGTGCTGCCCGTCGTTCCGTCGTGAGCGTCGGCCGCTTCCCGACCTACGAGGCGGAGGAGCGTCGCCACACATCACGCGCGAATGGCGTCGAGACGGTGGCACTGAGCGGGACGCCCGCCCCAGGCCTTCCGCCCCACGTCGTCGCTGCCGTCGCCACGGTGCTCGAACGACCGATGAGGACGCCGCCGGCTCGGGGCCTGACGCCGCTCCGTGACGCGCTCGCCGTCGAGCTCGCGGTAACGACCGGGCGACACGCCGACCCGGAATCCGAAGTTCTCGTCACGAACGGCGCCATGCAGGCCCTCGGGGTGTGCTTTCGATCGCTTCTCGACCCCGGGGACGAGGTCGTGATACCCACGCCGTCGTTCTTCTTCGGTGGGCCGATCCTCGCAGCTGGCGGAACACCGGTTTACGTCCCCGGCTCGGCTGCCACCGGCTGGCGCTGGGACATCCAGGCGATCGAGCAGGCGATCGGTGAGCAGACAAAGGCGCTCCTCCTCTGCAACCCCGGCAACCCAACCGGTCACGTCCCGTCGCCTCAGGACGTCGCCGAGGTGGTGGCACTTGCGGAACGTCACGGACTTCTCGTCGTCACCGATGAGGCGTACGAGATGTCCCTGTGGGACAACGCTCGCCTCACATCGGCATACGGGCTCGGCGCGAACGTGGTGGTGATCCGAAGCCTCGGAAAGAGCCTTTCACTCCCCCAGCTGCGGATCGGGATGCTTGCCGGGCCGGCGGCGCATGTCGAAGCATGCGCGCGAACGCTCGAGTGGGACTGCCTGCGTGTCGGCGTCGCTCCCCAGGAGGCTGCTCTCGCCGTGCTCGAAGGGCAGCGAGACTGGCTCGAGGAGATTCGAGCCGGGCTCGAGCGCGACCGCGACGTTGCCCTTGCGGCGATTCGGGCGACACCCGGGCTCGCCGCCGTTACACCCCGCGCGGCACCGTTCCTCTTCGTCGGCACGACAACGGTCGGCAACGTTGCCGATCAACTGGACGCCGTCGGGTTGCCGATCGTCGATGGCGCTGCGTTCCAGGCGCCCGGCTATGCACGCCTTCCCTTTGGCGGCGCGTTCGACGCGAGCACCGCTTTGGCCAGGGCACTCGAGCGCTGGTCGGATCTCCATGGTGCCGAACTGCGGGCCGGGTGAGTAGGCTCGGAGTTCCGCGTAGGACGGCCGCGTTGATCGGGGCCAACTGCCTCTCCGCAGGCGTTCAGGGTCAGTTCCAGTTCGTGCTGCCGTGGATGCTCCTCACTCGCGGCCACTCCCCCCAGACGGCCGCGTTCGCCGCCGGGCTCGTCTACGCACCGCTCCTCCTCACGGCTGTTCCTGCGGGCGCAGTCTCCGACAACTCGGATCCCCGACGACTGATGCGCATCGCGACCCTCGTCACGCTCGCCGCCTGCGCGCTGTACCCGCTCGCGGCGCTCGCGGGGCACGACCGATTCGTCCTCGTGCTCGTCGCAGCTGTCGTTGTCGGAAGCGTGCGCAACTTCTCCGAAGGTGCACTCTTCCGAGGTATTGGCGACACGACGCACGATCGGAGCCTCCTGCGTGCCCACGCACTCCGTACGACCGTCAATCAGGCGGCGGTATTCGGAGGCCCCTTCATCGGGCTCTTGTTGTTCCGCGTTGGGGGCACCGACGCCGTGATGATCGGGATCTGCGTCGCCCTCGTTGGCGCGGTCGGGATTCTCGGTCTCGTGCCCGAGCTCGAGCGTGGCTCGGAGTCCGCCGCCATCATGCAGAAGAACGTCATCGATGGCATGGCCTCCCTTCGGGCCAGCAGCCGCCTGCGGACGATCGGCTGGGTGAACCTGACCTGGAACCTCTTCGCGGGTGCGGCAATGGGCATCATGCCCTCCGTGCTGCGCGAGCATCTGGGCATGGACGAGGTGCATGCCAGCGTCACGTTTATCGCAGGAGCGGTCGTCGTCGTGGCCCTCACGATCCCCGTCGTTCGCACCGCCCAGAACCGGGTCGGGGCGATCTCCACGTTCATCGTCGCGATCACGATCCAGGGAATCGCAGTGATGCTGTTCGCAGACCCGCGCGCCGCGATCCTCGGCCCTCTCATCTACTGCCTCTTCCTGCTTTCGAACAGTGCCGCAGCGGCTTCGCTCAACGGCGCGCGAGCGCTCGAGGTCGAGCACGAGCACCAGGGCCTTCTCAACATGGCGCTGCTCACGGTCGGAATGATCGGGTTCATCGCCGGCGTGCTGATCGCAGGCGTGCTGATCGCGCAGCTCGGCTTCGTCGTCGTGCTGGTGGTCATCGGGTCAGGTATGGCCATGACCGCAGTGTGCTTCCGACGGCCGCTCGTGGCGGCGTAGCGGCCCATGCTCGATCTGCTGATCACCGGAGCGACGGTCTACCCGGGCGATGCACGACCGTTCACCGGAGCCGTCGGGGTCACGGGAAGCGCGATCGACCTCGTAACGATCTGTCACGAGGATCGGTCGCTCCCACCCGCGCAGAACGTCGTCGACGGGCGAGGGTTGCTGCTCTGCCCCGGGTTCATCGACATGCACACCCACTCGGGCCTGGTCTCGTTCGACGACCCGTTCCTGACGCCAAAGCTCGCCCAGGGGTTCACGACCGAGGTCATCAATCCGGACGGACTGGCGCCTGCCCCGGTCTCGCCCGAACGCTGGCGCGAACGCCGGGCATATCTCCGGCCGCTCGAGGGCGCCGGGCCGGAGAGGTGGACGTGGGAGACGGTCGCCGAGTACCTCGACGCGCTCGACGCCACACGACCCGCGCTCTCGCTCGTGCCGTCGATCGGCCATGGAGCCGTTCGCGACCTCATCCTCGGCGGCGGCCGGGTTTCTCCGACGACGAAGCAGCTCCGGGAGATGCGCCGCGAGGTCCGGGCCGGGCTCGAGGCGGGATGCCGGATGCTCTCCTTCGGGCTCGTCTACCTCCCCGGCGCGTATGCCGACACCGAGGAGCTCGTCGCGATGGCAGAGGAAGCGGCTGCGTTCGATGCACCCCTCGTTCCCCACGTTCGAAACGAGGGACACGGCCTGCTCGAGGCGATCTCCGAGTTGATCGACGTCGCCCGACGAACGGGCGCGCCGCTTCATCTCTCGCATCTCAAGTCTCTCGCCGACGAGACCCTGATCGAGCCGCTACTCGAGCTACTCGAGGAGACGGCAACCGAGATCGACCTCACCTTCGACCAGTACCCCTACGGCGCCGGCAGCACCCTGCTCGCGAGCGTGCTCCCCGGCTGGGCGCAGGAAGGCGGTGCGTCGGGCACCCTGCAGGCGCTCGGCAGTGGAACGGAGAGGCGCCGCATCGCCCACGACATCGCGCACGGATTGCCGGGCTGGGAGAACATCCTCGACACTCTCGGTCCCGAGCGCATCGAGATCGCCCACGCAGCCGCACCGAACGAGGGCACAGTCGGTCGGACGCTCGGCGAGATCGCGCTCGACCGCGGGTGCGACGCGGTGACCGCCGCTCTCGACCTGATTGGTGAGTCGGCACTCGACGTGACGATGGTGCTCCACTACGCAACGGACGCAGCCGTGCGAACGATCGCCCAGCACCCACTGATGCTCGTCGGATCGGACGGGATCTTCGGGACGCGCCCTCACCCGCGCGTCTACGGCACCGCTCCACGATTCCTGGGACGCTTTGCGATCCGCGAGGGGCTACTCCCCGTAGACGAAGCCGTCGCTCGACTCACGGCACGCGCCGCAGACCGTCTCCGCCTCACCGATCGCGGCCGCATCGAGCCCGGAAAGCGAGCCGATCTCGTCCTCCTCGACCCCGCTCTCTACGTCGACAACGCCACCTACGCCGACCCGTGCCGGTCGCCAGAGGGCGTCGCGGGAGTCTGGGTCGCAGGCCGATCCGCGTGGCACGACGGAGCCCCGACAGGGGCTCGGCACGGCGGCGTGATCCGCTGACCCGGCCTACGCCGGCTCGTCGGCGAGGAGCCGCCTTCCCTCGGCGATGCAGTGCCCCGTCAGGGTCGGCAGCGCCTCCTTCCCGAACGGCGTCTGCCAGACCTGGTAGATATCCCGGCCGTCGAGCTCCGGCGGGTAGAGGTAGCCCATCTCGGCACCGCTCGTGTTCATCACCACGACCGTCGTCTCGGGAAACGCCCGTCGGAGGCTTTCCTGGAAAGCCGAGTACGGTTCGTTCGCCTGCGCGACGACGAGGCTGTCGCCGACACGCCAGACCCAGGCAGGGAAGATCTGGTGGTCGCCGCCGCTCAGATTTCGGAGGATCTGGATCTTCCGGAACAGCCGCTCCGCAATCGCCCGATCGTCGGTAACGGCGAGCTGGGCCTCGAGCTCCTCTTCCGTCGGCATCGGCTTCAGTGGCAGAGGAACATCGATCGCCCCACCCGCAAGCTTTCCTGAAGGCTGAAAGGGCGCGGGGAGCCAGACGGCGAGCGGCGCTCCCGACTCGACGATGCCGTCGTAGCGCAACGCCTGTCCGGCAGGCAGCATTCCCTCGAGCGCGCTGAGGGCGCTGAACCCGAGCCGGCGGCCATGCTGGTCTGCCACCGCCGGGTCGCCGACGTACTGGTGCGCCGGGCCGAGCTCACCGGACGCGCCGTGCAGGAACAGGCACGGCGCGTCGCCCGTGTGCTGCTCGACGAGCTCGCGCATGGCACCGATGTAGTCAGGGGAGATGAGCGTGTTGCCCCATGCGAGCGTCGTGGGGTGGCAGGCGTAGTTGACGATCGTTCCCAGGACACGGCCGTCGTCGGCGGCGGTCACACGCCCGACCACGAGCGTGTCGTCGGCAGGCGCGACGGGATTGAAGCCACAGACGATTCGGCCATCCTCGCTCGCCGGGTCGGGGAGGTCGCGGTTCCGGGCAAGGTCGCACCGACCGGTCGCCCACGTCAGCGTCGCGGGCGTCGCTTCAGCGAGTGCCTCCTCGCAGGCCTCTAGAATGGCCTGGCTCAGCTGGTCGAGGTAGGGTCCGATCAGCTCGCCGCCGGGCATGTGGCTACGGCTCATGGCCGACCAGGGAGCAGAATGAGTGTGTGAGCAATTGACGAGCAGCTCGCCTGTTCCGAGACCGAGGGCCTCACGCACCGGGGCGAGCACGCGCTCCTCGTCGGAGGCTCCACCGAGATCGCCGAGTAACGCAATGTCGAGCCCGACGAGGAGCCTCGGCCGATCCGACCCGGCCGACCGGAGTGCGAGTGCAGTCGCGCACAGCGGCCGGTGGACGCCGTCGGCGACATCGTGGGCCGCAGCACCCCACATGCGTGAATAGATGCCTGCCGGCGGCGTCGTATCCCGCCGCGCGAATCCGATCTGGCCGGAGAAGGCGGACGGAGCGACTTCGAGTGGGATGGACGTCAATTGAGGCCTCCAGATCGATGGACGCGGTGGAGAAGGACCGGAGGGGGCTCCCCCGCCTGCCCCGTGATTGTAGGCTGCAAGCGATACCAGAATCGATCGCCGAAGGGAGAGAGGAGTTGGCTCAGCTCACCGGCCGTGTGGCTCTCGTCACGGGAGCTGGACGTGGCATAGGCCGCGCGACAGCGCTCGCGCTCGCTTCCGCCGGTGCGGCCGTCGTCGCGACGGCGCGCAGCGTCGACGAGTTGGACTCCACGGTCGCGGAGATCAGAGCAGCAGGCGGTGAGGCCTCGGCCCTGTCCTGCGACCTCTCCGACCGCTCGCAGTCGGTCAGGCTCATCGAGCGCGCAGCCGTTGCCTTCGGGCCGATCGACATCCTCGTCAACAACGCGGGCATCGGGAGCAGCGCAGATCCGCGTCTGCTTGCCGAGTTCGACGACGCATTCTGGGATCGCACGCTCGAGATCAACCTGACGGCTCCGTACGTGCTCTCGAAGGCGGTGTTGCCGCACATGCGCTCGAACGGCTTCGGCCGCATCATCACCGTCGCCTCGATCAACAGCCGTGTCCCCTCGCTCCACGGCGGCGCCTATGTCGCGAGCAAACACGGTGTGCTCGGCCTGATGCGGACGCTTGCGTTGGAGCACGCTGCCGAGGGGATCACGGTCAACTGCGTGTGTCCTGGCCCGGTGCGCACGCAGGTGAACGACAGACGTGTCGAATACGACGTACAACGGCTCGGAGTCGATCGCGAGGAGTACGAGCGCGGGTTGACGCCGATCGGCGGCCGACTCGAGCCCGAGGACATCGCCCCGATGGTCGTGTACCTCGCGGGCGACGAGGCTCGCATGATCACCGGGCAGGCCTACCACATCGACGGCGGAGTCTCGATGGCATGAGCTCGCGCCGATGACCTCTCCCACGCCCCTGACGGCCGCACCGGATCTCGCCGAGCCCACGCCCGGATTCGCGGGCTCGATCGGTGTCGCGCGTCGCGACATCACCCCGCCTCCCGGCATCTTCATCCGCGTCTGGGGGCCGGCAACGGAGGATGTCTCGACCGGGACGCACCGTCCGTTGACGCTCACGGCGCTTGCGCTCGTCGCCGACGGACAGGATCCGCTCGTCCTGCTGGCGGCCGACCTCGGCTGGTGGCAGGACCCTGCCGACGAGTGGCACGTTCGCGGTTCCGTGCTGGAACGCCTCGGGCTCGATTCCGCTCGCGTGCTCCTCAGCCTCTCCCACACGCACGCCGGTCCATCGACCTACCGCGGTGACGCGGGACAGCCCGGCGGCCACCTCATTTCTCCCTACCTCGATGCCCTCCGCGACGCCGCCGTCGGCGCGGCGGAGGAGGCTCTTGCTCGTTGCGTCGAGGCCACGCTCACGTGGACGACGGGACGGTCGGGCGTTGCCGGGAACCGCGACCTTCCGCGCGACGACCGGTACGTCGTGGGGTACAACCCCGCCGCCCACGCAGATGACACGCTGCTCGTCGGTCGAGTCACCGGCGCAGATGGGGCCGTGATCGCGACGCTCGTCAACTACGCCTGCCACCCAACGACGCTGGCCTGGCAGAACACGCTCGTCTCGCCCGACTTCGCCGGAGCGCTTCGCGAGGTGGTCGAGGACGGGACGGACGGGGCACCGTGCCTGTTCCTGCAGGGAGCCTCGGGCGACCTTGCGCCCCGGGAGCAGTACGTTGGCGACACGGCTGTCGCCGACCGCCACGGCACCGCCCTCGGCCACGCAGCGCTCGGGGCGCTGTGTGCGATGCCCGCGGCCGGCACCGAGCTCGCGTGCCTCGGCGTCGTCGAATCAGGCGCCCCTCTCGCGATCTGGGGCCTGCGGACGGTCGCACAGCCACGAAGCGCTCGCGCCTCGCATCACGATGTGCCGGTGGCGCTCAAGGACGACCTCCCGACGATCGAGGAGCTCGAGGTCGCCTGGGCCGACATCGACCCTCTCAGTCGGGTCGAGCGGATCCGCCGCGCCCGGAACCTGCGTGCCAGCTACCGCGACGACGGTGCCGCCACCCATCCGCTTTGGGTCTGGAGCCTCGGTGACTGCGCGATCGTCGGCCAGCCCGGGGAGCTCTACTCCGCCTTTCAGGAGCGTCTTCGCGCACGGTTCCCCGAGCGAGCGGTCGTCGTCCTGAACGTGACGAACGCCCCCGGAGCCGTGTACCTCCCTCCGGAGCACCTCTACGACGAGAACATCTATCCCGTGTGGCAGACGCTCCTCGCGCGCGGCTCGATGGAGCGGGTTCTCGACGCCGCCGTTACCGACCTCGACGAGAGGACGGGGCCGTGAGCGGATCAGGAGAGCGCGTTGCGGTGATCACCGGGGGCACCCGGGGAATCGGCCTGGCGGTCGCAACACGATTGCGCGACGAAGGTTGGCAGGTGGTCGCGGTCGACCTCGTGGCCGGCGAGTCCGGGAGCTCTGGGATCGCCTACCGACCAATGGATGTCTGCGATCGTGACCAGGTCGAATCGACGTTCCGGGCAGTCGTGGCGGAGTTCGGAGGGCTCGACCTTCTCGTCAACAACGCCGGTATCACACGCCACCGCCCGCTCGTCGATCTCACCCAGGAGGACTGGGCGGCCGTCGTCGACGTCAACCTGAACGGCGTCTTCAACTGCCTGCAGTCGGGCGGTCGGATCATGATCGAACGGGGCTCGGGGGTCATCGTGAACATGGCCTCTGTCGCCGCCGAGCGCGGGGCAGCCGGGCGTGCCCCGTATGCGACAACGAAGGCTGCAATCGTCGGACTCACGCGCTCGGCAGCGGTCGAATGGGCGCCGCTCGGTGTCCGCGTGAACGCCGTCGGCCCTGGCTACGTCGATACCGGCGTGCTCAGCGCCGCCATCGCGGCCGGCACCCTCGATGTAGCCGATGTGCTCGAGCGGATCCCGGCCGGTCGGCTTGCGGACGCCGACGAGATCGCCTCGACCGTAAGCTTCCTCGCCTCACCCGGCGCGGCCTATGTCACGGGCCAGGTGCTGTACGTGGACGGCGGCTTCCTCGCCGACTACGGCGTCAACGTCAAGCGATGATGTCCCGGATCCGAGTCATCCGGGTCGGGACTGCAACCCTGCCGCTCCCTGCCCCGCTCCGGCTCGGGCAGATGACGATCCAGGAGCGCGAGTATGCAGCTGTAGAGGTCGAAACGGACGACGGCATCATCGGCAAGGCGTATTGCCTGACCCGAAACGGACCCGTGGCAGCGTGCGTGGAGCGGCTGATCGCACCCGTCATCGTAGGGCGACAGCCGGACGCCGAGGCGCTGTGGGACGACTGCTCGCGCGCGAACGTCGCTGTCGGCCGTACCGGCCTCGTGGTCAAGGCACTCGGGCTCGTCGATGTCGCATTGTGGGACATCGCTGCGCAGGTCGCAGGGGTCCCGCTGTGGCAACACCTCGGTGCGAGCGCGCCCACCGCACCCGTGATGATGGTCGCCGCGTATCCAATCGCGGGCCGTGACCCGGAGTCACTGGCCGAGGACGTGATCCGCTACGCGAGGGCAGGCTACGGCCTGCTCAAGATCGCGCGAGACCCCGATCCCGCACGCATGCGCCGCCTCCTCGAGCACGCCGCAGCCGGTCTCCCGGACGGAGCGCGGCTGGTTGTCGACGGAGGCTACGTCTGGCGCTCGAGCGACGAGGCCCTCGCCGAGGTCGCTCTGTGGGGCGCCACACCGCTCGCGTGGCTCGAGGATCCGCTCGTGCCCGAGGACGCCGAAGGCTGCGCCGCGATCCGCCGTCTCGGTCCGTATCCGGTCGGAGTGGGAGACGAGGTGAGTCATATCGGCACGTTCAGGGCGTTGCTCGATGCCGATGCGCTCGATGTGCTTCGCCTCGACGTTCTCGCAATCGGCGGCGTCACGCCGGCCCGCCGCGCCCAGGCACTCGCCGTCGAGCACAACGTGCCGGTCTCCTTCCACGTGTACCCCGAGGTGTCCATCCATCTGGCGGCCTGCACTCCCGGCTCACTCGTCGAGACGTTCGATCCCGATCTACCCGGTGGCAACCCGCTCGACCCTGCTCACCGCCTGTCGACGGGTGGCCCCGCCTTCGTCGAAGGGATGGCCGTCGCGCGGGACGGTCCCGGGCTCGGCTTCGATCTCGACTGGAGCCTGTTTCTGAGGTGATGCCGTGCGAGCATCGCCCGTAGCGCTTGCCTCACCCGACTCCGGGCAGATCGGGACCCTCTACCTCGAGGCGACGCAGCTCTCCCCGGCGAATCTTGCCCGTGACGGTCAACGGCAACTCGGCGACGAATTCGATCGATCGTGGCACCTCGTACGGTGCGAGCCTCGTGCGAACGTGTGCCTGGAGCTCCGCCGTGAGCTCGGGAGATCCCACCGTTCCTTCGACCGTGACCACGAATGCTTTGACGACCTCTCCGCGAACATCGTCCGGCACCCCGATCGCGGCGGCAATCGCCACGGCCGGGTGACGGATCAAGCACTCCTCGATCTCTCCCGGACCGATCCTGTGACCAGCACTCGAGATGAGGTCGT
>NZ_JBDSNT010000042.1:0-10226 GCF_039915195.1 Gaiella sp.
CTCCACCGCACCCTTCGCGACGCCTACGCCGTGCGCGTGTGGGTCGACGCACCCGCTGACGTGCGGCTCGCACGTGCAGTTGCCCGTGACGGCACAGCCGCACGCGCCGCCTGGGTGGAGGTATGGACGCCCTCGGAGGAGCGCTACATCGAGCGCGATCAGCCGGTCGGCTGCGCCCATCTCGTGATCCACAACGCCTGAGACGGGAGGAGCGGATGGCGCCAGCAGGGAGCGTGGAGGTCACTCGCGCGCGTCGCCCAATTGGGGGGTTGTTCGTCTGCCAACACGGCTATACGCTTCCGTTGTGAAGCGATTTCTCGTCGCCGCCATCGCAGCCCTGAGCCTCGTCCTCACTGCGGCACCGGCGCAGGCAGCGGAAACGGTGTATACCGGGCAGTGGCTCTGCGATGACCGTGGGACGATCATGCCGCTCGGCGGGATCGAGCTCCAGCTCTGGCGTCGAGGGAGTCCCGACTTCTTGCCCGTCGAGTGGGTCGGCGGGAAAGATGATGTGCAGTTTGCGAACCCCGATGGGACGTTCTCGCTCCGGGCGACGAACAGCGAGGACAATCACTTCATTCGGATGGCGCTCCGCGACGCTGCCGGCGTGCGGCTCAAGGACTGGATCGGGACCGACGACTGGTCCGTGGACACCGGGGGATATCGCAACAACGTCGCCGAGCAGAATCTCGGCGGCCTCCTGTTCTCGACGCCCGGCCAGTCGCACAAGTGCGCGATCTGGCGTGGCCTCCATCTCGCGCACCGCGACTTCCGTGACCTCATGGGCTTCAATCCGCCATCCGGCGGTCTTCTGATCCAGGCGGATGCTCCCGGCGAAACCCCTCTGACGATGTACACCGAGATCTGGTGGCCCTCCGGGTATGTGACCGGATACAACGGCGGCGGAGACGACACCATCACGCGCCACGAGTTCGGTCACGTGATCCGTCACGGATATGACGGGGACAGCGGCCATTTCCTCGGCGACGTCGTTGCGCACACGTACGCCCGAAGCCACTCTCCCTGTCTCCGTTCGGGCAGCCTGGCGTACGCGTTCAACGAAGGATGGTCCGAGTACTGGGCCCACGAGTACGGTGCCCCGCCAATGTGCGCTGATAGTCCCGCCGACGACTATACGGTCGAGGGCAACGTCGCAGCTGCCCTGGCCGACATCGAAGCTCGGTGCTACGGCGGTAACCGCGCCGCCATGGTCAACGTGCTCCGGTCGAACCCGGGTGTCATCCACTCCTTCCAGCAGTTCCGCGAGCTTGTCTTCTGCCCGCTCCCGCTCCTCCTCGTGCCCCTTCCGCCAATGCCGGCACCCGCGCCCGTAGCGCTCACGCCGGCCCAGCGTGCAGATCTCGCACGCGCCCAGGTACGAGGAGTCAACGGCCAGCTCGGTGAGCTCCGCGCCGACCTTCGCGCCGCCGTGCGCGCGGCGGCCACGCCGTTGAGATGTCCGCGCACGCCGTGTAACGCGGCTCTGCAACGGGCTCTGCTCCCCGCCGTCCTCCGGTCGGAGATTGCTCTCGCCGAGCTCGTCCGGAACTCCGTCGACGACGGTGACACGGCGAAGGAGCAAGCAGGAATGGCGAAGCTTCCCTACCAGCAGCTTCTCGCGCTGCAGAGGGCGAAGGAACGCGCCACCCGCATTCAGGCGGCCAGAATCTCAGCCGACGGCATCCGGGATGCGCTGAAGGCGGGACGTTCAGTCTTTGCGAAGGACAAGAGCGCGATGACGAAGCGGCTCCGAACGCAGCTCGCGTCGCGAATGGCCGCGTTCCGCAAGGCGCAACGTGGAGCCAAGGGAGCACCCGGATTGATTCTCGACCAGGCGATCGCCGATCGCCTGCGGAAGGTTCCTACGAGGCCGTTCCCGAACCCGGAGCCTCCCCCGCCGCCCTGGACGCCGATCCCGATCCTGCCGCCGCCAGGGCCACCGCAGCCAGGTCTCCAGGTGTCGACGCTCACGCTGGCGTGTCCCGCGAACGGCAAGGCGGGTGTATATGCGACCGGCGGCACGCTGACTCCACCGCTCGCGGGAGCTGCGATCGAACTCCACGTCACGCCACCGAACGGTGCGGAGGCGGTTCAGAAGCTCACGACCAACGGCTCCGGCGCATACGCGACCTCGCTCGTCATGCAAACGGCCGGCACGTGGACGATGTTCGCCCGGTTCGCAGGGGACGCGAAGACGCAGCCGGACGACTCACCGAGCTGCCAGACCACGATCACGTAGTCCGCGGACGAACGCCGCCGCTAGCCGAGGGCGGCCCGGCGGAGCGACTCCTGCAACGCCACCGCGGCGAGACCGATCTCGAACGCGTGCCCGTCGATGCCGACGACCGGCATCAGCTCCCGGACTGACGAGGACGTGAAGACCTCGTCCGCCCCGAGAAGCCGCGCGAGAGGATAGACGCCCTGCTCGACCCGGCGGCCCTCGGCTGCCGTGAGTTCCAGCAGCGCCGCTCGAGTCTCGCCGGCCAGGATGCCGACCTCGAGCGCCGGCGTCAGCAGCACGTCGGCCTCACGCCACCAGATGTTGGTCACAGGTCCTTCGAGGACGATCCCGTCGGCATCGACGAACAGGGCATCGTCAGCACCCCGCGATTTCGCCTCTGCCTCCGCGGCCATGCTGACGGCGTAGCTCGTCGACTTCGTCGCCGGAAGGAGCCAGGACGCCGATCGACGCTGATGCACGAGCGATACCAGCCGCTGCCCCCTACCTCGGGCCTCCTCGATCCACTCGGGAATCGTGCTGACGAGCGCAATCGCACGATGCTCACCGCCAGGCGACCCTGGCGTCCAGTAGAGGCGGAGCACCGCGTCGGAGAGGCCCGCATGCTCGAGCGCCATCGCGGCGAGGCTCTCCACCTCTCCGGGATCCGGCGCCTCGAGGCCGATTCTCTCGGCCGATGTCGCGAGGCGAGTGAGATGCTGCTCCAGCCGGAACGGCCGGCCACCATAGACCCGCATCGTCTCGAACGCAGCCCGGCCGCGCGTGAACCCCTCGTCGTCGGCCGTGAGCACGGGTGCGCCGGGATCGACGAGCCCGCGACCGGACACGGCCACCGCTCGCAGCGAGGGCGAGCTCATGCTGCGGCCGCTTTCGTACCCGCGATTGACACGGGGGAACTCCCGGCCTGGGGGACGCGCGGCGCACCGATCGCGCGCAGAAGTGGGTCGGCCTTCACCCACGACTCGTCGATCTCGGCCTGCGGATCGGAATCCCAGACAACGCCACCACCGACCCAGAGGTGGATACGCCCATCCGCGATTGCGAACGTCCGGATCGTCAGTGCGAGGTCGACGTCGCCGTTCCCGTAAACCCGACCGATCGCGCCCATCGACGCGCCGCGACCGACAGGCTCGATCTCGGCGATCAGATCGACGGCCGCGATCTTCGGAGCACCGGTGATAGACCCGCCCGGGAATGTCGCATCGAGGAGCTCCGCGAGGCCGACGCCCTCGCGCAACGTTCCCTCGACCGTCGAGACCATATGCTCGACGCCCGCGAGCGCCCGGGTGGCCATCAGCTCGGGCCAGCGAACGCTCCCGGGTTCACAGACGCGCGCTAGATCGTTTCGCTCGAGGTCGACGATCATCACGTGCTCGGCCGCGTCCTTCACCGAGCCTGCGAGCTCACCCGCTCCTCCCGCCGGGCGTGTTCCCTTGATCGGGCTCGTCCAGACGCGGCTCCCGCGGCGCGCGAGAAAGAGCTCAGGTGATCCCGAGACAATCGTCCAACCGTGGCCCCGGTAGGGCTCTGGATTGTGGGGTGCCAGCACAGACAGGCGGGTGGCGAGCGCGCCCGGATCCCCTCCGAACGGCGCCGAAAGGTGCTGGACCAGGTTGACCTGGTACACGTCGCCGCGCTCGATCGCGCTCCGAACACGCCGAACGGCCTCGGCATAGTCGCCGGCACTCCACGTCTGCTGCCAGCGGCCGATCGCGATATCGTTGCCCGATCTGTTGTCATGACTGGCAAGATACGCCGTCTCCCGGACGGTACAGGCGAGGAGAGGGAGCGGGCACGGCTCCGGCGGCGCGGGGGAGTGTTGCCGCCGAATCGTCGAGGACAGCCCGTAGCCGAGATAGAGATCCGCGATCAGGTGCTCGCCACCCGGGGTGAAGAAGCCCTGCGCCCGAAGCCATCGTTCGAGGTCGTCGAGAGCGCCGCCGGCCTCGTGGATCTCGAGCGATGTCGTCACGCAAGCGGCTCCACGCTCGGAGCTGCGATTCGATCGAGTCCGTACGTCGCACTCATCTGGACGCGTCTGTCCATGAGAGCGAGCGTATAGGCTCCGGGCATGCAGCTCGGGATGGTCGGTCTAGGCCGGATGGGTGCGAACATCGTCCGGCGGCTCATGCGTGACGGGCATACCTGCGTCGTCTACGACGTCAGTCAGGAGGCTGTCGCGACGCTCGTCACAGAGGGAGCGACCGGGTCCGACTCGCTCGACGACTTCGTTGCAAAGCTCGAGGTGCCCCGACGCGCCTGGATCATGGTCCCGGCCGGCGAGATCACCGAGTCGACGGTCGTGGAGCTCGCATCACGCCTCGACGCGGGTGACACGATCATCGACGGTGGCAACTCCTACTACCGCGATGACATTCGCCGAGCCGGCGAGCTCGCCGAGAAGGGGATCCGGTATTTGGATTGCGGCACGAGCGGCGGTGTCTTCGGCCTCAAACGCGGCTTCTGCCTGATGGTCGGGGGCCCCGACCATGCGTTCGCCGAGGTCGAGCCGATCTTTGCCACCCTCGCGCCGGGTGTCGGCGCAGCAGAACGGACACCCGGCCGAACCGGTGACCCCGAATCCGCGGAGCGTGGCTACCTCCACTGTGGCCCCTCGGGCGCGGGCCACTTCGTGAAGATGATCCACAACGGAATCGAGTACGGGATGATGGCCGCCTTGGCCGAGGGGCTCAACATCCTCCACGGAGCCGATGCCGGGCTCCGACCACGGGACAGGGATGCCGAGACCGCGCCGCTCGATCATCCCGAGTTCTACTCGTACACCCTCGACATCCCCGCCATCACCGAGGTCTGGCGGCGCGGAAGCGTCGTCGAGTCATGGCTCCTCGACCTCACGGCCGCCGCGCTCAACGAGTCGCCGGATCTCGACGGCTTCGCCGGCCGCGTCTCCGACTCCGGTGAAGGGCGCTGGACAGCGATCGCCGCTATCGAGGAAGGCGTCCCCGCCGATGTGCTGACCGCAGCCCTCTACTCACGATTCTCCTCGCGAGACGAGGGCCTCTTCGCCAACAGGGTGCTCTCGGCGATGCGCCGCCAGTTCGGCGGCCATCACGAGAAGCCAGCGTCCTAGCGGATTCGGGACACCACTCCCGGATCAGACCTGCGAGGCGTCCTCGTCCTCGAAGTCACCCTGCTCGGCGGCCGCCAGGATCGCCAGAGCCGCATCGACGTCGCCCGCGCTGACGATGATCTCGCGGGCGCCGCCCATGTTCGGAACGCCGTCCCACGAGCCGGCGCCGACGTTCGTGACCCGGTGGGCGCACTTGATCCCTTCCGCCCGCAGGAAGCTACAGACGAGATCGGCCGTAACCTCGTTCGGAACATAGGTGACGCGCACGAGATCGTCCATCAGGGTCTCAGGCCACCAGTGAGAGCACCGCGGCACGCAGCGCATGCACACCGAGCTCGAGATCATCGACAGGGATGCGCTCATCGGCGGAGTGGACGAGCCGAGCAGCGAGCTCGGGATCCATCGACCTCTGCGGGAAAAACCCGTACGCGACGGTTCCGAACGCCTCGCGCATCCAGTGGGAATACGTGAAACCTGCGCAGACGACCGGCGCAAGCCGGGCTCCGGGATCCTGCTCGGTGACCCACGCTTCGAGCGCGGTCCAGAGCGGCGTCACCATCGGTGAGCGGGTACCGCCGTCGCTCTCGAGCCACTCGAGGTCGTAGTCACCCGGGCCGATCGCCGTCCGAATCAGTGGATCGACGTCCGCGGGATGCATACCGGGCGGCAGGCGGCAGTCCACGGTGATGGTGCACTCTGCGGGGATCACGTTGATCTGCTTCGACGCCTCGATCATCGTTGGAGCAATCGTGAACGAGAGCAACGGCTCAATGATCTCGGCAGCGAGCGGGTGCAAGAGCCGGGCCCGATCGAGCGTCTCCTCGAGCGGAGGGCGCTCTCCGAGAACGAGCTCGAGGAACCGCGCCACCTCGGGGATCATCGTCTTCGGTGGACTGTAGCGACCGAGCGCGTCGATGATCGGGGCCGCCTTGACGAGCGCGCTGTCGGCGATCGAGGGGACGGAGGCATGGCCGCTGCGACCGTGGACGCGAACCCGGAACGGAGCGCTCATCTTCTCGCCCGTCGCACAGAGATAAAAGACGTCACCTCCGAAGACACACCGCTCTCCGCCACCCTCGTTGAGCGCGTAGTCGGCCCGGACGAGCTCGGGGTGCTCCTGGACGAGCCACGAGAGCCCGAAGTCCTCGTTGACCTCCTCGTCGGCGGTCAGGACGAGCAGGACATCCCCGGCGGGCTCGAACCCCTCACGCCAGAGCGAGGAGAAGGCGACGGCGCTTGCCGCCACCTGATTCTTCATGTCGAGCGCGCCGCGACCCCAGATCTCGCCGTCGACGAGATCCCCTGACCAGGGATTCCGCGTCCACTCCTCGGCATCCGCACGAACCGTGTCTGTGTGCGCGAGGAAGGCGAGCGTCGGGCCGTCTCCGCCCTTCAGACGGGCGACCAGGTTGAGCCGATCGGGCGTACGTCCGACGAGCTCGCAGGGAATGTCGCTTGCTGCGAGATAGTCGCGCAGCAACTCCGCGGCGATCGTCTCGTTCCCCGGCGGATTGACCGTGTTCAACCGCAGGAGATTCTGCAGAAGCACGGTCGCCTCCTCACGGAGGTTCACCCTTCGGCCTGCGACTTCGCCGTCAACTCGTTGCGGACGTCCCAGAGCTCCTGGTACTCGACGCGATGAATCAGCCGCCCGAGTACTTCCACCGGCGTGCCCTGCGTTCCGATCACGTGCTCACCGATGACTCTCGCGACGACGCGATAGTGCCTGATCCGCCACGTCTGCATCCACTCGTCGAGCTCCATCATCGCCTCGGCCAACTGGTAGAGCTGCTCGTGATCGCGGCCGTGGACGTAGAGGTCGAGGAGCGAGAGCCCTGCCCGCTCACGCGCCGCGTGAAACGCCTCGCCGAGCCGGGCCATGGCGGGACGGAGCGCCTTGACGCCGGGCGAATCGAAGCCAGACCCGTGCCCGAGAACCTTGCGGATCTCCTGGTACTCCCACGGGGACATCTGCTCGAGCATGTCGAGCTGTCCCGTGATGAAGCGCATGCACATGCCTGCGCGCCGGAGGAGACGGAGCGCTCCACTCAGATCGTCGTCACCAACGAGGGTCGCCGCCGCACCCGTGTCGTTCCAGGCCAGCTTGAGCCACAGCTCCGATGATTGATGGACGACCTGGAAGAGCAGCTCGTCCCGGTGCACCCACTCCTCGGGACTCTTCTGGAGCGACAGCAGTTCCTCGCTGTTGAGATACCGTTCATAGTCACTGCGTGCCTCGCCGGGAAGGACTGGCTGGCTCAGCGGGGGTTCCCAGGTCTCCTGTGACATGGCACAGAGCATAGTGCGTGACGGTGGCGTGCTGGATTCTGGATGCCGACCGGCCTTCCGCGGTGCCGAAGAGACCGCTTCCGAACCTCTGTGAGCGCTCGATGCCCTCTGACGGGAAATCGGCGTGAACGACCTCGCCAGCCATTGCTGCTCCTCTCGCGCCTTTTCTCGCCGGCGCAACGCCGTCACCGAGACGCACCACTCGGCACCAGCGATGTGACGTCCCTCTCCCGCGCCCTACACTCACGCCATGACCGATCTCTTCTCGGACGCCGCGTCTGCGCGTCAGAATCAGACCGCGCCACTCCCCCAGCGGATCCGTCCCCGGTCACTCGACGAGCTCGTCGGCCAGCGGCACGTGCTGGCCGAGGGATCTGCCCTTCGCCTCGCGATCGAAGGAGACAGGCCACCGTCGATGATTCTCTACGGGCCTCCCGGTGTCGGCAAGACGACGCTCGCGCGAATCGTCGCCGAGACTACGGGCGCCGAGTTCGAGGAGCTTTCCGCGGTCTCGGCTCGGGTGGACGACGTCCGCGGCGTGCTCCAGCGCGCCCGCGACCGGCTTGGGGCGAACGGGATCAGAACGATCCTCTTCCTTGACGAGATCCATCGATTCAACAAGGGGCAGCAGGACGCGCTCCTCCCGGGCGTCGAGAGCGGCCTTCTGACGCTGATCGGGGCGACGACCGAGAACCCGTATTTCGAGGTCAATGCCGCTCTGCTGTCGCGGTGCGCGGTTGTCGAGCTCGAGCCTCTTTCGGACGAGGAGGTCGCGCGCGTTGTCGCACGCGGCGCAACGGAGCTCGGCATCGGGGTGCCGGCCGACGTCGTCGAGGCGATCGTGCGGAAGGCCGGAGGGGACGCGCGCAGCGCGCTCGGTACGCTCGAGCTCTCCTGGCAAACGGCTACCGCGGAGGGAGCGTCGCTCGAAGCGCGGCACGTCGCTGATGCCGCCCGGAAGCGGCCGCTCCGGTACGACCGCGCCGGCGATCAGCACTACGACATCGTCTCCGCATTCATCAAGTCGATGCGTGGCAGCGACCCCGACGCGACGGTCTACTACCTTGCGGCGATGCTCGAGGGCGGCGAAGACGCGCGTTTCATCGCTCGCCGGATGGTAATTCTCGCCTCCGAGGACATCGGCAACGCTGATCCACGGGCACTCCTTGTCGCCGTCGCTTCCGCGCAAGCCCTCGAGCACGTCGGTTTGCCCGAAGCTCAGCTGAACCTCTCGCAGGCCGCGATCTACCTGGCAAACGCGCCCAAGTCGAACGCCTCGGCAAGCGCGATCTGGGAGGCCCGGGCCGAGGTTCGCGAGCGTGGAATCCAGCCGCCTCCGCCGGCGCTCAGGGACGCCCACTACGCCGGGGCGCGAACGCGAGGCCACGGAGAGGGATACGTCTCACCTCACGACGACCCGACTCGCGCCACCTCCACCTACCTGCCCGCCGGACTCGAGGACCGAACGTACTATGTGCGCTCGGGCAACGGAGAGGAGACGGGTGATGGCAGTCGGGACGGGTGATCGGGCACCGGAGTTCGACCTCGAAGAAGCGTACGACAAGCCGCGCGTCAGCCTGGGAACGTTCAGGGGCAAGCGGAACGTGCTCCTCGTCTTTCACCCGTTCGCCTTCACGGAAGTCTGTCGCGACGAGGCCCTCGATCTTCAGGCAAACCTCGAGTCCTTCGACCATGCCGAAACCGATGTCGTTTTCGTCTCGTGCGACACCTCGGCAGCCCGACAGGCCTGGAAGGAGGAGCTCGGCGCGACATACACATTCGCGTCCGACTTCTGGCAGCACGGCGCCGCAGCGAAGGCCTATGGCGTCTTCGACGATGAGACGGGAGCGCCGAGGCGCGGAACATTCTTGATCGACAAGGATGGTCTGGTGATCTGGTCGCTCGTAAAGGACAGCCGGCGGACGGAGATGGTTCCGGAGTCCCTGGAAGCGCTCGACGGTTGAGGAGGACGCTCCACGTCGAGGCGTGGGGCGATCCCGACGCGCCGCGGGTGATCTGCCTGCACGGCGTCACCGGGCGGGGGGCGGGCTGGCACCGACTCGCCGAGCGGTATCTGGTCGACTACCGGGTTGTCGCTCCCGACCTACTCGGCCACGGCGACTCGCCGCACGAGCCGCCGTGGAGCATCGCTGACCACCTTCACACCCTCGTCGCGACCCTGGGAACGAAGCCGGCTGTGTGGATCGGCCACTCGTTCGGCGGCCGTCTCGCGTTCGAGCTCGCCGCCCGGGAGCCGGAGCTCGTGGAGCGCCTCGTCCTGCTCGATCCTGCGATCCAGCTCGACGCGGAGATCGCCCTGCACGTCGCCGAGCTCGCCCGAGAAGACCGGTCGTACGCGTCGTTCGACGAGGGCGTCGAGCGCCGCTTCGAGGAGAGCGGGCTGCAGCACACCCCGAAAGCGAGCGTGGTTGAGGATCTGGACGGCTTCCTCGTCGCCGACCACGACGGCCGCTGGCGGTACAGATACAGCCAGGCTGCCGTGGTGGCGTCGTACGGTGAGATGAGCAGCGCGCCTCCGCCCTTCGAAGACGTGCGCATCCCGACCCTTCTCGTGCTCGCAGAGGACTCGTACGTCCGCTACGACGA
>NZ_JBDSNT010000059.1:0-21149 GCF_039915195.1 Gaiella sp.
TCCGGTAGCCCTCCGGGTACGCCATGCCGAAGTTACGCCTCGTGCGCTCTTTCAGGTCGCGGCCCTTCTGGTGGCCGAGCACGGCAATCGTTCGTCCCTCGAGCTTGCCGATCCCTGCGACGATCGCATGGTCGTCCATCCGGCCGCGGTCGCCGTGGAGCTCGAAGAAGTCGTCGAGAATCCTCTCTATGTAGTCGAGCGAGTACGGGCGATCCTGATGGCGGGCCAACTCGACGCGCTTCCAGATCTCCTCGTCGGACGTGTCGTCCTTGAGTCGCTCGAGCTGCCGTTGCAGGCGCTCGAGCTCGGCGGACAGCTGCGTCCCGCGGAGGAGCTTGACCCCGCTCAGCTTGGCGAGACGGTCGCGGAGCCCGAGCTCGGCGTCGTTCGTCACGGCTTGCTCCCGAAGAGCCGCAGGAGCTGCGCAAGCACCGGCCGCAGCTCCCCACGCGGCACGATCCGGTCGATGTGGCCGAAGCGAAGATTTGACTCGGCGAGACCGAAGTCCTCGGGAAGCTTCTCGCGTGTCGTCTGTGCAACGACCCGCGGGCCGGCGAACGACATCAGCGCGCCCGGTTCCGCGATGAGGACGTCACCGAGCGAGGCGAAGCTGGCGAGCAGGCCGCCCGTCGTCGGGTGCGCGAGAACGGAGATCATCACGCCGCCCGCTTCGTGAAGATCTTCGAGGGCGCAGATCGTCTTCGGCAGCTGCATGAGGGCGAGGATCCCTTCCTGCATCCGCGCGCCTCCCGACGACGACACGGAAACGAGCGGAAGGCCGTCTTCGGCGGCATGATCGCAGGCCCGGGCGAACTTTTCGCCGACGACGCTCCCCATCGAGCCGCCCATGAAGGAGAAGTCCATCACAGCGAGCCGGCACGGAAGGAGCTCGATCCGCGCCGTGCCGGTGATCATCGCATCACCGAGGCCCGTCGCAACCTCCGCCTCCGCGAGCCGCTCCGTGTACGGCTTGAGGTCGAAGAACTCGAGAGGATCGCCCGAGCGCAGCGCACTCTCGTCCTCGACGAAGCTCGATGGATCGGAGAGCTGCCTGATCCGCTCGAGACCGCGAACGGCGAAGTGGTGCCCACATTGCGGGCAGACCCGGAGGTGTTCCTGCAGCTCGTCGTCACGGTAGTGGGATCCACACCCGGGACAGGTGTTTGGGTGCTTCTTCGCCGTCCCGTCGTCGAGAGTGGCCCGCTTGTGCTCGATCGAGACATCGATCTTGTCGGTGGCGGACATCTACGCCATCTTAGACCCGCGCTTCGCCCGGACGGTTACAGTCCGGCGGCGCGGGCGAGTCGGATCAGGATCTCGGGGTCAGCACGCTCGCCAAGACCGGTCAGGCCGAGCCCGGCAAGGGGGCGTTTCGCGGCGACGTCGCGCAGGAGCGCCTCGGCGTCGGCAAGCGTCGGCCCGCCCGGTTCCGGCATGAAGACGTCGAGCGCGCCAGGACGAAGAACGTCGCAGTCGAACGCGACGTAGACCCGATTACAGCCATCGAGCGCGCGGTCGAGGTCGGCGTCGATTCCCATCTGCTCCATGTATGCGACCTCCGGTGGATCGAGGCTCCGGGCCCAGACGTGCGCGACGTCGCTTGGAGCAACGGCCCCCGCGTCGAGCGCCATCCGCAACGGCATCCCCCATTCGTTTCCGGACGGCGAGGTCTCGGGCGTGTTGAGGTCGCCGTGAGCGTCGACCCACACGACTGCGAGCCGCCCGCGGCGCGCAGCGAAGCCGCGGATCGCGCCGATGTGCGAGCAGCAGCAGCCGCCGAGTACGAGCGCTCGTGCGGGCAGGTTGCGCATGTGCACCGCCACCTGCTCCTCCAGCGAGTCCTCCTCGATCACGGCCGCCTCGGGAAAGGGCAACGGGATCGTTGCGGCGGCGGCCATCGACTCGCCGCCGCTCCCCCACGCCCGCGGGACGCGGACGAGGCCGGCGGCGAACTCGCGCCCGCAGCTGTGGCACTGATACTCGTCGTCGAAGGCGACCGCCGTCAGTGTCCTGCAATCCGGGCAGCGCGCGCGCAGGGTGCTCAAGTGATCCGCTCGGCATCGGCTGACGACGGCACGACGAGCTCAGTCACCGGCTCGAAGCTCCTTCTGCCAGACGTCGGCGCGCCAGAGGACATCCATGCCGGCGCGCTCGTAGAGGCGCGTGGCGCCTGTCGGGTTCTCGCTATCCACCCCGAGCGCAACGGTATTCTCCCCGCGCTCGGCGAAGCGACGGAAGCTCTCCTGGAGCAAGACGAGGCCGAGGCCGCGGCGTCGCCATGCGGGCCGAACCGCGAGGTTTCCGATCCATCCCCAGTCCCCCATGCGCTTGTCGTAGTTGACCGAGAGTCCTGCAACCTCATCACCGTCCCAGACGACCACAACGAGCTCGGGATCGAAACGCGCAAGCGTCGTGATCTTCGCTTCCCGCCACTCCGAGTACGTCTGCGGCTCGTGGCCCCACTCGCTCACGAAGGCTTCCTCGAAGGCCGCGTGGACGGCCGGCCCGTGGAGATCCGCGTCAAACGGCCTGAAGCTCAGATCGTCCGGAAGCTCCGGCGTGGGCTCGCGACCGTTCGATGATCGAATCATCCGGAAGAACGTCCGGACGTGCTCGAACCCCTTTCCCGAGAAGAGCAAGGGTGCGCGGATGTCGCCATACAGATGCGCCGACTCGAGGTAGACGCGGCGTCCGGGCGCAAGTCCGGGCTCGAGGGCGCGGGCTCGCGTCTCGACGGCATCGAGGAGGAGCGCGCCGCCACCGCGACCGGTGTACGCAGGATGCACGTAGCCGTCGGTGCTGATTCTGCCCTCGCGAATCTCCGAGAGGTGCATGACTCCGGCGATCGAGTCGCCGTCGATAGCAACCCACACGTTCTGCTCGAGGTCGAGCCCCTCCCACTCCTCGCGCAGCTCCTGCTCTGTCCAGTCGGTATCGCCGTAGATCGCGCGGTCGCAGGCCTGCATGAGAGAGAGAACCTCGGCGAAGTCAGCTGTCCGGTGGGGGCGGCGGAGTTCCACGACGGCAAGTCTAGGGGCGTTGCCTGTCTTCGCCTCGGACGAGGGTCGCGATATCGAGGGCGCCGACGGAGGTCCACGAGGCCGCTACGGCTCGTCGTGCCAGCGGCGGAAGACGAGGCACGCGTTGTGCCCACCGAAGCCAAAGGAGTTCGAGACGCCGATCTCGACCTGCTCGTGGCGGGCCTCGTTTGGGATGTAGTCGAGGTCACACGTCGGGTCGGGGGTCGTCTGATTGATCGTCGGCGGCAGGATCCCACGCTCGAGCGCGAGGATGGTGAAGATCGCCTCCATCGCTCCGGCTGCACCGAGACAGTGGCCCGTCGCCCCCTTGGTGGAGGAGATCGGGGTTCGATAGGCCTTGTCTTCGCCAAGCGCGACTTTCAGCACTCGCGTCTCCCCCGAGTCCCCTGAGGGAGTCGAGGTGCCGTGGGCGTTGACGTAGCCGACGTCCTCCGCCTCGATCCCGGCGTCGGCGAACGCCATCTTGAGAGCCCTTGCCGGGTTCTCTCCCGTCGGATCCGGGTCTGAGACGTGGTTCGCGTCGGACGAGACGCCGTAACCGATGAGCTCGGCGTAGATCTTCGCGCCACGCGCCTTCGCGTGCTCGAGCTCCTCGATCACTACCATGCCCGCCGCCTCGCCCATGACGAAGCCGTCGCGCTCACCGTCGAACGGTCGCGAGCCCCGCTCGGGGTCGTCGTTCCGCCTCGAAATCGCGCGCATGGCCGCGAAACCAGCGATGCTCACACTCGTCACGGGCGCTTCCGTACCTCCACAGATCATCACGTCGGCGCGACCGAGCCGGATCGCGTCCATCCCGTCGCCAATCGCCATGTTCGACGCTGCACACGCCGTGCACTGCGAGAGCAAGGGGCCACGCGTTCCGAGCTCGATGGAGACCCAGCCTGCCGCGAGGTTCGGGATGATCTGGACGATCGAGAACGGGTTTACTCGGTCGGGGCCACGGTCGTTCAACTGGTTGACGCACGTCTCGAACGACTTCAACCCTCCGATGCCGGTGGCAACGGCGGCGCCGACACGCTCGGCGATCGGGCCTATCACGAGCCCGGAGTCGGACTCGGCCTGACGGGCTGCGGCGAGCGCAAGATGCGTGAACCGATCCATCCGGCGCGACGCCTTGTAGTCCATGTAGTCGGTGATCTCGAGATCCCTGACCTCACACGCGAAGTGCACCGCATAGTCGCTCGTGTCGAACTGTGTGATCGGCCCGGCGCCCGACTTTCCCGCGATCAGGTTGGACCAGGTCTCCTCGGCCGTGTTACCCAGGGAACTGACGGCACCGATCCCGGTCACGACGACTCTCCGCTGTCCGTTGCTCGTCTCCACGGGGAAGCAGGCTACATGCCGAGGCCACCGTCGACGAGCAGCACCTCGCCCGTGACGAATGACGCCTGGTCGGAACAGAGGAATCGTACGGCGCTCGCGACGTCGTCCGGCGCACCGAGCCGGCCGAGCGGCGTCTGTTGCCGCATCGCCTCGGTCGCCTCCTCGGGGAGAACGTCTGTGAGCTGAGTCGTGATGTAACCCGGCGCGACGACATTCGCCCTGACGTTGCGGCTGCCGAGCTCACGAGCCAGGGACTTGGTGAACCCGATGATCCCCGCCTTCGATGCCGCGTAGTTCGTCTGGCCCCCGTTGCCGTGGACACCGACGATTGATGAGACGTTGACGATGGAGCCCGAGCGCTTCTTCATCATCGGCCGCGTGACTGCACGACAGGTGTAGAAGACCGAGGAGAGGTTCGTCTGGATCACCGTGTGCCAGTCGTCGTCACTCATGCGCGCAAGCAGCCCATCACGTGTCAGGCCCGCGTTGTTGACGAGGATGTCGATGTCGCCCGCGCTCTCGACGAGCGCGAGCGCGGATGCCGGATCGGAGACATCGGCGCGCACTGCGCGCCCGCCGATCGCCGCCGCGACCTCTTCGGCCTCCTGCTCGCCCGACCGGTAGCCGACGACGACCGATGCTCCGGCTGCAGCCAGCTCTTCGGCGATCGCGCGGCCGATCCCGCGCGAGGCGCCGGTGACGAGCGCGGCCTTTCCCTCGAGGGAGCAGAAGGCGCTCATGTCGAGAGCACCTCGCGTGCCTTCTCCAGGCTCGCAAGATCATTGACGGAGATCGCTCGGACACTCCTGTCGATGCGCTTGATCAGTCCGGAGAGAACGTTGCCGGGCCCGACCTCGACGAACGTGGTGACACCGTCCTGAACAAGCTCCCGCGCAGCCTGCGTGAACCTCACGGGCGCGGTCAGCTGCTCGACGAGAATCGCTGCGAACCGCGTTGCGGGCTCGACGTGGGCGGTGACGGTCGACATGAAAGGCGCGATCGGGTCGTGGAAGCGGATCGTCTCGATCGCCGGCCGCAGCCGCTCTGCCGCACGCTCGACGAGCGGGCTGTGGAACGCCCCGGACACCTTCAGCTTGATTGCCCTGCGCGCCCCGATGGACTCGGCCTCGGCGCAGAGCCGATCGACTGCGGCGTTCTCGCCGGAGACGACGATCTGGCCAGGGCAGTTGTAGTTCGCCGGCCACACTCCTTCGATCCGACTGCAGAGCTCCTCGACCACCTCGTCCTCGAGGCCGAGGATCGCCGCCATCGAGCCCGGATGCAAGCGGGCCGCCTCGGCCATTGCGAGCCCCCGCTCACGAACAAAGCCGATCGCCTCGCCCGTCCCCATCGCGGAAACCGAAGCAAGCGCTGCGAACTCCCCCACCGAGTGGCCAACGACGACATCCGGCTCGAGCCCCTCGGCGCGGATGGCGGCCAGAATCGCGAGTGATGTCGCGATCAACGCGGGCTGTTGCACCTCGGTGTCGACGAGCTCCTCGAGCGGAGTGTCGAAGCAGAGCTTCTGGAGGTCGAGGCCGGAGGCCTCGCTCCCGGCGCGATAGACGTCCATCGCAGCCGGAACGGCCTCGGCGAGCTCCCGTCCCATACCCGCCTCGAGCGCTCCCTGACCCGGAAAGCAAAACGCAACCTTGCTCATGTGATCCTTCCCTTCGGTCAATGGCTTGTACTCAAGCGTCACGAGCTCCTCCTGTGCGCCGACCAAACGCGTCACCATCTAGGAAGTTCTGCCTAGGCAGAACTTCTCCACTCGATCAACGCCGAGCCCCACGTGAGCCCGGCACCCATCCCCGTCATCAAGACGAGCGCGCCGTCCGTGAGGCGCCCCTCGGCGCGTGCGTCGGCGAGCGCGAGCGGGATCGACCCGGACGACGTGTTTCCGTACCGATCGACGTTGACGACCGTCTTCTCGGGTGCGATCCCGAGCTTGCCGACGGCGTAATCGATGATGCGCTTGTTCGCCTGGTGCGGAACGTAGACATCGACCTCGTCGATCGTCTTATCGCACTGCTCGAGCACCGCATTGGCCGAAGTGACCATCACGCGCGTCGCGAACTTGAAGACCTCGCGACCGTTCATGATGAGCGCGGGCTTCGGGCCTTCGTAGTGGCGTGAGCCGCTGCCCGGATAGCAGAGATGGATGCCGCCGCCGCCGTCGGCGCCGAGCTCGAAGCCGAGGAATCCGCCCGTCGTCACCGGCTCCATGACCACCGCTCCGGCGCCGTCGCCGAAGAGAACGACAGTGGAGCGATCCTCCCAATCGAGCACCTTCGACAGCAGGTCGCCGCCGACGACGAGCGCCTTCTTCGAGAGGCCCGATGCAAGCATCCCGTACGCTTGGGCGATCGCATACATGAATCCGGTGCAGCCTGCGAGCAGGTCGTACGCAGCCGCGTTCCGCATCCCGAGCGTGTCGGCCATCAGGGCGGACGCGGTCGGGAACAGCATGTCGGGGGTCACGGTGGCGCAGATCAGAAGATCGATCTCGGACGCATCTGCTCGCGCCTCTGCCAGGGCCTCGCGCACCGCAGGGAGAGCGATGTCCGTGAGGGCCTCGTCCTGTGAGGCGATGCGGCGCTCGCGGATACCGGTGCGCTCGCGAATCCACTCGTCCGAGGTGTCGACGAACCGAGCCATATCGTCGTTCGTCATCACCGTCTCGGGGACATTCGTCCCGAGGCCGGTGATCCCGATGCGCTGACCCGCGGTGGAACCGATCATCGCTCGACCGCAAAAGTCAGAGTTCCCCGTACGGCGAGCGCGCCGTCGACCGTCGCTGTTGCCTTCCCGCGCCCGATCGGTCCGCGCATCACGTCGATCTCACAGGTGAGCGTCAGCGTCTCACCGGGTGTGACAACACGCTTGAACCGGCAGTCGTCGATTCCCGCGAAGAACGCAATCTTGCCACGGTTGTCCTCCTCCACGAGCACGGCCACGGCGCCCGCCTGGGCCATCGCCTCGACGATGAGCACGCCCGGCATCACCGGCCGCTCCGGAAAATGCCCGGGGAACCACCAGTCGTCCGCACGGACAAGCCGCGTTGCGACGACTTTCTTCCCGGGAACGAGCTCGATCACCTCGTCGAGCAGAAGGAAGGGGTCACGGTGCGGCAGGATGCTCTCGATCACGTCCTTGCCGAATGGGGCTGTCGGCGTCACGCTGCGGCTCCTTCCTCGAGCAGGTCGCGCATCGTCGTGCGCGCCCTGTGGGCGTAGCACTTGGCGGTGCCGACGGGCATCCCGGACGAGGCAGAGATCTCCTCGAACGAGAAGCCAAGGGCATCCTTGAGGACGAGAACATGCGCCTGCGCGACGGGCAGGGTCGCGAGGCCATCGCGGAGGTCGGCCCGAAGCTCGGAGAGTTCCGCCTCGCGGTCCGGCGTCGGACCCTCCGCGGCACGGAAATCGTCCTCGAGAGGAGCGTGGCTCCTCGCGCTCCGACGCAGCGCCACGTCACGGCAGGCATTCAGGGTCAGACGGTGGAGCCAGGTCGAGAACGCCGCCTCACCACGGAACTGACCGAGCTTGACACATAGCTTGGCCAGGGCCTCCTGGGCTGCGTCACGCGCATCCTCCGGGTCGCCGAGCACGTGGTGAGCGAGGCGCCCGACGCGTGGCGCATGACGCTCACAGAGCACCTCCAGGGCTCTCACATCTCCGTCCTTCGCACGAGTCACGAGAATCGGATCGCTGAGTCGCTCATACGTGAGTTGGGGCTCCGGCCGAAGCGGAGCGCCGATTCGACTCCGTGAACGTCGAGACGGTTGCACCAGGCGAGTCTACTGTCCCGGCGTGGCGTCCAGGCCCCTGGGTCGGCAACCCCTACGGGTAACGGAGGGCGGCGCTGCGGTTCCCGGCAGCGTCACGGGCGATGGCGACAAGCGTGCTGACACGCTTGACACCGCCGAGCGTCAGATAGCCGGGCGCCGGTGCTTCGAGCCGTCGAATCGATCCATTCACGCGTGCCGTCAGCGTGGCCGCCTCCGAGACCCAGATGCGAGCGGGCTTCAGGGCGAGCCGCAGTTTTGGAGCGTTCGCGTCGCGGAGAAACGGCAGCGCGGTGGTCGCGGTCCCGACGCCGTCGGTCGCGTCGATCACGGCCGTGTACTGGCCGTCCGGTGCGACGCCGACCCGCTTTGTCCCGTCCCAGGTGACCGTCTGCTTCCCGGCAGCAAAGCTCGTGTTGGCGAGCGTCGCAACCCACTTGCCGTCACGGAGGACGCGAAGTCGGACGGTGGCGGGGGCGGTGAGCACGAACCCGACTCTGAGCTGATCACCCTTCCCGTCGCCGTTCGGGGAGAAGACGGCGGGCATGAGCGAGGGCGATCCGAACGTGCGCGTGATCACGATCTCGAGCTCCGCGGTCGCTACTACTCCGCGCGGGTCGGTCGCCGTAAGCGCAATCCGATAGGCGCCGTCCGGCTGTCCGAGACCGTCGAACGTCAGCGTGTGCGAGCCTGCCGTCTGGCGGGTTGCCGGGAGCACCTCCGCGAGCACGTCACCCGCCGCACCGAGCAGGGCGGCCGACACCGTTGCCGCTGTCGAGATCGTGTACGTGATCGTCGTCGTATCCGCGAACCCGTCTCCGTTCGGGGTGAACGTCGCCGGATCTGCAGCGACATCAGTGAGTGCGAGCGGGCCACCCGTTGTCGGCTTGCCGAAACTGCCCGTTGCAGGCGTTGCACCCCCGACCTCGATCCGCCACCGGATTCCCGTGCCGGTGATCAGAGCGGCGTCCCACGTCCAGTCCAGAGCGGGACCCTTCCCGATCTGGGAGCCAATCTCGGTGCCGAGTGCGTCAACGACGACCACGCGCCAAGCTTGGGTGGCGGAGACTCGCGCCCGGAACCGCACCGCACCGCCAAGGCTTCCGGTGGCCGTCGGCTCGAAGATCTTCGGCAAGCCGAGCGCGAATGTCCTGGCCGCGATGCTTCCCAGCTGTCCGTAGAGCTGATCGCCCGGGCAGCTCGTCTGGCCCGTATCGCGATGGCCGGATACGGCTCGGAGCGTGACCGGTACGCCCGGGAGGTAGCGCTCGCTGCCGCCCGAGACGACGGCGACAGCAGCCTGGGGGTCGACGTGGGCGAGGTCGAGGCGCCAGGCGAGCAGCTTCTCGAGCGACCGCGAGGCTGCGGGCGGGATCGCGGAAGTGCCGAACGTGCCGATCACCGCGACGCCGACCGCCCCCGTGTTGAAGCCGCGCGCGTGGGCGCCGATCACGTTCCTGTCGATGCCGCCGTATCGCCCTTCGTACACCGTGCCATAGCGGTCGACGAGGAAGTTGTAGCCGATGTCGTTCCACCCGTTCGACTTGACGTGGTAGGTCTGGATGCCGCGCATGATCGCCGCGGCCTGCGCCGGGGAGTAGTCGTTCGGGCCTGCCGTGTGGTGGACGATCGCGAAGCGAACGCTCGGCGCGTAGTCAGGAGCTCCTCCCCGAATCGTCTCGTCCGCTCCCCAGGCGCTGCGCGGAACGATTGCGGGGGCGCCCGCGACGGCGAGCGCTCTGAGAGGCACCATTCGCTCGGGGCTGCGGACGAACGAGGCCCGAAGAGCCGTGACCCGGCCTGTGACTCTCGTGCGGATCGCCGTCGACGGCCCCACCCAGGTCGGATTCCCGAGACGCCAGCCGGTGGAACTCGTGCCCTCACCCGTACCGAAATCGGGCTGGTCGTCTCCTTCAACGATCCCGTCGAGCCAGGGACCCCACGTGCCGTCTGCCGCCCGAGCCTGGAACCGAACGGAACCGGGGCCGCGCCAGCGGACGCCAACGAGATCGAACGGCTTTACGGCGATGGCGCGGTCGCCGCTACCCGCGACGGCAAGCGAGCGATACGAGATCGAGGTCGTGCCCGCGTTCCCGACTGCGGGGATCGCGAGCGCGGCGAGCACGGTGATGGTGGCGACGAGAAGCTTCACGGCTGGTTCTAGGGTGGCTGAGTCTGCCGCCCTCCACAAGGATTTCGGCGTCACCCTGATAGAATCCTTACTGTCGTGCGATCACCGCATGTGCGGGAACTTCCCGTTCGCAGCCCGATCTCGGTCGGATCGCTCCCAGCAGAACTCTCCGCTCAACGAAGGGACACATCGTGAATACCGCTCTCATCGTCGGCGCAGTCGTCGCCGTCCTGCTGCTGATCCTGCTGTCAGCCACCGTGAAGATCGCGCGCGAGTACGAGCGGGGTGTCATCTTCCGACTCGGGCGGCTCCTACCCGAGCCGAAGGGGCCTGGGCTCTTTCTCCTGATCCCGTTCGTGGACAAGATGGAGAAGGTCGAGCTGCGCACGGTAACCCTGAACGTCCCACCGCAGGAAGTGATCACCAAGGACAACGTCCCCGTGCGCGTGAATGCCGTCGCCTACTTCAGGATCGTCGAGCCGAAGGCGGCGATCGTCCAGGTCGAGAACTACATGAACGCCACGTCCCAGATCGCGCAGACGACGTTGCGATCGGTGCTCGGCCAGCACGTCCTCGACGAGCTCCTATCGGAGCGCGACAAGATCAACGCGATTCTGCAGACGATCATCGACGACGCCACCTCGCCCTGGGGCATCAAGGTCTCCGTCGTGGAGGTCAAAGACGTCGAGATCCCGAGCGACATGCAGCGAGCGATGGCACGGCAGGCCGAGGCCGAGCGCGAGCGGCGCGCGAAGGTGATCTCCGCCGAGGGCGAGTTCCAGGCGTCCGAACGGTTGAAGGACGCTGCTGCAGTGATGGCGCAGGAGCCGATCACCGTGCAGCTGCGTTATCTGCAGACGCTGCTCGAGATCGGCTCTAACAACAATTCGACGATCGTCTTCCCCATCCCGATCGACCTGCTGACGGCGCTGTCGAAGCTGGCCGGAGGTGAAGGCGGGAAATCGTAAGGCGCGGTAGGACGCTGGTAGGTGAGCCGCGCAGCCCGCGGCCACGGAAGCCCGGTGGCGCCGCGACGCTCGAGCTGCCCCGAGACGAGTTAGACGCCGGGGGCGTCGCTCGTAACGACGCCAGGCCCTCATGCGGCCGGCGTCGCCCTACGCGTCTTCGTCCGCGTCGTCCGCGTCGTCGAGATCAGCGGACAACAGGTCCGTGGCGGGCTCGTCCCCCGCGGGAGCGTCGGAGGTGAGCTTGATGGGCTCGTCGTCGTCAGACCCGACGACCGGCGCCAGCGTCGAGACGTGCTCGCCGTCGCGTAGCCGCGTCACGATCACGCCCTGGGTTGCGCGGCCGGATCGCTTGATTCCGTCGACGGCCATCCTGATGACGGTGCCGGCGTCGGAGATCAGCATCACCTGGTAGCCCTCACGCACGATGCGAGCGCCGGCAAGATGGCCCTTGCCCGCGACGAGCTGCGCCGTCTTGACGCCCATCGTGCCGCGGCCCTTGACCGGGTACTCCGAGACACGGGTGCGTTTGCCCCAGCCGTTCTCGGTCACGACGAGCAGGTCGGCGTCGTCCGAGGCAATGTCTACCTCGATCACCTCGTCGTCGCCTCGGAGCTTCATGCCCGCTACACCGGATGCAGGACGGCCCATCGGCCGCACGTCGCTCTCATGGAACCGCACGGCCTGGCCGAGGCGAGAGACCATGAGGATGTCGTTGTCTCCATCCGAGAGCCGGACGCCGATCAGCTCGTCGTTCTCTCGCATCCTCAGGGCAATGATCCCGTCCGCCTTCAGCGGCGTGTTGTACTCGAGGAACGTGGTCTTCTTGATCACGCCCTTCCTCGTGGCGAAGACGAGGAACTTGGACTCCTTGTAGTCACGCGTTGCGATGACCGCGCGGACGAGCTCGTCCTGCCGGAACGGGAGGAGGTTCACGATGGCGCGGCCCTTCGACTGGCGGGAGCCGAGCGGCAGCTCGTGCACCTTGAGCCGGTAGACCTTGCCGACGCTCGTGAAGAAGAGGATGTAGTCATGGGTCGACGCGACGAAGAGATGCTCGATGTAGTCCTCTTCCTTCATGTCCATGCCCATGACGCCGATCCCTCCGCGGCGCTGCTCCCGGTAGGTCGTGACCGGGAGACGCTTGATGTAGCCGGAGCGGGTGATCGCGATGACCATGTCCTCCTCGGCGATCATGTCCTCGAGCTCGAGCGAGTCCTCGCCCATGACGATCTCGGTTCGACGCTCGTCGGTGCGGCCGTAGGCCTGCTTGATCTCGAGAAGCTCCTCGCGGATCAGGGCATCGACACGGGCAGGCTCACCCAGGATCGCGCGCAGCTCTGCGATGCGCTCTTGCAGGTCCGCGAACTCGGCCTCGATCTCCTTGCGGGCGAGCCCTGTCAGGCGGGCGAGGCGGAGGTCGAGGATCGCCTGAGCCTGGATTTCCGAGAGACCGAAGTTGCTCATCAGTCCGGTGCGGGCGGCATCGGTGTCGTCGGAGCCGCGGATGAGCGCGATCACCGCGTCCAGATTGTCGAGCGCGATGAGGTAGCCCTTGAGAACGTGGGCGCGCTTCTCGTTCTGGCGGAGCTCGAACTTGGAGCGGCGTATCACGACCTCGCGCTGGAACTCCAGGTAGTGGCGCACGATCTCGAGCAGCGACATCACCCGCGGCACGCCGTCGGCGAGCGCAACGGCGTTGTAGCCGAAGGTCGACTGAAGCGCCGTGTGCTTGAACAGTTTGTTCAACGCCACCTGGGGGATGGCGTCCCGCTTCAGCTCGATCTGGATCCGCATCCCGGAACGGTCGGAGTGATCGGCGAGATCCGAGACCTCCGTGATCACCTTCTCGTGGACGAGGTCGGCGATCTTCTTGATCACGCCGCTGTCGCCGCCCTTCTTCACGCCGTAGGGCAGCTCCGTGACGATGATCGCGCTCTTGCCGCCTCGCAGCTCCTCGATATGCGCGCGCGCGCGCATGACGATGCGGCCGCGGCCGGTGCGATAGGCATCGCGGATCCCGGAGCGGCCGACGACGATCGCGCCCGTCGGGAAGTCAGGCCCATGGAGATGCTTCATCAGATCGTCGACGTTCGCTTCGGGCTTGTCGATCAGCTGCACGACTGCGTCAATCGTCTCACCGAGATTGTGGGGTGGCATGTTCGTCGCCATGCCCACTGCAATTCCCGAGGAGCCGTTCACGAGCAGGTTCGGGAAGCGCGCCGGCAGGGCCAACGGCTCCTTGCGTGACTCGTCGTAGTTCGGCCCGAAATCGACGGTGTCCATGTCGATGTCGCGCAACATCTCCGTGGCAAGACGCGTGAGCCGACACTCGGTGTAGCGCATCGTGGCCGGCGGGTCGTCGTCGAGCGAACCGAAGTTGCCCTGCCCGTCGACGAGCGGATAGCGCAGCGAGAACGGCTGTGCCATGCGGACGAGGGTGTCGTAGATCGCCTGGTCGCCGTGCGGGTGGTAGCGACCCATGACGTCGCCGACGATCGAGGCGGACTTCTTGTAGGGACGGTTCGGCTGGACGCCGGCGTCGTGCATACCCCAGAGGACGCGGCGATGGACAGGCTTCAACCCGTCCCGGACATCCGGGAGAGCGCGACTGACGATGACGGACATCGCGTAATCGAGGAAGCTCGTGCGCATTTCGAGCTCGAGCTCGCGCGGCTCGACCCGGCCGACGCCGAGAGGCTCGATTGCATCACTCAAGGTCTTTCCCTCCTAGGGGTAAGACCTAGATAGTGCATTCGGAACGTAGTGCGTTCGTCCGCGATCGGCTGCGGGAAGAGGCCGACGGCGTTACCGGAGACCCGACGAGGTCCCGAATGCCCCATTTATCGTCTGACGAAGTCAAACATCGAGGAACTTCACATCCTTTGCGTTCTGTTCGATGAAGACGCGGCGCGGCTCGACCTGGTCGCCCATCAGCATCGAGAAGACCTGGTCGGCGGCGGCCGCGTCGTCGACCTCGACCTTGAGGAGCATCCTGCGGGCGGGATCCATCGTCGTCTCCCACAACTGCTCCGGGTTCATCTCGCCGAGACCCTTGAAGCGGCTGATCGTCATGCCCTCCTTGGCAAGATCGAGCGTCGCCTGACGGAGCTCGGCGTAGCTCTCGGCGGTGGCGGACTTCTTCCCGTAGGTGAGTTCGAAGCCGGGGAGGCCGACGATCTCAGCGAGCTTCTCATAGGCCCGCTTGAGGCTGGCGTAGGAGGCCGATCCGAAGAGGCCGGCCGGAAGGTCGAGGTGCGTCGCAGCGCTTGTCTCCGTCTCGACGATCTTGACGCTGAGCCTGTCCTCGAGCCGTTCTGTCACCGAGAGCTGATAGCCGTTGTCCGGGATCGCCTTGATCGCGGTCTCCGCATCCTCGGCGTTGAGCGCGGCCGTCTCGACGAGGCGATGCGCAATCACGAAGCGTGCGGCCGTCGGATACTCGCTCTCGAGCTTCGCCTGCCACGCCTCGAGGTCGGAGAGCGCCCGTGTAAAGCGCTGGTACCGCGCCTCCGTGAGGGAGACATCCTCGCCGTCCCGCGACGTGATCGTGATGTCCTTGACGCGCTCGCGAACGAGCAGCTCCTCGAGCTGGCTGTCCTTCTCGAAGTAGTGCTCCTGGTTCCCGAGCTTCACGTGGTAGAGCGGTGGCACGGCGATGTAGATGTGACCGCGCTCGACGAGCTCGCGCATCGTGCGGTAGATGAAGGTGAGGATCAGCGTCCGGATGTGGGCACCGTCGACATCGGCGTCCGTCATCACGATGATCCGCCCGTAGCGGATGTTCTCGATCGTGAACTCGTCACCGAAGCCCGTCCCGATCGCGGTGATCATTGCCTGGATCTCGGTGTTCGAGAGCACCTTGTTGATCCGGTTCTTCTCGCTGTTGATGATCTTCCCGCGGAGCGGCAGGATGGCCTGATAGGTGCGGTCGCGGGCCTGCTTGGCGGAGCCGCCGGCGCTGTCTCCCTCGACGATGTAGAGCTCGCAGAGGTCTGCGTCCTTGAGCGAGCAGTCGGCCAGCTTGCCGGGAAGCGACGAGTTCTCGAGAGCGCTCTTGCGTCGCGTCAGCTCGCGCGCCTTCTTGGCCGCCTGGCGGGCGCGTGAAGCCGAGAGGGCCTTCGTGATGATCTGTCGCGCCTCCGCCGGGTTCTCCTCGAGGAACTCCGCGAGCCCCTGGTTCACGCTCTGCTCGACGAGACCCTTGACGCCCGGGTTGCCGAGTTTCGTCTTCGTCTGGCCCTCGAACTGGGGATCGCGAAGTTTGACCGAGATCACGGTGGCGAGGCCCTCGCGAACGTCCTCGCCCTCGAGGTTGTCTTCCTTCTCCTTCAGGAGCCCCTTGTCGCGCGCGTATTTGTTGAGCGTGCCCGTGAGCGCCGCCTTGAACCCCGAGAGGTGGGTGCCTCCCTCGGTCGTGTTGATGTTGTTCGCGAACGAGAACACCGACTCGACGTACGACGAGTTCCACTGCATCGCCACCTCGACCGCGCCCTGCTCGGTCTCGCCTTCGAAGTAGATGACGTGCTTGTGCACGGTGTCCTTCGCCTCGTTGACGTACGAGACGAAGTCGCGGATCCCGCCCTCGTAGTGGAACTCCTGGATGGTGCCCGCGGGCCGCTCGTCACGCAGCACGATCCGCAGGCCGCGCGTGAGGAATGCCGTCTCCCGCAGGCGCTGCGCAAGGGTGGACGCCGAGAAGTCCGTCTCCTCGAAGATCTCTCTGTCCGGAAAGAACGAGATCGACGTTCCGGTGCCCTCCGCCGGCCCCACTTCTTCCATGTCACCCTGCGGCACACCGCGGGCGAACGCCTGCCGGTAGAGGATCCCGTCGCGGCGAACCTCGGCGACGAGCCATTCCGAAAGCGCATTCACGACCGAGACGCCGACGCCGTGGAGGCCGCCGGAGACCTTATAGCCCTCGCCACCGAACTTTCCGCCCGCGTGGAGCTTCGTGAGCACGACCGTGAGCGCCGGGAGCCCCTGCTCCTCGATCATGTCAACCGGAATGCCGCGGCCCGCATCGACGACCGTGATCGAGTCGTCGGGGTGGATCGTCACATCGACGTAGTCGTTGCGACCGGCGAGCGCCTCGTCAACGGCGTTGTCCACGACCTCGTAGACGAGATGGTGAAGGCCTCTCAAACCGGTCGATCCGATGTACATCCCGGGGCGGAGCCGTACCGGCTCGAGGCCCTCCAGGACCGTGATGTCCTTCGCGGTGTAATCCGTCTCGGTCACGCGGGTGGTATCCCCTTTACTCAGCAGAAAAGCCCTGCAAATAGGGCTTTTTGTGGATCACAACAGTCTATCAGAAACGGCGGCTGGCGGCGGCCTTTGCGAGGCTTGCTGCGGCGGCTCGCGCGATCGTCGAGCGGAGCTCCTCGTCCGTCATCTCGCGGGTGAGCTCTTCTGCGAGAAGCCGGGTTGCGTCATCGACCTCCGGCGCCCTCGTGGCTGTCGCGCCACTCGCGGGGGCGGCAGGCGAAGGGACCGGGCCGGGGCTGAACTTGATCGCGGTCGGAGCCCCTTCCCCCACCGCTGTCGCAAGCTTCGCAACGATGTCCTCCGCGAGCAGGCCGAGCTCGAACGCCCAGCTCGACGATACGGCGGCGACGAGGAGCGTTCCGTCGCGGGCGATCCGCTGTGGCCAGGCGGCCCTTGCAATCGCGTCCCCGACCGCGGCGGGCCAGACGCGAACGACATCGGCGAGGGCGCCTGCATCCGGAACGCCGGCGCCCTTCAGTGCTCCGCGCAACGACCCCTCGAGCCGCTCCATCAGGTGACCTCGACGCGGCCAGGAGTCACCCTGAGAAGCTGGGCCGGGGCGAGTGGAAGGGCCTCCGCGCCCGTGGCGGTGACGATCGTCTGCCCGGCGGTCCCGATGCGCTCACTCAGGATGCGCCGGCGCCGCTCGTCGAGCTCGGAGAGTGCGTCGTCGAGCAACAGCAGCGGCGGCACACGCCGCCGCGCCGCGATCAGCTCGGCCTCGGCCAGCAACAGCGCGAGAACGGCCAGACGCTGCTCTCCCTGCGAGCCGAACGTCCGCAGGTCCCGTTCGCCAGAGCGTACGGCGATCTCGTCGAGGTGCGGTCCGGCGCCGGTCGTGCCCCGCTCGATGTCCCGCTCGAGACGCGTCTCTAGCGACTCGATCGTGGGTAGCTCCGCGTCGTAGCCGAGCGACGCGTCGGCGAGACCGAGCTCTGCCGCTCGCTCCGCAAACCCGGGTTGGAGAAGCTCGATCACGTCGCCGCGCGAGGCCGTCAGGATCGCGCCGAGGTCGGCCACCTGGGCCGTCCACGGCGAGACCACTTCGCGGTCGGAGAGACCCAGTGCGACGCGCCTCAGGGCAGCATTGCGCTGTCCGACGGCCGTCGCGTAGTCGATCGCAACGTGGGCGCGAGCCGGGTAGAGGCGAGCGAGCGAACGGTCGATGTACGCGCGGCGTGCGGCAGGGCCCCCCTTCACGATGACGAGGCGGTCGGGCGTGAATACGAGCGTCGCTAGCTCCGCCCGAAGCTGCTCTGTCGACCGGAGGGTGGCCCCGTCGAGTGTGGCTCGACGGGGCTCGCTCGCGCTGAGGCCCACGGAGACGACGACCGCCGTCGGGCCACGGGTGCCCGTGAGCTCGATCCTTGCGGCGCTCGCGCCCTGTCGGATCAGCTGCGTATCGGAGCGCGAGCGCGGCGAGAATCCCTGGGTTCCGACGTGGAGCGATTCGAGCAGGTTCGTCTTCCCCGCACCGTTGGCGCCGGTCACGAGGACGAGGCCCGGCTCGAGTGAAAGTTCGAGCCGGGCGTACGACCGGAAGTCGCGGAGCGTGACCGAGGTGACGATCAGCCTGCGAGCCTGATCGGCATGATCAGGTACCAGAACGACTCGTCGGCGGACGTGATCAGGCCGGCGCGGAGTGGGTTGATCAACTTCATTCGCACGGTGTCCCCCCGTACCGACTCGACTCCCTCGGCAAGGAACTCGGCGTTGAAGCCGATCTCGAGCGGCTCGCCCGTGTACGCCGCCGGCAACGACTCGTGGGTCTCGCCGACATCCTGGCTCTGAGCCGAGATCGTCAGCTCACCCTCGGCGAAGCGGAGTCGCAGCGGTGCGTTGCGGAGTGCCATCACGGCGGCGCGTCGCACGACGTCGCGGAGCTCCGCACGCGGGAGATCCACCTCGATCTCGAACGACTCCGGAAGCAGGCGGCTGACGTCAGGGAACTGGCCGTCGATGCGGCGAGTGGTCAGCCATGTATCGCCCGTGCCGAAGACCACCGTGTTCTCGTTCACGCCGAGCTCGACCGTCTCCGTACCCGCGGCGATCCGCGAGAGCTCGGCAAGAGCGCGTGCGGGAATGATCGCCTCGAGCTCGGGGCCTTCCGTCTCGAGCTCCGTTTCCTTGAACGACAGGCGGTAGGAGTCCGTCGCCGCCATGAAGAGCTTCTTGCCCTCGAAGCGGACCTGGATGCCGGTCAGGACCGGGCGCGACTCGTCCTTGGACGCCGACCGCGCGACCCGCTCGACCGTCTCGAGCAACGACGGCGTCGCGATCGTGTGGCGCGCCGGGTCGATCACGGGCAGCCTCGGGAAGTCCTCGGCTGCGAAGACATTCAGCTTCGAGGAGTAGCTTCCGCTCGAGATGTGAGCGACGCCTTCGTCGGGCCGATACTCGATCGTCACCTCTGGCGCCGGGAGCAGTCGTGCCAGGTCGACGAGGAGCTTCCCTGGCACGACAACCGCGCTGTCACCTTCCACCGTTGCGGCGAGCGTTGTTCGGAGCGAAAGTTCCATGTCTGTGGCGGCGAGCTCGAGACGGTCTCCGTCGGGGCGCAAAAGGACGCCTGAGAGAACCTGAACCGAGCCGCGCGATGAGACGACGCGAGAAACCGTGGCGAGGGTCGACACGAGCTGATCCCGATCGCAGGTGACTTTGAGGCCCGAACCGACCGTTACGTCTACTTCACTAATCATTTAAAGAACCTCTTGTAGTAGTACATAGGAGTGTGAATGACGGGGAGGACAGCCCAGAACCGCTCTGTGATCCCGTTTGAGGCTGTGGGTCCACTCGTGGAGAACGGGGACGGGTCCCACAGGGGCAGGGTGAACGCGATACGGGTCCCACAGATCACCGGGTCTGTTTGATCCGTGCTGTGAGGTCCTGGACGAGGTTGTACACAGATCTATCCTCAGAAATCAGGCGCGTAATTTTTGATGTGGCATGGATCACGGTGGTGTGGTCGCGCCCGCCGAATTCCTTGCCGATCTTTGGTAGAGAGGCGTCCGTGAGCTCTCGCGAGAGATACATGGCGACCTGTCTCGGGTAGGCAACGGCCTGGGATCGCCGCTGGCTACAGAGCTCTATCACGGAGAGGCCGAACCGGTCGGAGACAGCCTCCTGGATAAGGGTGATCGTAACCGCCGGGATCGCATCGCCGTCGGGGAAAAGGTCACGCAGTACCTGCTCGGCGAGCTCGACCGTGAGCTCCCGACCGGTGAGGGACGAGAAGGCGACGACGCGTGTGAGCGCGCCCTCGAGCTCGCGGATGTTCGTCGAAACGCGGCTCGCGATGAACGTGATCACCTCCGGGTCGGCGATCTCGATCCTGTCGGTCGTCACCTTCTTGCGGAGGATTGCGATCCTCGTCTCGAGGTCGGGCGGCTGAATGTCTGTGATCAGCCCCCATTCGAACCGCGATCGCAGGCGCTCCTCGAGCGTCGCGATCTCCTTTGGGGGACGGTCGGACGAGATCACGATCTGCCGGCCCGCCTCGTAGAGCGAGTTGAAGGTATGGAAGAACTCCTCCTGGATGCGCTCCTTCCCCTCGAAGAACTGAATGTCGTCGACGAGGAGGACGTCGTAGGTGCGGTACCGCTGCTTGAATCCCTCGATACGCTTGTCTCGAAGCGAGTTGATGAAGTCGTTCATGAAGGTCTCGCTCGTCACGTATCGCGTCGTCGAACCCTTCGTGTGCTCGCTTACGTACTGGCCGATCGCCTGCAGAAGGTGGGTCTTTCCGAGCCCGGTGCCGCCGTAGATGAACAACGGGTTGTAGGCCTGGGCGGGTGCCTCGGCAACGGCGAGGGCTGCAGCGTGGGCAAAGCGATTCGAAGACCCGATCACGAATCCGTCGAAGGTGTACTTCGGGCTCGAGGTGGCGGGTGTCGGCGCGCTCGCTGCCACGCGGTCGGCGCCCCGTCCTGCCGAAACCTCTGGTTGTGACTCGGCCGCATCCGCGCCGGGGTCGCGAACGGTGAGCGTGACGCGGATGTCACGCCCGAGGGCGTCACGCGCGGCTGCTTTGACGAAGCCGAGGAAGTGACCCTCGATCCATTCGCGCGTGAAATCGTTCGGGACGACGAGCGAGAATGCATCGTCGTCGAGGTCTCCCGCTGACGCAGCGCCGAACCACGTCGCGTACGTCGTTTCGTTCAGGGCCTCCTGCAGCCGGCTCGAGACGTCGTCCCACAGGCGTTCGGCAGTCGGCTCGGTGGTGTGTTCCACCCTCTGGGGGCTCCTCTCGGATCGTGCGTCGGGAGGGCGAGCATAGCAGCGTCTCGGACCGACTCCAACCCCAAGAGCGCACGGCACAGGGACGCGATAAACCACCATTTTGCAGGACTTTCGCTCCGTCCACATGGATGTCCACAGCTGTGGACAACTTGTTCGCGAGAGCCTTGCTGGACAACGTCTCCGGCACCGATGCAGCACTTTCGTTCTGCCGGCACCGCCCGACGCTTGTGGATAAGTCGGGGAGCGGAGACCTCATCTATACTGACGCACCCGTGCCCGCACGTTGCGGCCCCGAACCGTCGACCGAGAGAGCTTCCTGTGAAACGCACGTATCAGCCCAACGTCCGCCGCCGTAAGCGTAAGCACGGGTTTCGTGCCCGCATGTCGACACG
>NZ_JBDSNT010000110.1:0-8445 GCF_039915195.1 Gaiella sp.
ATCGAGGGATGGCTCCCCTCGTCGATCGCCTGCGCGAGCGCACTCGCGTAGCCGGAGGGCGTTGTCACGACGACGAGCCCGCTGTTGGCAGCCTGGACGCCGATGGCGTACCTACGCATCGCGGCGCCGATCGCGCGGAGCCGATCGGCGTCGCCCGTGCCGGGCGGGGCATAGATGAGGCGGCCGCTCGGGGCACGCACCTTGACGAGCCCTAGCTCGGCGACATCGCGGGAAACGGTCGTCTGGACGACATCGTGACCTTCGTCCTGAAGCGACTGGACGAGCTCGGCCTGCGTCGAGAGGGCTCTGTCCTGGACGAGGCGGAGGATCGCTGCTTGCCGTTCGCGTCGATTCATGGCGCGAGCACTCCTTCCAGGATCGTGAGCGCCTCGGCGACCTGAGCCGCGTCGACGATGAGCGGTGGAGTCAGCCGGAGCACGTCCGGTCCGGCCGAGAGAACGAGCAGGCCCTGCTCCCTGCATGCGTCGACGACGGGGCCGACGGGTCGATCGAGCTCGGCCCCGATCAGGAGGCCACGGCCTCGGACCGAGCGCACGGCGGGGAGAGCCGAAAGTCCGGCTTCGAGCTCGACGCCGCGATCGCGGACGTTCTGGAGCAGCTCGGCGTCGATCGCCTCGACGACGGCGCAGGCTGCAGCGGCAACGACAGGGTTACCGCCGAACGTCGAGCCGTGGTCGCCGGGCACGAATCCCGCTGCTGCACGCTCCCCCGCAAGCAGCGCCCCCATGGGCAGTCCGTTCGCAAGGCCCTTGGCCAGAGTGACGAGGTCGGGGCGAATTCCGAGTTGCTCGTAGGCGAAGAACGTACCCGTCCGACCCATCCCGGCCTGAACCTCGTCGACGCAGAGGAGCGCGCCGACCTCGTGCGCAAGCTCGGCTGCCGCCTGCGCGAATCCGGGCTCGAGCGGGATCACGCCGCCTTCGCCGAGGACGGGCTCGAGCAGGATCAATGCTGTCTCGCGCGCGGGGGCAAGCGCCGCCTCGAGCGATTCGACGTCGTTCGGCCGGGCGAACGAGACGCCGGGTACGAGCGGGCCGAAGCCCTCCCACTTGCCGGGCTGACCGGTGGCAGAGAGCGCTCCGAGCGTGCGCCCGTGGAAACCACCCTCGAGGGCGACGATCCGGGTTCGCCCCGTCGCCTTTCGTGCGATCTTGAGCGCCGCCTCGTTCGCCTCGGCGCCCGAGTTGCAGAAGAAGGCGCCGCCGCCTTCGAACCGCTCCTCGAGGAGCGATGCGAGCCGGAGCATCGGCTCGGTCCAGTACAGATTCGAGGCGTGCCAGAGCTCGTCGAGCTGGGCCTTCGCGGCTGCGAGAGGGCCCGGAGCACAATGGCCGAGCCCGACAACGGCGATCCCTGCGACGAAGTCGAGGTAGGAGCGGCCGGCATCATCCCAGACGGTGCAACCGTCGCCGCGGACGACCGTGATGTCGGCCCGCGCGTACGTCGGGAGAACCGAGCTGCGGGCATGGACGAGCGACGTCATGCGACCACCTCGGTAGCGCCGATCACGGCATGCACTCCGCCGCGCGTCGCGAGCACCGCTGCCTCGAGCTTCGGCACGATCCCGCCCTCGAACGTCCCGTCTCCGAGCATTCGAGCGGCCGTTTCGACGTCGATCCGGCCCAGCACTACGCCGTCCAGGAGCACGCCGGGAACGTCGCTGACGAAGACGATCCGCTCTGCGCCGAGGCCGACGGCGAGCGCGGCGGCCGCCTCGTCCGCGTTGACGTTGAGCGGCCCCTCCGCGAGGGGTGCAACGACCGGTATCTGCCCCGCGGCCAGCGCGTTCACGATCGCAGTAGGCGACGTGGGAACCGGATGGCCGACGAGGCCGAGCGCTGCGACCTGCTCCGCCTGCAGACCGATCTCGTCACCGATGAGCGAGATCGCGTCCGGCCCGATCGCCGCGCAGACCTCGTGATTCACCTCGGCGAGCGACGCCCGAACGACGCCGAGCACCTCTGCGGTCGTCACGCGGCGGCCATCGACGAACGACGGTGCGATGCCCCTCCGCTCCATCTCCGCCGTGATCTGCGGACCTGCGCCGTGGACGATGACCACGTCGTACCCGGCCGCACGCAGGGCGAACGCCTCCGCGGCCGCCACGGCTGCGACCCGCCCGCCGAGCTTGAGGACGACCCTGCTCACGTCGTGTACTCCGCGTTGATGCGCACGTAGTCGTAGGTGAGATCGGAGGCGAGATACCCGGCCGCACCGGCGCCAAGGCCGAGGTCGAGATCGATCCGGCAGACCGCGCCCGAGACGTCGGGCTCCGCGTCGGTCGGAGCATCGTTCACGAACACGGCCGTCCCGTTGAACGAGACCGTCAGCGATGCGGTGTCGAGCCGGGCGAACTCGTCCCCGTACGGCGCCGAGCCTGCCGCAGCGAGCACGCGCCCCCAGTTGGGGTCGTGCCCGAACGCGGCGGTCTTGACGAGAGGAGAAGTGGCGATCCTGCGAGCAATCGCCTCTGCCTCGGGCTCGGTCGCCGCTCCGGTGACGCCGATCTCGAGCACCACCGTCGCCCCTTCGCCGTCGGCGACGACCTGGCGCGAGAGATCCGCACACACCTCGTGAAGCGCAACTGCGAACATCTCGTCGTCGCGCCGCGCACCGCTCGCACCGTTCGCAAGAAGGATCACGGCGTCGTTCGTGGAGCAGTCGCCGTCGACCGAGATCCGGTTGAACGTCGCCTCGACCGCCGGACGCAGGAAGACCTCGGGCTCGCCGGCGGCGAGCGGATAGTCGGTGGTGAGTACGACGAGCATCGTCGCGAGCCGGGGATGAATCATCCCCGCTCCCTTCGCCATGCCACCAACGGTGAATCCACCGGTCGTGACGGCTGCAACCTTCGGGCCCGAATCGGTCGTCAGGATCGCACTCGCAGCCGCGCCGCCGCCCTCGGGGGAGAGGGAGTCGGCGGCGGCGCGGGAACCTGCGAGCACCTTGTCGACCGGGAGGCGTACGCCGATGACACCGGTCGAGAGGACGATGATCTCTTCGGTTGCGAGCCCGAGTGTCGCTGCAAGCGCCTCTGCCGACGTGACGGCGTCCGCCTCGCCCTGGGGGCCTGTTGCAGCGTTTGCAACTCCGGCGTTGATCAGAACTGCCTGGGGTTGCGCGGCAGCGAGATGGCGCTTCGAGACCGTCACCGGGGCCGCCTGGACGCGGTTCTTCGTCCACAGGGCCGCGCCCACGGCCGCCGAAACGGAGCGCACGACGGCGACGTCCGGCTTTCCGGATGGCCTGATGCCCGCCGAGACGCCACTCGCAACAAAGCCCTGAGCAGAGGTCACCGACATATGGCCTAGACCAGTACTCCGTGGAGCCGCAGCCCGGTGTCATCCTCGAAGCCGAGCGCCCGGTTGACGTTCTGGATCGCCTGCCCTGCAGCTCCCTTGCCGAGGTTGTCCTCGGCGCAGATCACGATGGTGCGGTCAGTGAACCGATCCGGGAAGACGCCGATCTCGGCCCGGTCGGTGCCGCGAACGCGCGCCAACTCGGGAGCGACGCCTTCGGGGAGCACGGAAACGACATCGCTTCCCGCGTACGCCTCGATGAGCAACGAGCGGAGGTCGGCGCCGGTCGACCGGACGTTGCACGTAGCGAGGAGGCCGCGACGGACGGGCAGAAGGTGCGGGGTGAAGGAGACGGGGAAGCCGAGCAGCTGCGCTATCTCAGGCACGTGCTGATGCGAACCGACGCGGTAGGGGCTGACGTTCTCGAGCACGAACCCGGCGTGCGAGGCGTCCTTCGGCGTCCGGCCGGCACCCGTCATGCCCGAGAGCCCGTCGACGACCACCGAGTCGCGGTCGATCGCGCCTGCGATCGGCGCCAGAGCGAGGAGCGTGGCGGTCGCGTAGCACCCGGGGTTCGCGATCAGACGGCCGGCCTCGATGACGAGCTCGGGCAGCCCGTAGACCCAGTCGCCGAGCCGCTCGGGGTGTGGATGCTCGAAGCCGTACCAGGCCGAGTAGCCCGTCGCGTCCCGCAGCCTGTGCGCACCCGAGAGGTCGACGACGACACCGGCCGGAATCTCCTCGATCGTCGCCGAGGCGCCGTGGGAGAGACAGAGGATCGTCACGTCCGTCTCGTACGCAAGCGCGTCGGCGTTCGGGACGAAGTCGGGCATTGTAGTGCCTTCGAGCCTCGGGTCGAGGGCGCTTGCAGGCTGTCCCGCGAGCGAATCAGAACCGACGGCGGCGAGCTCGAGCCCCGGGTGCCCGAGGACCCGGTCGAGCGTCTCCTGCCCGGTGTACCCGGCCGTACCGACGATGCTGACGGTCTTCATCCTGCATAGTATGCACGGATTCGTACAACTATGCGGAATTGGTGTCCGAAAGACCGCACCGCAGAAGTGGCGATCGCGACGAGGAAGATCAGGCTCGAGTGCACGAAGCCCAAGCTCCTGCGGACGGGTGCACGCCTCCGATTTGCGGCTCCTCGCGGGTCCAGGCATGCTTCAGGGCAGATGCTCTGCCTCTCCGTACCCGCGTTCGACAGGGATCCGCGATCCGCCATTCACGGTATCGCCGTATCGCGCGGCGTAGGCATCGAGCTCATCACGATTCTCCCCCGCTAGGGAGACGTCGCTCACGCACAGGCCCCGATCAGTGCAGACGGCGACGGAATCAGCACCGTTCGCCGACCAGGCGGCCGGAGAAGGGACGAGGCACCGTGAGACCGAAGGACAGGACATGAAAATGAACGGAGCAGACGCGATCCTGCGCTCCCTCGAGGCAGAGGGCGTCGAGGTGATGTTCGGAATCCCCGGCGGAGCGATCATGCCGACCTACGACGCGATGGCGCGCGGCACCACCGTGCGCCACGTCCTCGCCCGCCACGAGCAGGGCGCGGGGCACATGGCGCAGGGCTATGCCCGGGCCTCCGGCAAGGTCGGCGTCGCGATCGCCACATCCGGCCCCGGCGCCACGAACCTCGTCACGCCGATCGCCGACGCGTGGATGGACTCGACGCCGCTCGTCTGCATTACCGGCCAGGTGCGCTCCACGCTGATCGGCACCGATGCCTTTCAGGAGTGCGACATCACCGGGATCACGATGCCGATCGTCAAGCACTCCTGGCTCGTCCAGGACGTGAAGGACATTCCCACCGTGATGAAGGCTGCGTTCCACGTTGCCAGCACCGGTCGCTGCGGCCCCGTGCTCGTCGACGTGCCGCGCGACATCCAGGAGGCGGAGATCGACTTCGTCTACCCCGAGACCGTCGATCTGCCCGGCTGGCGACCGCCGCGCAAGGTGCACCCACTCCAGATCCGCGAAGCCGCCGAGCGGATCGCGAAGGCCGAGAAACCTGTGCTCTATGTCGGCGGTGGCACGATCAACGGCGACGCCTGCGACGAGCTGCGCGCGTTGGCGGAGGTCGGCGAACTGCCCGTGGTGACGACTCTGATGGGCAAGGGGGCCTTCCCCGAGACCCATCCGCTGTTCTTCGGCTGGCCCGGGATGCACGGCACGAAGTGGGCGAACATCGCCATGAACACGTGCGATGTCCTCGTCGCAATCGGCGCGCGTTTCGACGACCGCGTCACCGGGAAGCTCACTGCGTTCGCCCCCGGGGCCACTGTGATCCACCTCGATATCGACCCCGCCGAGATCTCGAAGCTGCGCGACGCGGACATCCCTGTCGTCGGGCCGCTCAAGAAGGCGCTCCACGAGCTCGGGATCGCCGTCGGCAAGCACCGCACGGCGGGCGTGCCCGGGCCGTCCGCCTGGGTGCGTCGGATCGAGAACCTGCGGGACGAGTTCCCGCTGCGCTACGGCACGAGCGGTGAATGGCTCAAGCCGCAGAAGGTGATCGAAGTGCTCCAGGACCTGACGGCCGGCGACGACGTGATCGTCACGACCGGCGTCGGCCAACACCAGATGTGGGCGATGCAATACATCCTCACAGAGAAGCCTCGCAACTTCATCACGTCGGGCGGGCTCGGGACGATGGGGTACGGGATCCCCGCCGCAATCGGCGCGAAGGCCGCACGGCCCGAAGCAACCGTCGTCTGCGTCGACGGTGACGGCTGCTTCCAGATGACCGCCCAGGAGCTCACAACGGCGGTGATCGACGACCTGCCGATCATTGTCGTCCTCGTCAACAACGGCTATCTCGGCATGGTCACACAATGGCAGGACATGTTCTTCGATGGCCGACGCTCGCACGTCGGGCTCGGGGTCGATGTGCCGGACTACGTCAAGCTCGCCGAGGCGTACGGCGGAGTGGGGATGCTCGTCGAGTCGGAGGCCGAGCTCGAGCCCGCGCTGCGTGAAGCCCTCGCACTGAACCGGACGGTCGTGATCGACTGCCGCGTCGACCCGACCGAGCAGTGCTTCCCGATGATCCCCGCCGGCGCTGCTGCAATCGACATGGTCGAGTACGCGGATCCAGTGGAGGCGGCCTCGTGAAGCACACGATCTCCGTTCTCCTCGAAGACAAGCCGGGCGCGCTCGCACGCATCGCGACGATGTTCGCCCGCCGTGGCTTCAACATCGACTCCCTCGCCGTCGGCCCGACCGAGCGCCCTGGCGTCTCGTGCATCACGCTTCGCGTCGATGCCGAACACCACTCGCTCGAGCAGATCGAGAAGCAGATCCACAAGCTCGTCAACGTGCTCCGGGTCACCGAACTTGCGCCGGACGAGGCCGTCGAGCGAGAGTTGCTGCTCCTCAGGGTCGGCGCGGCCCCCGAACGACGCGCAGAGCTGGTCTCGACCGCCGAAGCCTTCAAGGCCCGCGTCGTCGATCTCGGCCCCGACACGGTCACGTTCGAGCTGACCGGGACGCCCGAGGAGCTCGAGGCCTTCCAGGAGCTCGCGCGTCCGTACGGGATCAAGGAGCTCGTCCGAACGGGTCGTGTCGGCATCGCCCGTGCATCCGCCCGCAAGGCGCCCCGCCTTTCGGCGATCAACTGATTCACCCCTGCACCATTCGACATCAACGAAGGGACACCAAAGACATGGCAACGATTCTCCGCGACGGTGACCTCGGCCTTCTCAACGGCAAGGTCGCAGTCATCGGCTACGGGAGCCAGGGTCACGCCCATGCGCTCAACCTCCGCGATTCCGGCGTCGAGGTCGAGGTCGGCCTCCGCGAGGGCTCTGCTTCGTGGGGCGAGGCAGAGGCAACCGGGCTGACAGTACGCACCATTGCTGACGCGGTCTCGGGCGCGCAGCTCGTCGCGATGCTCCTGCCGGACCAGGTGCAGCCGCAGGTCTACTCCGACCACGTCGAGCCGAACCTCGCCCCGGGAGCAGCTGTCCTCTTCGCCCATGGGTTCAACGTTCTCTACGAGCGCATCGCACCCGATGCCGAGCACGATGTGATCATGGTCGCCCCGAAGGGGCCGGGCCACGTCGTGCGGCGCCTCTTCACGGAGGGCTACGGCACCCCGGCCCTGATCGCGATCCAGCAGGACGCGTCGGGCCGGGCGCGCGATCTCGCGCTTGCGTATGCCGTCGGCATCGGCGCGGGCCGGGCCGGCATCCTCGAGACGACGTTCAAGGAGGAGACCGAGACCGACCTCTTCGGCGAGCAGGCCGTCCTCTGCGGTGGCGCGTCCGAGCTCGTCCAGGCCGGATTCGAGACGCTCGTCGATGCCGGCTACGACCCGCAGATGGCCTATTTCGAATGTTTGCACGAGCTCAAGCTCATCGTCGACCTCATGTACGAGAAGGGGCTGGCGGGGATGCGCTACTCGATCTCCAACACGGCCGAGTACGGCGACTACTCGCGCGGCAAGCGCGTCATCACCGACGACACGCGGGCGAGCATGCGCAAGATCCTCGAGGAGATCCAGTCCGGCGACTTCGCCCGCGAGTGGATCGCCGAGAACCGCGCCGGCCAGGAGAACTTCAAGCGCATGCGCGCCGAGCAGGCCGCGACGCAGGTCGAGACGACCGGCAAACAGCTGCGCGGGATGATGGACTGGATCGACACCGACTTCCACGAGTAGGCCCGCGGACCCGGTTGCTACTCAAGATCCCCCAAGACCTGCGTCCGACCGACGGACGCTTCGGATGCGGGCCATCGAAGATTCGCTCGCAGCAGCTCGAGCACCTCGCGGGCCCGTCCGCGGGCCTGATGGGCACATCGCATCGCCAGGAGCCGGTCAAGCAGCTCGTCGGCCGCGTGCGCGCCGGATTGAGCGAGCTGCTCGGCGCGCCCGCGGGCTATGAGATCGCGCTCGGCAACGGCGGCACGACGGCCTTCTGGGACGCCGCGACGTTCGGCCTCGTCCGCGAGCGCGCGCAGCATCTCGCCTTCGGCGAGTTCGGGGCGAAGTTCGCCCAGGGGACGAACGACGCACCGTTCCTCGCCGACTCGATCGTCGTCGCGGCCGACGCCGGCCGGGCCCCTGCGCCCACCTCGGACCCGTCGGCCGACGTCGTCGCCTGGCCTCACAACGAGACGTCGA
>NZ_JBDSNT010000120.1:0-7449 GCF_039915195.1 Gaiella sp.
GCCCGCTTGCCGTCGTCGTCCTGCGCGAAGGCGCCTCGGCCGAGCCGGATGAGCTGCGCGAGTTCCTCGCGCCGCAGTTCGCGAAGTGGTGGCTGCCCGAGCGGTTCGAGTTCGTCGAGGAGATCCCGAAGACGGCGGTCGGCAAGTTCCGCAAGACTGAGCTGCGCGAGCGCTTCAACTAGAGGGAGGAGACCCGTGGGAACGTTCATCAGCACCGAGCACGAGGGCGCAGTCGCAATCGTCACGATCGACAACCCCCCGATGAACGCGCTGTCGACTGCGCTGCTCGCCGATCTGGAGGCCGAGCTCGACCGTCTGGACAACGAAGACTCGACCCGCGCGATCGTTCTTCGCGGCGGAGGCGAGCGTGCGTTCGTCGCGGGCGCAGATATCAGGGAGTTCCCCGCGCTCCGCGAGGGCGGCGGCAGCGAGGGAAGCTCGGCACGCGGGATCCACGCGGTCGGCCACCGGATGGACGCTGCGCGGACGCCGTTCGTCGCGGCGATCCAGGGGTACTGCCTCGGCGGTGGCCTCGAGCTCGCGATGTGCTGCGACGTGCGCATCTGTGCCGACGATGCGAAGCTGGGGCAGCCGGAGACGAAGCTCGGGCTCATTCCCGGTGGCGGGGGCACGCAGCGACTGCCCCGGCTCGTCGGGATCGGCCGCGCCAACCTCCTCAACATCGGCGGCGAGCCGATCGACGCCGCGACGGCGTACGACTGGGGCCTCGTGGAGCAGGTCGTCCCGGCGGCCGGGCTGGTCGCCTCGGCGACCGCGGTGGCCTCGACCTTTGCGGCCCGCTCGCCTCACGCGGTTGCCGTGCTGCGGGAGCTTGCCCGGACGACGAGGGATCTCTCGCTCGAGGAGGGGCTCAGGCGCGAGGCGGATGCCTTCCGCCGCTGCATCGTCAGCGATGACGGCACGGAGGGTGTTGCAGCGTTCCTCGAGAAGCGCGAGCCGATCTTCACGGGGCGCTGAGATGATGCGGAACGCGGTTTCGAGCCCCGGTGCACCGAAGGCTGTCGGCCCGTACTCCCAGGCTGTTGTCTCCGGGGATCACGTCTTCCTCTCCGGCCAGACGCCGATCGATCCGGCGAGCGGCGCACTGATCGACGGCAGCCTGGCGGAGCAGACCCAGCGCTGCTTCGACAACCTTGCCGCCGTGCTGGAGGCCGCCGCGCTTGGCTTCGGCGACGTCGTCAAGGTGAACGTCTATCTGACGTCAATGGCCGACTTCACGGAGATGAACGAGGTCTATGCACGCCAGTTCGACGAGCCGTTCCCGGCGCGAACGACGGTGGCGGTTGCGGCGCTTCCGCTCGGTGCGCGCGTCGAGATCGAGCTCGTGGCCCGGCGCTCGGCCTGACGTCCTAGTCGAATTGCCAGGGATCGCCCGCGGCGTATCCTTTGAGAATCCGACGCGCGACGACCATGCGGTGCACCTCGTCCGGGCCGTCATAGATTCGGCCACCCCGCGCATGGAGCGCCATCTGTGCGAGCGGCGTCTCGTCGGTGAGACCACGGGCGCCGTGCACCTGGATCGCGCGGTCGATGACGTCGTTGAGCACTCCTGCGGCATAGAATTTGAGCAGTGAGACCTCGACGCGCGCTTCCGATCCTTCGTCGATCTTGCGCGCCGTGTCCATCGTGAGCAGCCGGCACGCCTGAATTCCAGCCGCCGAGTCGGCAATCCAGTTCTGAACGGTCTGCTTGTCGGCGAGCGGCCCACCGAACGCCTCCCGTTGGAGCGCGTAGGAGCACATCAGGTCGAACGCGCGCTGCATCTGACCGAGCCAGCGCATGACGTGGTGGATGCGACCCGGGCCGAGGCGCTGCTGGGCGATCTTGAATGCATCCCCGCGGCCGCCGAGCGTATGTGCCACAGGCACCCGGACATCCGTGTACCGAACCTCGCAATGGGTGTTCCAGGCGCGACCCTCGTGCCCCATCACCGAGATCGGTCGCACGACTTCGAGACCTGGCGTGTCGGCCGGAACGAGGATCATCGTCCCACGCTTGTAGGTGTCGGCGTCCGGATCCGTGATCGCGAAGACGATGCCGAAGCTCGCACCGTCCGCTCCTGTCGAGAACCACTTCAGACCATCGATCACCCATTCGTTACCGTCGACTACGGCGCGCGTCTCGAGCAGCCGCGGATCGGATCCGGCGACGTCCGGCTCGGTCATCGAGAAAAAAGATCGCGCGCGCCCTTCGATCAGCGGCTCGAGGAACTCCACCTTCTGCTCGGACGTGGCGAGCATGTGCAGGATCTCGGCGTTGCCGGCATCGGGCGCCTGGCAGCCGAAGACGAGTTGTGCCCAGTAGGAGCGCCCGATAGCCTCGTTCATGCACGCGTAGTAGAGGAACCCCTGGCCCGTGCCACCCGCCTCGGCGGGCATGTGCGGTGCCCAGAGCCCGGCATCGCGGGCGCGCTGCTGCAGCGACGTGATCACCTCGAGCGATGCGTCGTCCTCGCGATTGAGGGCGCCTTCCGCCGGGATCACGTGCTCCTCGACGAAGGCGCGGTAGAGCGCTCGGCGCTCCGTGTAGCCCTCGGGGAAGAGGGAAATACTCACACCAGTAGGATCAGCCACATGCGCCTCGCTCTGCAACTCGGGTACGACGACCCCCTCGGCGGCATCGCCCTCGCTCAGGAGGCCGACCGGCTCGGGTTCCATTCCGTCTGGACTTCAGAAGCCTACGGGACGGACGCAGTCACGCCGATGGCATGGGTCGCTGCGACGACCGAGCAGATCAGGGTTGGCAGCGCGATCATGCAGATGCCCGCACGCTCGCCGGCCGCAACCGCGACGACGGTCGCCACGCTGGACATCCTCTCGGGCGGACGCGTTCTGCTCGGGCTCGGCACCTCGGGACCCCAGGTCGCCGAGGGCTGGCACGGCCAGGCCTGGGGCAAGCCACTCACCCGGACGCGCGAGTACGTCGAGATCGTGCGCACGATTCTCCGCCGCGAGCAGCCGCTCGAGCACCACGGTGAGCACTACGACATTCCCTACACAGGCCCCGGCGCAACAGGCCTCGGCAGACCACTGAAGATCATCATCCACCCGGCGCGAGCAGACGTGCCCATCTATCTCGCCGCGATCGGCCCGAAGAACGTGGCGCTGACGGCGGAGATCGCAGATGGGTGGCTGCCGATCTTCTTCTCTCCGGAGCGTGCCCCGGCAGTCCATGGACCTGCGCTCGAGGAGGGCTTCGCGCTCCGCGGCGGGCGCCCCGCCGGCTGGGATCTCGCACCACTCGTCCCTGTCGTGATGGGGGATGACGTCGCCGCGTGCCGCGACTTCCTCAAGCCGATGCTCGCACTCTACGTCGGGGGCATGGGTGCACGCGGGCAAAACTTCTACAACCGCCTTGCGCAGCGTTACGGCTTCGAGGCCGAGGCGATCGTGGTACAGGATCACTTCCTCGAGGGGCGCAAGCAGGAGGCCGCTGCCGCGGTGCCCGACGCCCTCGTCGACGAGATCGCGCTCGTCGGTGACCGTTCACGTATGGCCGACCGTCTCGCTGCCTGGCGCGAGAGTGGAGCGACCACGCTCGTCCTGCAGGCGCGGCAACCCGAAGCGCTGCAGGCGCTCGCGGAACTCGTGGGGTGAACGATGACCTCCGCGAGGCGTTGACCGCTGCGCTCGGCTCGCCCGTGGCAGCGGCCAGGCAGCTCGCCGGCGGCGCCTCCAAGGAGGCATGGGCGATCTCGCTTGCCGACGGCAGAGAGCTTCTGCTCCGGCGCGCGGGAGGCGGCGTCATGCATCTCGATTCGCTCTCGCTCCGGCAGGAGTTCGACGTGTTGGTCGCGGCCCGCGCAGCAGGTGTCCTCGTTCCCGAGCCGATCGAGTACCTCGGCGATCTTGACGGTCGCGAGTCGTTCGTGATGGAGCTCGTTCGTGGCGAGGCAATCGGGCGTCGGATCATCAAGGCGCCGCCTCCGGGCCTCGATCTCCAGATGGCCGAGCAGCTCGCAGCGATCCACGCCATCGCCCCGGAGACTCTTCCCTTTCTCGCGAGTGGGGACCTCTGGGATCGACTGTACGCCGAGCTCGACTCCGTCGACGAACCGCACCCGGCGATCGAGTACGGCCTTGCCTGGTGCCGGGAGCGCCTACCGCTCGAACGACCGCGGGTCGTCAGCCACGGCGACTTCCGGCTCGGGAACCTGATGGTCGACGACGCGGGAATCGTCGCCGTCCTCGACTGGGAGTTCACTCACATCTCCGACCCCGCCGAGGATCTCGCCTGGCCGCTCGTCCGAGCCTGGCGGTTCGGGAACGACGCGAAGCGCCTGGGTGGGATTGCGGACGTCGGACCGTTCTTCGAGCGCTACGCCGAGCTGACCGGGCTCCGCATACCGCCAGACGAGCTGCTCGTCTGGGAGGTACTCGGCAACTGCAAGTGGGCGATCGCCTCGCTCACGCAGGCCCGGCGACATCTCAGAGGCGAGGAGCGCAACGTCGAGCTTGCGATCCTCGGGCGGCTCGCCGCCGAGATGGAGTACGAGCTCCTCGACCTGATCGAGAAGGCGGCATGAGCAACCGCCCAACAGCCGCCGAGCTCGCAACGGCTGTCCGCGAGTTCCTCGAGGCTGAGATCCTTCCGACCCTCGACGACCAGCGCCTGCGATTCAGGACGCTCGTCGCGATGAACGCGCTCTCGATCGTGGAGCGCGAATCACCCGCCCCGGGGGAGGCCGATTGGACGATGGCGCGACGAATCTGCGCCGGCGACATCCGCGAGACCGATCTCGCAGAGCTGAAGCTGGAGGTCGCAGCGAGGCTCGCTATCGCGAGTCCGAAATTCCTCGGGCGCTATCGGTCGGCCGACGAGACCGACCGGTAGCGCCCTCGAAAAATGAACGATCAGCCCAGTCCGATCTCCGCAGCCAGTGCCTCGGCCTCGTCGAGATCGTCGGAGATGGCCTCGATCCCGCTCGCCCAGATCGACGGGTCGGTGAGGTCGAGGCCGACCATGCGGGCGAGCTCCTCGGGCGCCTTCGAGCCACCCGTACGGAGAAGGTCGAGATAGGGCTCGACCATCGAGTCTCCCTCCCGCTGATACGACCGGAAGATGGAGAGAGCAAACAGGTAGCCGTACGCGTACGCGTAGACGTAGCCGGGCACGTTCGTGAAGTGCGGCACGTAGCTCCACCAGCTCTCGTACCCGCCGACGCCGACGGAGTCGCCGAACAGCGCCGTCTGGCACTCGATCCAGATCTCGTTGATGCGGTCCGCGGAGAGCTCGCCCTGCTCGCGGCGCTCGGTGTGCGTCGCGTTCTCGAAGCGGTTCATCGCGATCTGGCGGAAGGTCGTCGCGATCGCGTCCTCGAGCTGGCCGGTGAGCAGGTCGAGCCGCTTGCGCGGGTCGTCTTCGGCCGCGAGAAGCCGCTTGAACGTGAGCGCCTCGCCGAACACCGATGCGGTCTCGGCCGTCGTCAGCGGCGTCGATGCGTTGAAGTACCCGAGCGGTTGAGCCATCGACCCGTGGAGCGCATGGCCCATCTCGTGGGCGAGCGTGAGGATCGAGCGGCGGTCCCCCGTGTAGTTCATGAACACGTACGGGTGCACGCCCGGGACGTTCGTAGCGCAGAACGCACCGTGCCGCTTGTCGGGCCGCACGGGCGCATCGATCCAGCCCTCGTCGAAGAACCGTTCGACGGCGTCCCCGGCCTCGCCGGAGAAGTCGGCGTAGGCGCCGACGACGACCTCGCGAGCCACGGCCCACGGCGTCTTCGAGGCATCCTCGGCGACCGGAGCGAAGCGGTCATAGTACTCGAGCCCGTCGAGCCCGAGGAGCTTCGCCTTCAGCCGGTAGTAGCGCTGAGGCACGTCGTAGCGCGACGTCGCCGCGTCGATCAGCGCCTGCACCGCCTCGTCGGTCGTCTCGTTCGAGAGATTCCGCGATGTGATCCATGTCGGGTAGCTGCGGAGCCGATCGTCGATCCACTTGTCGACGAGGATCGTGTTGAAGATGGACGTGCGCGTGCGCAGGCCGGGCTGAAGCGCCGCGGTCACCGCTTCAGCGGCCCCGCGGCGAACGTCACGGTCGGTCGCGTACAGCTTGGCCATCGCCGTCTCGAGTGAGACAGGCTCGTCGGCATCGGGAAGGTCGATGCGCATCGCGCCGAGCACTTCCTCGTAGAGCCGCGACCAGGCGGTGACGCCGGAGACGGACTTCTCGGTGAGGATCTTCTCCTCGGGCTCCGTCAGGACGTACGGGCGGAACACGCGCTGTGCGGCGAGCCAGTGCCGCCAGTGGTCGAGCGCCGAGTCGGCCAGGGTCGCAGCGGCCGGCTCGTCCTCGATCGCGGCCCACTCGAGTCCGAAGAAGAGGAGCTGCGTCTCGAGGCCGGCGGCCTTCTCACCGAGCCTGGAGACGAGGGCACCACGTGCCGTGTCCGCCATGTCGGTGGAGAACTCGAGATGTGCGAAGTAGAGCGCGCGGGTGGCGATCGCCTCGATCCGCTCGCGCTCGTCGATCGCCGCTGCGAGCTCTGCCGGCAAGAGCGCCGCAACCTTGCCGTAGTAGCGGTCGCGGAACGCCGCCGTTGCAGTTTCGGCCTCGGCAAAGTCACTTTCAATGCGTGGGTCGTCGCCTGAGGCGTAAAGGTCGGAGAGGTTCCACGCGACGTCTTCCGCACCAGTGGGCTCGATAGTTGTCATGCGGAGCAGACTAGATGATCGCCGCGCCGCTCCCGAACCCATCCGTGTCCGTCACGGGCGCCCGACACACGAACTGCTCGCAGAGATAGACGGCCGGCCGGCCGTCGACGAGATCCTTGCCCTCGAGGAGCGGCACCCCAGCTGCCGGCCCAACTGCAACGACCGTGTTTGGCGCGAACGGCTCGAGCGCTGCGCGGGCGACAGAGCTGTCGACCGCGCCAACGATCGCGATCTCCCGCGGCGGCGCGAGCCAGAGGTCGAGCGCGCACAGCATCCAGCCGAACGCGCCCGGCGCGCGGCCGAGCATCGGCTCGGCGAGCCGCAGCACCGACACCGCCTGACGCTCCAACTCGTCGTCGCCCCAGATTCGTCCAAGTCGCAGGAGGACGTGCGCGAGCATCGAGTTGCCCGACGGGATCGGGTTGTCGTCGAGGCCTTTGGTGCGTGCGACGAGCTCCTCGCCTCCGGTCGGAGCGAGGAAGAAACCGCCGTTCCGGGGATCGGCGAAGAGATCGATCGCGAGCAGAGTCAGGCGCCGGGCATCGAGCAGCCAACGGATCTCGCCGGTCGCCACGTGCAACTCGATCAGGCCGTGCGCCACGTTCGCGTAGTCATCGAGAAATCCCTCCCCGCTTACCTTGCCCTCCCGCCAGGAGCGGGACAGCCTGCCGTCCTTGAACGATAGGGGCCCGAGGAGGAACTCCCCCACGCCTCGCGCAGCATCCAGCCAGTCCGCACGCTCGAACCGACGCGCACCTTGCGCGAGCGCCGCGAG
>NZ_JBDSNT010000149.1:0-36383 GCF_039915195.1 Gaiella sp.
GATCGTCCCAGCGGGGAGTGTGGCCGACGCCGGGGTAGACGAGGAGGTCGGCATCAGGGATCGCGCCTGCCAAATGGTTTTGCATCGCACGGGAAACCACGGCGTCGGCATCGCCCCAGATCAAGAGCGTCGGCGCCTCGATGAGTCGGAGCTGGGTGCGGTCGTCGTATTCGCGGGGGGACGGGTCAGGTCTCGCAATCACGCATCGGGGATGTTGCAATGCAAGACCTGACCCGTAAGTGTCGGTTAGGCGCCGTCGGCCGTGCTGACACCAAGCGACGTGCTGAACAACACCTCGCCGTAATGGACTTCGGTCAGGCTGATCTCGGTCATATTCTCGGCGACCCAGGATGCCACCGCCGCACTGCCCGTCTCGGCATCTGCCCGCGTGTCCCAGGCACTCGACGAGAACACCGTGCCATCCCCAACCGCAACTGCGTAGCTCTTGAATCCTGGCTGCGCCTTCAAGATCGGTAGGATCCCCGCCTCTGCCCGCCGGCCCAACTCCTGCGCGTCGCCGGTAAAACTGTACGTCGCAATCCGTGCCACCATGAGGCTCCCTTCGTGTGCTGCCCGTGAGGCGCAACGCGCCCCCATCGGTCAGCGACTCGACTCGACCCTGACAGATCACAGATGTCCGTGTAGTGAAGTAGACGTAACGGTAGGTTCGGGCCTCAGGGTCACCGTGTGAGATCGTGAGCAGGCGATCGCCGAACGCGACCAGCAGCTCCTCGATGGTCAGACGGCCGAGCTAGCCGAGGGACTCGACGCACAGATGCGCAGGCGCTCGCTGCGCGTGCACATGCCCGCACCGCCTCGGAGCCATTTCGGCGTTCGGTAGCCCGTGCGCCTATGCTGCGTCGGACTCGATGTACATCCGGTGGAGGGATTGGGCGAATGCATTCTGGCGAGAACACGTGTGTCGTATCCGATGGCGGGGTCGTCGAACTGATCGGCGAACACGACATCACGAGCGCGCCGGAGATGAGCAAGGTGTTCGATAGAGCAGCAAGGATGTCGCCAGGCTCACTTCGGGTCGATCTGACCCGCACTACCTTCATCGACTCGAGCATCGTCGCGGCGATCGTTGGTTCGGCGCGAGAGCTCACTGGGAAGGGCCGCGGGGTTGCGTTGCGCGTGCTCGAAGGAAGCACTGCAGCCGCCGTCTTCGCGATTGTCGGCCTCGGAAACCAGCCTGGTGTTGCGGTCGAGCTCGTGCCGGCTCCGGAGGGGCCTGACCGTCCGACGGACGGCGGCGACGAGGTTTAGGAGCCTGGCTCGAGTTGAGCGATGACGAGGCAGGTGTCGTCGTGGTAGTCGGGTGTGCGTAGCTCGTCCCGAATCGCCCGACCCAATTGCTGCGGCGTCTCGCCGGCCCGCTTGCCGACGATCTGTAGAAGAGCTTCCATACCTGCGGCAATGGAACGAGATGGATGCTCGACGAGTCCATCGGTGTAGAGGAGCACCGTCGCTCCAGGTTCGAGCTCGACGCTTGCGCTCGTGCGATGCAGGGTATCCCAGGAGGCGATTGGCATCGATCGGGCCTCGAAGAGATAGGTCGGCACCCGACCCGGCGCAGCAAGCAGGGGCGGTGGGTGGCCGGCGCACGCGTACCGGAGGGCGCGGCTCGCGAGCGTGAGTTCGGCGTACACAATCGTCGTCATCTCCCCGACCCCGTAGGCGATCGAGTAGCGGTCGAGTGCCCTGAGGACGCCTGCCGGGTCCAGACCCGTGGATGCGAAGGCGCGTGTGGCGCTCCGCAGCTGACCCATCGCGATCGCAGCTTTGAGCCCACGTCCGACGACATCGCCAACGACGAGCGCCATACTCACGCCCGGTTCGATCCAGAATGCGTCGTACCAATCTCCACCAACCTCGAGGCGGGTGACACCAGGCTGGTATCCCACGTCGAGGTCGACCTCGTCGGCTTGGGGCAGGTCGCCAGCGAGCAGGCTCTGCTGCAGCTGGAGTGCGATGTCCTCGTGGCCGCGTTGGGTGCGCAGGATCTCCTGCTCGTAGAGCCGGCGATCGGTGGCGGGAAACACCACCGTCCGGATCGAGCGCGGCTCTCCGTCGTCGTCGCGAACCAGGACCGAGCTGAGGAACACTGGGACGAGCGTGCCGTCGCTCCGAACCAGGTTGGAGGCAATCTCGTGGGCCGCGCCGTGCGACAGGAGCAGCGGAAGGTAGTGCGTCTCGTGGTAGATCCGGTCGGTGACGGGCAGGAGGTCACGAAGACGCACACGACCAACGAGTACTTCCCTGGCAAAGCCCGTGAGCGCCTCGAAAGCGCGAGTGACGGTGCTGATCGTTCCGTCGGGCAGAGTCGAGATATACCCGCAGGGAGCGCCGTCGAGGAGCTCCTCCGCGCTGTCGGTCGGTCTCGCGGCCGTCAAGCCGCGAGGAATGCCTGGATCACAGCCGTCGTCTCAGCGGGCGCGCTCAAGTTCGGACAATGTCCCGTCGCATTCAGCTGAACAAGCGTGCTGCCGGGAACATTGCGATGAACATAGTCGCCGACCGATCCAGGAGCGATCACGTCGTCCGAGCACTGCATGATCAGACTCGGGACGGTGAGTCGCGCCAGGTCGCCACGGTTATCAGACAGGAAGGTGACCTTTGCGAAGTGCCTCGAGATCGCCGGATCGGCGCGACAGAACGTATCCGTGAGTTCGTCGCCCAGTTCCGGACGATCGCGATTGCCCATGATGACCGGCGCCATCTGGGCCGACCAACCCAGATAGTTGCTGTCCATCGAATCCAGCAACGCTTCGATGTCAGCAGGCTCGAACCCGCCCACGTAGCCGTTGTCGTCGTTCAGATAACGCGGAGATGGACCGATCATCACCAACGAGTTGAACAGATCCGGCCGCTCGATCCCGGCGAGAAGACCGATCATGCCGCTGACCGAGTGCCCGACGAAGTCGACATCTTGCAGTTCGAGGGCGTCGCAGATATCCACGACGTCCCTCGCGTAGCCCCCCAAAGACCGATACCGATCAAAGTCGAAGTCATCGACTGAGACGTGACCCGCACCAGGATGATCGAACAGGATGACGCGCCGGTCGTCCGCGAACGAAGGCCAAACGTACCGCCACATCGACTGATCGCAACCAAACCCATGCGCGAACACGATCGGACGCCCCGTCGGGTTGCCTCGCTCCACTGTGTTGCTCCGCTCAAGAACGCCCAAGAACTCGATCCCCTCTCGACAACGCGCGCATCGGCACAATCAGGATTCCGATGATACGTCACGTCTCCATCGAGGCGGGGGAGTTTCTGTCAGATCTTCGGTGCGGAGTACTCGTCGTGCAGGTGGAGTCCATGGCGTCACGACGCAGGGTGCTCATCGTTTTCCAGGTTGTGTCGATACCGAGTTATATGAGATGGCATCGGCGCAGCAGAGTTGACGTGGCCGCTGCTGATCGTGCGGCTGCGCTGCTGCGGATCACGGGCTCGATCGACGATTACCTGTACACGAATGAGCATCTGTTCGATGGGTCGCGGAGGTCGGTGTACTCGGGGGCGAATCGGGAGCGGCTGATGGGGGGAGCGATACCGGCGGGCGCGGACGCCGCGACGGAATGGGAACAGAGGATCGTTCCGGAGGATTGGCCGCTTCATCTCGCTCACCGAGAAAGGCTGGGGCGTGGCGAGTCGAGCGAGGTGGTTTACCGACTCCTCGGATATGACGGAGTGACGCGGTGGGTCTGTGCTCGAACGCGGCCGAGCCGTGTGGATGGCCGTCTCTTCGTCGACGGGATCGTTTCGGATGTCACAGCGCGTGTGGAGGCCGAGAAGGCCCTGCTCGCCTCGCAGACGGAGCTTCGCGAACAGATGGAGCTGAACGCGCACCAGGCCCTCCATGATGCACTGACCGGTCTTGCGAATCGGCGGAAGCTGCTTCTCGACCTCGACGCGGCAACCGATCGATCAGAGGTAGTCGACCACACGCTTGTGCTCTGTGATCTCGACGGGTTCAAGCTCTACAACGATAGCTTTGGCCACCCCGCCGGGGACGCGTTGCTCGTCCGTCTCTCCCGGCGGCTCGAGTCGCTCATGGCCGGCACGGGCGTCGCGTACCGACTTGGCGGTGACGAGTTTTGCCTCCTCCTTCCCGGGCCGCTCGACGAGCCCACCAGGGAAGCCGTCGGGGTCGCGTTGAGCGAGAAGGGTGAGGGATTCACGGTTAGCGCCGCCTGGGGTGAAGCGGCGATCCCGGCTGAGGCTCAGACCCCTGACGCGGCTCTCTCGCTTGCCGATCGGCGTCTATACGAGCGCAAGCAGGGCGGCCGGCGTTCAACGTCACGCCAGATAGCGGACGTGCTCACGAGCGCCCTCACCGAGCGCAATCCGGAACTCGGGCTGCACCTTCAGGATGTCGCGGAACTCGCCTCGCTTGTAGGTATCCGGTTGGGGATGGGGCCAGCGGATCTCGACGAACTCCGCCAGGCGGCACAGCTCCATGATCTCGGCAAGATGGCGATCCCTGACGAACTTCTCCAGAAAGCCGGGCCGCTCGAACCCGACGAGTGGCGGTTCATGCGGCAGCATCCCGTGATCGGTGAACGCATCATCGCGGTCGCGCCCTGTCTACGCAGCACGGCCACGATCGTTCGCGCGAGCCACGAGCGGTTCGATGGCGGCGGCTACCCCGACGGGATCGCAGGAACCACGATCCCGCTCTCGGCGCGCATCATCGCGGTCTGCGACGCCTTCAGCGCGATGGTTGGTGAGCGCCCTTACCGAAACGGCATGTCCGCCGCCGAAGCGATCGAAGAGCTCCGTCGGAACGCAGGGACGCAGTTCGACCCCGAGGCGGTCGCGGCGTTCGCTCACGTCCTCTGCGAATGCACGCTCCCCGAGCTCCTCGCCTCGTAGCCTGGGGACTGGGTCAGGTCTCGCAATCACGCACAGAACGACACAGGCGTCTGCCCCCACGACCTAACCCCAGGTCCTGGCTCACACGGGCGTGCGGCAGCAGGTTGACGTGGGTCAACGGCTCTCCCGGCCGGGGACGACCCGCTAGGGTCGCGCCATGGACACCCTCCGCCTCTACTGGCGCCCCGGCGCGGCCTCGATGGCGCCGCACGCTGCACTCGCCGAGATCGGGGTCGATTACGAGCTCGTTCTGATCGAGCGGGACGAGGCGCAGGCGGATGCCGGCTACCGCGCGCTGAATCCGCTTGGCGTCGTGCCGACGCTCGTCGACGGCGACCTCGTCCTCACCGAATCGGCTGCGATCCTGCTCTACCTCGCCGACCGATACCCGGAGGCTCGCCTTGCCCCAGAGGAACGCGCGGACTTCTACCGCTGGCTCGTCTTCATGACGAACACGCTCCAGACCACGATGCTGCGCTTCTTCTACCCCGATCGTTATGGCAGCGGCGATGTCGGGGCCGTAGCGCTGGCGGAGGCGGAGCGCCACTTCGACCTGATCGAATCGCACCTCGAGAGTCGAGTCTGGCTCGTCGGGGAGCACCGCACCGGCGCGGATCTCTTCCTCCTCATGCTCACGCGTTGGGGGCGGCAGCTGGACACACCTGCATGGGAGCGCCCGCATCTTCGCGCCCACTTCCTGCGGACGCTCGCGCTCCCGGGCGTCCAGCGGATGTTCGAAGAGGAGCGACTCGAGCTGCCCGAGTGGGCCGGCTGACCTTGCCCGTTCACTGAGGCACGCGCCGTCGCTCCGGGTGTGATGGAGTAGGCACGACATGATGAGGGGCGCTGAGATCTGAGTGGAGTGAGTGACAACGCGCGCGCGTCCGTCCGCGCGCTGACGGATGTCTTCCGCAACCCGGCCCTCCGGCGCCTCGAGTCCGCGTTCGCCGGATCCGTCGTCGGCGACTGGGCGTACGCGGTCGCCGTCTCCGTCTACGCCTACGACCAGGGTGGCCCGGCCGCGGTCGGCCTGCTCGCTGTCGTTCGGTATGTCCTCATGGCCGTCGTGACGCCCTTCACCGCGACACTCGCGGACCGGTTGCCCCGGCGCGCGGTCATGATCGCGGCAGACCTCGTCCGTGCGGCGCTCGTCGTCATCGCCGCAGGCGTGATCTTCTCCGACGGTCCCGCGCTCCTCGTCTACGGACTCGCGATCGTCACGTCGCTCGCTGGGACGCCGTTTCGTCCTGCCCAGGCCGCTCTCCTGCCTAAGCTTGCGCGGGATTCAGGCGAGCTGACTGCGGCCAATGTCGCCTCGAGCACGATCGAGAGCGTCGGCTTCTTCGCCGGCCCGGCCCTCGGAGGACTGTTGCTCGCCGTCGCGGACATCCCGGTCGTCTACCTGTTCAACGCCGCAACGTTCGTCTGGTCGGCGGCGCTCGTGTTCAGGATCCGGCCGGTCGTCGAACCGACCCCTGAGGAAGACACGGCCGACGAGCCAGATGACGCGCCGTCCGTCGGATTTCTCCGCGACTCCGCCGCGGGGTTCGCCACCATCCTGCGTTCGCCGGATCTCCGTGCGCTCGTCGGGCTCTACGCCGCCCAGTGTGTCGTCGCCGGCGCATCGGCTGTCTTCATCGTCGCGGTTGCGCTCGACATGCTCGACCTCGGGAAGGCAGGCGTCGGCTACCTCGACGCGACGCTCGGAATCGGCGGTCTCGTCGGAGGATTCGTCGCACTCGTGCTCGCGCAGCGTGGCCGCCTTGCGTTCGACTTCGCGCTCGGTGTCTTCCTCTGGGCTGGGCCGTTGCTACTGATCGCCGCCTGGCCCACGTTGCCGAGCGCGATCATCGCGCTCGTTCTCATCGGGCTCGCGAACTCGCTCGTCGATATCAACGTCTACACGATCCTGCAACGCGTTGTCCCGGACGACGTGATGGGTCGTGTCTTCGGAGCGCTCGAGAGCTCCTTGATTGGTGCGATGGCGCTGGGCGCCCTGGTGATGCCGATTCTCATCGCTACGGTCGGGTTGCGAGCGGGGCTGCTCGTGATCGGGGCAGCCGTCAGTGCAGTTGCGCTCCTTGCGCTTCCCCGGCTTCTCTCCATCGACCGCACGACCCTTGCTCCTGCCGGAATCGACCTGCTGCTCGGCATCCCCATGCTCGCGCCACTCCCCGAGCGGATCATCGAGCGCCTCGCTCGCTCGCTCGTCACCGTGGAGCTGAAGGCGGGGGAGGTTGCGGTGCACGAGGGTGACGAGGGCGATCGCTTCTACATCGTCGAGAGCGGGACGCTCGCGGTTTCGAAGGACGGTGTGCACGTCGCCGAGATCGGACCCGGCAACAGCTTCGGCGAGATCGCGCTGCTCCGCGACGTCCCGCGAACAGCGACCGTCACTGCCTCGTCGGCCGTCGTCCTTCGCGCTCTCGACCGCCGCCACTTCATCCCCGCGGTGACGGGACACGGAGACGCGCACGAGGCTGCCGAGCTCGTGATCAGCTCCCGGATGGGCATGCGCTGAAGCTCTCGCCGGTCAGCTCTTCCCTCGGGGCGAGCGACGGAACGGTAAGGACGGCTTCGAGCGTGAACTGACCGCCGCGTACCGCTTACTGCTCACCGCGCGGCGTACTGGCGTTGTCGCACGCCCGGGAGGTTGCCGGCCGCCGATAGGAGCGATATTGAATACGAGGGGGAATGCGCGGGGTCAAGATGCCCCGCGCGTCGCGGTCGGGTGGAGATCGGCTCGGATCCCCGCCGGGGCGCCGCGTCGCGCCACCCGCCCGCTGCGGAACTAGCGAGCGGCCGGCGCTCGCGATCTCTGGCGTCCGGCAAACCGGTTTAGCCTCCCGTCCGAAGTGTTCAGCAAAAGGTCAATCGCCGAGCAAACTCGGTGAACTCAACGGAGGGGTATGAAATGAAGAGATTGATGATTGTTATGGTCGCTGTTCTAGCCTCGGTGCTCGTGGCCGCCTCGTTGGCGGCAGCAGGCAGCAGCGCACAGGCAAAGACGACGAAGTTCAGCGCGGCCCTCAACATCGGCCAGGAAGTGCCTCGTCCGAAGGGTACGAAGATCGGCGCATCCGGTCGGTTCACGGCGACACTGACGGGAACCACGCTGACCTGGAAGCTGACATTCGCGCACTTGACGGGTGCGGCAGGCGCAGCACACATTCATAGCGGCGTCAAAGGGACGGCCGGTGGCGTGGTCAAGGCGCTGTGCGGCCCGTGTAGTTCGGGAGCGACCGGGACTCTCACGCTGACGCAGGCGGAGATCACCGCGCTCCGAAATCGGAAGGACTACGTGAACGTCCACACGGCCAAGAACCCGAGTGGAGAGATTCGCGGCCAGATCAAGAGCGCGATGTAAGGCTTCGAGATCGGAAGAGAGCCCAGGGTCCCGGGCTCTCTTCCGATTCGCTTTCGCGCCTCCCGGCACCTGGCCCGTCGCGCGTCGCATCGATTCGCCGCGCGCCATCTCGGTCGAGCAGGATCCGGGGATCGAATCTAGGCGTCGGGAACGCGGTTCGGAGGACGAGTCGCCCGGAGGAAACGGCCAAGGTCGTCCGCGTCGAGGGGATGGCTGATGTAGTACCCCTGGATCGCGTCGCACCCGAGGTCAGCGAGCTTGTTCCAGGAGGCGCTCGTCTCAACCCCTTCGGCTACGACTTCGAGACCGAGATCGTGCCCGAGTGTGATGATCGAATGGACGATCGTCGCGTCGTCGTCGGTCATGTTCAGGATAAAGGAGCGGTCGATCTTGATCTCATCGACCGCAAGCCGCGCGAGTTGGGCGAGCGACGTGTAGCCAGTTCCAAAATCGTCGATCGAGATCGTCACGCCGAGCGCGCTCAGCCCCTCGACGGTGGCGCTCGTACGCGCCGGATCCGAGGCGATCGCGCTCTCTGTGATCTCGAGCTTCAGTCGGTCGCCGGCAAGACCCCATCGGCCGAGGAGCTTTGCGACCTCCGTCGGGAGGGTCGGGTCGTGCAGGTTCCGCATCGAGAGGTTGACGGCCACCGTCAGGGGAGTGCCCTCGTGCTCCCAGCGGCTGCATTGAGCGAGAGCCTTATCGAGGACGAACATCGTCAACGGTTGGATCAACCCCGTGCGTTCCGCCAAAGGTACAAAGTCACGAGGTGCGATCAGCCCTCGCGTCGGGTGCTGCCAACGCACAAGCGCCTCAACGCTCGCGATCGCTTCGGTTCGCACGTCGATCTGTGGTTGATAGTGCAGCACGAGCTCGCGTTCGCGGATAGCGCGGGGTAGCTCCGAGAGCAGCGTCAGGCGCCAGGGATCGTGGCGATCGAGTCCCTGGTCGTACAGCGCGTGGACGACGCCATTCTCCTTGGCGACGTACATGGCAACGTCCGCGCGCTGAAGGAGCACGTCTACGTTCCTGCCGTGCGCCGGGTGACGCGCGATCCCGACGCTCGCTTCCACGTGGAGCGGAACGCCGTTGATCTGAAACGGCTCCTTGAACGCCGCCAGGATCCGGTCGAGAGCCGGTTCGAGATCGCGTTCGGTGCCTGTGAGCTTCGGCACCAGCATGCCGAACTCGTCACCGCCGAGGCGCGCGATCGTGTCGGTGTGTCGCACGACGGAGCGGAAGCGCCTCGCAAGTTCGACGAGGAGAAGGTCGCCGTAGTGGTGGCCCAGGCTGTCGTTTATCTCCTTGAAGTGGTCGAGATCGATCATCAGGAGCGCCAGCTCTGATCCGTCGCTGTCTCCGGCAGCGATCGCCTGCTCGACCCGTTCCCGAAAGCAGGCGCGGTTCGGGAGGCCGGTGAGGCTGTCGTGCAGCGCCTGATGACGATTCAACTCGTCCAGTTGACGTAGTTCCGCTTCGGCCTGCTTGCGGGCGCTGACGTCGCGACACATCCCCTGCACGCCAACGGGAACTCCGTTCTCGAATAACGTCCTGCTCGACACCTCGAGGATCACCGAGTGGCCGTCCCTGGCGATGAACTCCTGCTCGAAGGTCGTGTCTGTGTCCTCACGCGACAGCTTGTGCTCGGTTGCCTTCACCGCGCGCTCGTACCCATCCGCGGTCACGTACTCACTCAGGTTCGAGCCGATGAGCTCCTCGCGCGAATAGCCGAGGACGTGCGCGAACGCCGCGTTCACCCCGGTGATCGTCTCGTCGAGCGAGACCGTCGCGATCGGCTCGGTCGCGTTCTCGAACAGGTCGCGGTAGCGCTCCTCACTCGCTCTCAGTGCGTCCTCCGAATGGGAACGCTCGATCGCGATGGTTGCGAGATGCACGACTGAATCGACGAACCGGAGATCATCATCCGTGGGGCTGCGCGGCTGCCGGTAGTACAGAGCGACCGTCCCGAGCACCGCGCCCCCGGTCGAGATGATGGGCGTCGACCAGCAGGCCTCGAGACCGTGGCTCAGCGCGAGCTCCGAGTAATCCTTCCAGAGCGGATCGTTGGCGATACTCGAGACGATGACCCGCTCTCGCCGGTATGCCGCCGTCCCGCACGACCCCATGGCCGGGCCTATCGCGACGCCGTCCATCGCACTCGTGTATTCGACGGGCAGGCTGGGAGCCACGGCGTGGCGCAGGTGGAGCCCATCCTGGTCGAGAAGCAGAATCGATGCCAGCACGTCGCTCCGGTGCTCTTCGACGAAACGCGTCACCAGGCCGAGCAGCACCGTGAGCGGCGCCCCAGTGGCCATCATCTCGAGGAGGCGCTCCTGTCCCGTGGCGACAGCCTCGGACAACGTCCGCTCGGTGATGTCCCGCACATAGGCGGTGAAGACTGGATCCCCCGGCACGTCAACCCGGACGATGCTCAGCTCGATCGGGAACTCGCTGCCATCGGAGCGCATTGCCGACACTTCGGTCCGTGTTCCGAGCACGGCCCCCTCGCCCGTCGCAAGATAGTGCTTCAGTCCCCGCGCATGGGACTCACGGAGTGAGGGGGGAATCAGGAGCTCCTGCATCTGCTGCCCCAGCACGTCTTGGCGGTCGTAGCCGAACGTGGACTCGGCTGCCGGGTTGAACTCGACGATCGTTCCCTCGTGGTCGATGGTGATAATGCAGTCGAGCGCCGACTCGAGGATGGCCCTCGCACGGGCCTCGGTCGCGTAGACCGCAGCCTCGCGCACCTTGGCGTCGCTGATGTCGACCAGGTAGCCCTGCAGACACTGGGCCCTGCCGTCCTTGTCGCGTACGAGCACGGCCTCGTCACGCACCCATACCTCCCGGCCGTCCCGGCGGACGAGTCGGTACTCGGTTCGCAACGGCTCCCCTGATGTGTGCGTACGTGCATGCTCGGCGAGTACCCGGTCGCGGTCGTCGGGATGCAGGATCGACGGAAAGAAACCAGGATCGGACGCCCAGTCATCGGGCGTGTACCCAAGGATCGTCGTCGTCTGAGGGCTCGTATAGATGTTCGCGGAGCCAGCCGTCAGCTCGTCGATGTACACGACGAGCGGGAGCCGCTCGAGGAGGTCGAGGTGCCTCGAGATCGTCTGAAAGCGCGTCTCCTGCGCCGGTGCGACGATTCGGTCTACCGCACGGAGAGGAGGTCTCCGTCCATCGTCGTCAATGGACAGGAGGCTCGTTGATGGCGCGCGCCGAGAGGCTTCGCGGTTGGGCCACATGTGTGACGCATCGGATCCAGAGAGGATCTCGCCATCCCCCATCTGCCCACTCGACGAGCAGGGAAAAAGCCTCAGGTTGAACAGCCCGAAGCGGGCCGCCCTCACACCCTTCGCAACACCTTTCCGTTGCGGGCTCCCGTGAGCTCGCCTCCACTCAACGTCACGGCCCCGTTCACGATCACCGTTTCCATCCCGGTGGCGAGCCTGCTCGGATCGAACGTCGTTCCTTCTTCCTTGAAGGCAAGCGGGTCGAAGACCACGAGGTCGGCGTGGGCCCCGCTGCGAAGGACGCCACGATCTCTGATGCCGATTCGCTCCGCTGGTTGCAACGTCAGCCGATGGATCGCCTCCGGCAGGCTCAGCACCTTCTCCTGCTGGACGCAGAAGCGGAGGTACCAGGCGGCCCACGTGTAGGCACCGTGGAAGACCTTTCCCGCCAGCGGGCCGGTCGGCGCCATCGTCGTCGCGTCCGACCCGGGGACACAGAGGGGGTGGGCGAACGCCTCGCGCTGCTGCTCTTCGGTGTAGGCGTGGATGATCACCATGAGCTGCCCCGGATCGTCCGCCGCGCCGAGCAGCAGGTCGCAGACGGCATCGAGCGGTTCCTGCCCTCGCACGGCCGCTATCGAGGCGACGTCGCGACGGGCGTAGTCGGGCCACACGGCGTTGTCGAGCAGCACGATCCGGCCCCAGTCGCCACCGGCGCTGAGGATGCTCTCGTACTCACGAATTGCCCGCCGGTGCTTCTCGCTACCAAGGATCTCGCCCAGAAGCGCGGGATCCTCGAGAGCCCACGGCGGCAGCGCCGTGAGCAGGAAGGTCGTTCCGTAGAGGCGCGTGTGCATGTCGAACGCCACGTCCATGCCGCTCCTCGCAGCACCTTCCACGAGTTCCAGGCAGCGACGGGCCGAGTCGATGCCGTTCCTCGGCACGAGATGGGAGACCTGAAGTCGCACGCCCGATCGCTCGGCCGTGCGGAGCGCCTCGGCCACCGCCTCGTCGGCGCCCTCGTCGCGCCGACGCGTGTGCGTAGCGTAGATCGCGTGGCGTCCGCCGCACACCTCGCACATCGAGACGAGCTCGTCCTCGTCGGCGCCGCGCTCGGCGGCGTACTCGAGTCCCGTGGAGTACCCCCACGCACCCTGCTCGAGCGCCTCGTCGAGGAGGTAGCGCATCCGCGTGAGCTCGTGATCCTGCGCGGGCCGATCGGCAAGGCCGACAACCGACAGCCTGATCTGCCCGTTCGGCGCGAGGCTCGCCACGTTGATCGCGGGCGCGGCGTCCTCGAGACGCTCGAAGTAGCCCGCCGCCGTCGTCCAGGTGAGCGGGACGTCTGCTGAGTGCCCGTAGATCGCTTTCGGCGCGAGCTCCTTGTCGAGCAGCGGAAAGCAGCCGAAGCCGCAGTTCCCGACCACCTCGAGCGTCACCCCCTGGTGGACGGCGCTCGCGGCACGCGGGTCGACGAGGAGCGTGAAGTCGGAGTGGCTGTGGATGTCGATGAAGCCGGGCGCGACGACCTTTCCCGTCGCATCGATCTCGCTCGCTGCCTCCGGCACGGCGCCGACGGCGACTATCCGGTCGCCCTTCACGCCGATGTCGGCGCGCAGGGGCTCACCACCCGTGCCGTCGATGACGAGCCCGTTTCTGATTGCGAGGTCGACGCTCACCCGGCACTCCGAACGGCAGCCGTCGCCCCGGCGTCGACCCGCCCATCATCGATCACGACACCGTACTTCTCCCGGGCGGCCGCGGCCGACACCTTCTCGTCGAGCACGTCGTCGAGCACGGCCTGTGGGTCGCGCTCGAAGGGAGGGCCGAAGCCGCCGCCTCCCGCAGCCACGTGGGTGAATCGGTCGCCTTCCACGAGGTGTGAGGCTTCCATCGGCATCGTCGGCAACTCCCGGCTCCCGGCTGCCGACTCGACGACATTGCTCGACGGGGCTCCGTGGTGTCCGCCCTCGAGCCCGTACGGCGGATGGTCACGGCGGTCGGTGCGAATGGTCAGCGTCACCCTCGGCGTCCGCACCCGGAAGGAGCGCACGTAAGCGAGGCCGCCGCGCTGGCGGCCCGGGCCTCCCGAGTCGGGTACCAGGCCGTACTGCACGACCTCGATCGGGATGTCCGCCTCGAGCAGCTCGACGGGCTGATTGCCCAGGTTGGCGAGCGGGTTCGAGACGCCCTCGAGTCCATCCCGCGTGGCTCTCGCGCCCCACGTGCCGACGAGGACCTCGGTCGTCCCGAACGGTCGACGCTCCTCGTCGTAGCCACCGAAAGCGATCAGCGTCGGCCCGCCCTCTCCGGCCGCGAGGACGCGATCAGGAATGAGTGGCGCAAGCGCTCCCATCAGGGCGTCGTAGACGCGGTAGCCGATGACGCCGCGGGCTCCGCACGCGGCGGGGAGCACGGGATTGACGACGGTGCCCGCGGGAGCGTCGATGCGGATCGGAGTCATGTAGCCCTCGCAGTTCGGGATCTCGCCTCCGACGATGCCGCGAATTGCGCAGTAGCACGCCGCACGCACCATGCCGACCGGGCAGTTCACGCTCGCGTCGATCTGCGGAGATGTGCCCTCGAAGCTGATCAGCACCTCGTCCCCCGCTATCTCGACCCGGACGCAGATCGGGATCGGAGTCGGATGCTCTCCGACCCCGTCGATGTAGTCGGTGAACGTGTGAACGCCGTCGGGCAGCTTCGCGAGCTCGGCACGCATCATTTTCTCCGCGACGCGCTGCAGCTCGTCCATGTAGACGTGTGCATCGGGGCCGTAGCGCTCGAGCAGCGCCGTGAGGCCGCGCTCGCCGACGCGGCACGCCGCCAGCTGGGCACGGAGATCGCCGAGCACGTGGATCGGCTGCCGCGTGTTCGCCTCGATCAGCCGAAGCAGCGTCGTGTTCTCGACTCCGGCGTCGTGGAGCTTCGAGAGCGGGATGCGGAGGCCCTCCTGGTAGATCTCGGTCGCGTGCACGGCGACGCTACCGGGCGCGATGCCGCCGACGTCGGAGTGATGAGCCATCGTCGCCGCGTAGCCCTCGAGCTCGCCCGCCACGAAGATCGGCTGGATCACGTAGAGATCGGGCAGGTGCTGGCCGCCGCAGCCGTACGGGTCATTCGCGATGTACACGTCGCCCGGCTTCGCCGTCGAGCCGAACTCCTCGAGCACGTACGCCATCACCGTGGGGAACGTGCCGAGCTGCACCGCGAGGGTGAGTCCCTGAGCGACGACGCGGCCGTTACGGTCGCAGAGGGCCGTCGAGTAGTCCATCGTGTCGCGGACGACCGGGGAATAGGCGCTGCGCATGATCACGAGCGCCATCTCGTCGGCCGTCGAGGCGAGGGCGTTCTTGATCACCTCGAGCGTGATCGGGTCGATGGGCGAGCGGAGGGATGGGTCAGCCATCGATCTCGACCTCGATGTTGCCGTAGGCGTCGAGTCGGGCGACGCACCCCGGCGGCACGACGCACGTGGAGTCGATCTCGTCGATCAAGAGGGGGCCGCGACGCTCGCCTCCGAGGAGACCGGCACGGTTGCACACCGGGGTCTCGATGTGGCCGACGCCCGGACCGAAGTAGGCCCATCGGACGGTCTCGAGCGGGGGGAGAGCGCGGATTGCGGCAACAGGGTCATACCTCCTGGACGTCGTCCGCGCGATCCGGGCGAGCGCCCGCACGGAGACGACATCGATCGGATCGTCTGCGGATCCGTGCCCGTACGTTCTGATGTGCTCCGCGACGAAATCCGCCGTCAGCCGGTCGATGTCTACCGTTCCCGCCGCGACCCGAACGGGCAGCTCGTAGGCCTGGCCCGCGTACCGCACGTCTGCGTACCGGGCGACGGTGACCGTGGCTCCATCGGTCGAAACGAGGCTCGCGGTCGCTTCCGCCTCGATCGCGGCAAAGGAGCTCTCGAGGGCATGCGGGGTAACCTCGGCCCCCCGCAGCATGAGCGTGCGCACGGTCTCGTGCTCGGTGTCGGAGAAGAGCAGGCCGAGCGCGCTGAAGACGCCAGGGGCCGGGGGTATCAACACCCTGCGGATCTGCAGCGCCCGTGCGATCTCGACGCCTGTAAGCGGCCCGTTGCCCCCGAACGCGCAGAGGGTGAAGTCGCGCGGGTCACGGCCGCGATATGTCGTCACCGCCTTGACGGCCCGCGTCATCGTCGCGACTGCGAGCTGCAGGATCCCGTGGGCGGCCTCCTCGACCGATCGGGAGAGCGGGGCTGCGACGACCCGGTCGAGCGCCTCGCGCGACGCCGACGGGTTCAGCGTGATCGCACCATCGCCTAGCTGCGTCTCGTTGAGATAGCCGAGGGCGAGAAGCGCGTCCGTGAGCGTCGGGTCGAGCCCTCCGAGGTCGTAGCAGACCGGCCCCGGCATCGACCCGGCGCTCACCGGGCCGACGCTGACGGTCCCGAGCGGATCGACGCTGACGATGCTGCCGCCACCGGCGCCGATCTCCGACACGTCGATGAACGGAAGCTTGATCGGGTGCCCACCGCCCTTCACGAGCTTGCTGCTGAGGTTGATCCCGGCGCCGACTTCGTACTCGCTCGTCCGCACGGGCTGGCCGTCCTCGACGATCGCCGCTTTTGCGGTCGTACCGCCCATGTCGAGCGAGATCAGCTGGGGCCGGCCCGTGAGTCGGCCGAGATAGGCGCACGCCATCACGCCGGCCGCCGGGCCTGACTCGACGAGGTGCGCGGGCTTGCGCGCCGCGATCTCCGGGGTCAGCGTCCCGCCCGCCGACTGGATCACCTCGAGCGGTGCCGTGATACCCGTCCCGCGCAACTGCGCCGCGAGGGACGCGATGTACCGGGTGATCGCCGGCCCGACGTACGCGTTGACGACGGCGGTGCTCGTGCGCTCATACTCGCGAATCTCGGGCAGGATCTCGGACGAGCGAGTGATATAGACCCCCTGGCCCACGATTGCACGAACGATCTCCTCGACGCGACGTTCGTGCGTGTCGTTCGCGTAGGCGTGCATCAGCGCGATTGCCACCGCCTCGACACCGGTCTTCGCGATCGCCTGCGCGACCTCTGAGACTCGGGCCTCGTCGAGCTCCCGCCAGATCTCGCCTCGGGGGCCGAGACGCTCGGGCACCTCGTACCGGAGTCGCCGTGGGACGAGCGGCCTCGCGCCCTCGTACTGGATGTCGTAGAGAACGGGGATCCGCAGGCGTCGCATCTCGAGGACGTCACGGAACCCCTCCGTCGTGATCAGAGCCGTGCGCGCTCCGAGGCCCTCGAGGATCGTGTTCGAGGCAACCGTTGATGCGTGCACGACGCCGGCCACATCGGCGGGAGCAACGTCACATTCGGCGAGGAGGGAGACGGCACCGCCAACGACTCCGCGGGCGTAGTCGTCCGGGGTCGAGAGAACCTTCTTCGTGCGCACGGAGCCGTCGTCGCCGAGCAGCACGACATCGGTGAACGTGCCGCCGATGTCGATCCCGAGTCGGTAGGCGCGCGCCACCTCTCGCGCTACCGGGTCGAAGTGGTCGCCGGCAGCACCTTGCCGGGGTTGAGGATCCCGTTCGGATCGAAGCTCGCCTTGATCGCGAGCATCAACGGGATCAGGTCGCCATGTTCCTGCTCGAGAGCCCCGATCTTGCCGAGGCCGATCCCGTGCTCGCCCGTGCAGGTGCCGCCGCGCGCGAGCGCATCGTCGACGACGTTGTGAACGAGCTCCTCCGAAAGCCCGATCTCCGAGGTGTCGACCTGAACGGCGATGTGCAGGTTGCCGTCGCCTGCATGGCCAACGATGCCCGCATTCAGACCCAGCCGCTCGATCTCGGCGCGCGCGAAGCGCGCAGCTCCCGCAAGCTCCGTCAGCGGTACGCACACATCCGTCGCCCGCTCCTTCGTGCCCGGGAACTTCGCGGCCGTTGCGTTCGCAGCCTCGTGACGGGCCTTCCAGAGACGCGCGCGGGCGTCAGGATCACGCTCGGTGATGATCTCGGTCGCACCCTCGGCCGTCGCGATCGCCTGCACGAGCTCGAGGTCGGCGAGCACCAGCTCCTCGCTTCCCGAGGCCTCGATGAAGAGGCACGGCTCCTCCGGGAACGACGTCTCGGAATAGGCGTTCACGGCCGAGACGATCCACGCATCCAGAAACTCGACGCGCGTGACGCCCGAGCCCGCTGCAACCACACCCGCCGCTGTCCGGCAGGCGCTCTCGATGTCGGGGAAGGAGATGCGCAGCGCGACAGCCTGCTCCGGGATCGCGTGGAGTCGAACCGTCACCTCGGTGATGACCGCGAGCGTTCCCTCCGAGCCGACGAGCAGGCCCGTGAGGTCATAGCCGGCCGACGTCTTTGCCGCTCTCGAGCCGGTGCGAATGACGCGCCCGTCGGCGAGGACCGCCTCGAGCGCCAGAACGTTTGCGCGCGTCTTTCCGTAGCGCACCGTCGTCGTGCCGGCGGCGTTCGTCGCCGCCATCCCGCCGAGAGTCGCGTCGGCGCCCGGATCGACAGGGAAGAAGAGGCCGTGCTGGCCCACAGCGCGCTCGAGCGTGAGTCGCGTGACGCCGGCCTGCACGGTCGCCGTCAGGTTTTCCGGCGAGACGTCGAGGATGCGGTCGAGGCGCGAGAGGTCGAGGCTGATGCCGCCATGGACGGGGATCACATGGCCCTCGAGGCTCGTGCCGACCCCGAAAGGAGTCACGGGAACCCGGAGCTCGTTCGCGAGCGCAAGCACGACCGAGACCTGCTCGGTCGAGCCCGGGTAAACGACGAGGTCGGGCCGGTGGGGTGCGTGGAAGCTGAGGTCGGAGGCGTGGAGATCGCGCTCGGAGTCGCCGTCGCGGACGCGATCCTCGCCGAGTGCCTCGAGGAGAGCGCTTTTCACATCGAGGATGGTGGTCACTCGCCTGCTTCCGAGGGAAGGGTTCCCGCGAGCCGGTCGATGGCCCAGCGCATTCCGTCCTGCACGCACCTTTCGGCCTGCGCGCCGTCGCGGGCCTCACAGGCGACGAGGAGTTCGCGGTAACGGCCGACAGACTCCCGGAAGCGCTCGGCCGTCGAGAGCACGAGCCGGTTGTAGCGGTCCGAGCGCCAGAACAGCCGCTCCACTTCGTCGACGAGGCGCTGGCGGCCGCTCGCCCGGTAACAGGTCGCGTGGAACTCCCAGCGCTGATGAAGATACGCATCGACATCTTGCTCGACAGCGAGCTCGCGCAGGTGTCGAAGGGTTCGCTTCATCTGCGTGATCTCGGAGGGGCCGACCGAGACAGCGCCCACGCGAGCGGCGAGCCCTTCGAGGCCGAGCCGGGCTGCGTAGATCTCCTCGAAATCCTCCTGGGTAAGACGACTCACGACGGCGCGCCCCGTCGCGGTGACCGCAACGAAGCCCTCCCGTTCGAGCTGGCTCAGCCCGGCGCGCACCGGCGTGGGGGAGACGCCGAGCTGCTTCGCAAGGTCGCGTTGAACGAGTGGCGTTCCGGACGGCAGTTGGCCGCCGACGATCAAGTCGCGCAGCGCCCGTGCAACCCGCTCCTCGACGGACTCGCGCTCCTCGAGGGGTGCGATCGGTGCGATCAACTCTTCCATTCCGAGACAGTTTGCTCTAAACTCGCCCAGAATGCAATTTGATATTTCAAATCGCAAATGAGCGAAACCGCAACAGAAGATGTGCCGAGTCGGATCGGGGTCGATGTCGGTGGCACGTTCACCGATGTCCTCCTTCACACGGGCGACGGGCGGGTGCAGGTGCGAAAGCTCCTCTCGACCCCGCCGAGCTACGACCTGGCGGTCGTCGAGGCCGTCTCCGGACTCGTCGGCAGTGATCCACCGGCAGCGGTGAGAGAGGTCGTCCACGGCACGACCGTCGCGACGAACGCCGTGCTTCAGCGCCTCGGAGCCGAGACCGCGCTCATCACGACGGCCGGCTTTCGCGATGTCCTCGAGCTACGGCGCCTACGGATTCCCCACATGTACGACCTCTTCTGGCGCAAGCCGCCGCCGCTCGTCGAGCGTCGGCTGCGCTTCGAGCTCGCCGAGCGGATCGCGGCGAATGGGACGGTTCTGCAGCCGCTCGACGATGCAGACGTGCGCCATCTGGCGGATCGATTGCGCGGGCTCGAAATCGACTCGATCGCCGTCTGTTTCCTGCACTCCTACCTGTACCCGGAGCACGAGCAGCGCGTAGGGGCGATTCTCGCCGAGGAGTTGCCAAAAGCCAGTATCTCGCTCTCGAGCGAGATACTGCGGGAGCAGCGTGAGTACGAGCGGTCGGCGACGACGGTCGTCAACGCGTACGTGCGGCCGCTGATGGCGTCGTACATCGAACGCATCCGCACCGGCCTCGATGGGATCGGACTGGAGGACGCTCCCCTCCAGATCATGCAGTCATCGGGAGGTGTGATGACCTCCGACGACGCAAAGCTCCGTCCGGTGTTCGCTCTCGAGTCGGGGCCTGCGGCCGGCGTCGTCGCGGCACTCGGAATGTCGCAGCGGCTCGGACTGGACAACCTGATCGCGTTCGACATGGGAGGCACGACGGCGAAGGCCTCGCTGATCGAGAACGGTGCGATCGCTCGAGGCCGCGAGTACGAGGTGGGCGGCTCGATCTCCGCGGGAAACCGGCTGATCCGCGGAGCCGGCGAGCTGCTGCGTATCCCGACGATCGACATCGCGGAAGTCGGGGCGGGCGGTGGGAGCATCGCCTGGCTCGACCCGGCCGGCGGTCTTCAGGTCGGGCCGAGGAGCGCGGGCGCCGATCCGGGGCCGGCCTGCTACGGCCGGGGTGGCATCGAGCCGACCGTCACCGATGCCAACGTCGTGCTCGGCACGATCCCGGCGGGTCCGGTCGCAGACGGGCAGATCACGATCTCCCGTGAGCTTGCCGAGACGGCGATCTCCCGGGTCGCCGAGCCGCTCGGGCTCTCGATCGCGGAAGCGGCCGACGGCATCCATCGCATCGCAAATGCGCGAATGACGCGTGCGCTGCGCGCGGTCTCGTCCGAGAAGGGTCGCGATCCGCGCGAGTTCGCGATCATCGCCTACGGGGGATCCGGGCCTGTTCACGCCGGTGGGCTCGCCGAGGACCTCGGCGTGACGACGATCGTCGTCCCGCCCGTGGCGGGGCTGTTCAGCGCTGTCGGTCTGCTCTTCGCGCGGCCCGAGTTCCACGAGGTGCGCTCCTGCCATCTCGACGTGGATGCGGTCGATCCAGACACGATCAGTGCGCTTCTCGAGGAGATGCGGGTGCTGCTCGACAGCGCGTTTGCCGGGCGCGAGCAGCCGACCTGGGCACGTACCGCAGACCTCCGGTACGGCGGCCAAAGCTGGGAGATCGAGGTTGAGCTGCCCGACGGGACGGTCGATCGTGCGCTTCTCGCCGGCCTCCGCGCACGGTTCGAGGACGAGCACGAAGTGCTCTACGGCGTTCGAGGGCAGCCGGGTTCTCCCGTCGAGGTACGGGCAGTCCGGCTTGCAGCGCTCGGCGCCTCGGGCTCGACGCTGGCGTTCGACGTTGCCGACGCGCTCGTGCCGGACCGCGACGCCACGCGCCGCGTGTGGGTCTGCGGCGAGGTCCGAGATGTTCCCGTTCGCGCCCGCGCCTCGATTGCGAGCGATCCCGCCCCAGGCCCGTTGCTCGTCGACGAGTACGACACGACCGTCGTCGTCCCGGACGACTGGAGCGTCCGACGCCACCTCGAGACCGGAGCGCTCGTGCTCGAGAAGGGCGCAGGCTCATGACCGAACGTCCCTCGGCCGCCTCCGATCCCGTGACGCTGCAGATCGTCGCGAACGCGCTCCAGTCGATCGCCGACGAGATGGCGACCACGATCATCCGCACCGCGCACTCCACGGTCGTCCGCGACGGCATGGATTTCTCCGCGGCGCTCTGCGATGCACGCGGCGAGACGATCGCGCAGGCCGTCAGCGTCCCGTTTCACCTCGGGTCGATCCCGACCGCCATCGATTCGCTGCTCGGCCACTACGGCGACAGCATGCGCCCCGGCGACGTCTTCATCATGAACGATCCGTTCGACGGCGGGATGCACCTGCAGGACATCTTCATCGTCAAGCCTGTGCACCTCGACGGTGCGCTCGTAGGCTTCGCCGTCACGACAGCTCACCACGGCGACGTCGGCGGGCGCCTGCCCGGTTCGAGCGCGTGCGACAACACCGAGATCTTCCAGGAGGGCTTGCGGATGCCCTGGATCCGCTTCTACGCCGAGGGTGAGCCGGTCGAGGAAGTGCATCGGCTGATCGAGACGAACATGCGCATCCCGCGCATGACGTTCGGTGACCTCGGCGCCCAGGTCGCGGCGTGCTCGGTCGCGGAGCGCGAGCTACGGGCGCTCGCTGCCCGGTACGGGCGGGAGCAGCTCGCCGAGCTCGCGGTCGCTCTGATCGCCTACACCGAGCGCCTCGTCCGACAGGAGATCGCGACATGGCCTGATGGCAGCGCCTCCTTCACCGACTACCTCGGCTCCGACGGGATCGACGCGTGCGATGTTCCCATCACCGCCCGGATCACGATCGCGGGCGACGAGGTCGTCGCCGACCTGACCGACTCCGCGCCGATGGTGCGGGGCTCGCTCAACAGCACGCGTTCCTTCGTGATGGCGTGCGTCTATCAGGCGATCCGCTGTGCCCTCACCGTCGAGGTGCCGAACACCGCGGGGGCGTTCCGGCCGATCACCGTTCTCACGAGGCCCGGGACGGTGGCGGAGGTCGTCATGCCGGGGGCGTCCTCGATGCGCGGCGTGACGGGATTCCGGGTGCTCGACGCCCTCAACGGCGCGCTCGCCCAGTTGATCCCGCACAGGGTGCCGGCCGCGGGCGAGGGTGGGAACACGCTTGCCATCTTCGGTGCGAATCGGCCCGGAACAGACGAGCGGTTCGTCTTCTACGAGCTCGTCGTCGGGACCTGGGGGGGCACTCCGACGTGGGACGGCAACGACGGCCTCACCAACCCTGCAAGCCTCGCCGCGAACATACCGATCGAAGTCGCTGAGTCCGAGTTCCCGATCGTCGTCGAGCGCTACGGACTCGTGCCCGACACGGGAGGTGCCGGCAAGCACCGCGGCGGGCTCGCGGTCGAACGCGTCTGGCGCTGTCTGACCCCGGAGACGTCGCTGATCGTGCGTTCCGATCGTGCCGACCGACCGCCGTACGGCCTCTCCGGTGGAGGCAATGGCGCACCGTCGAGCAACGTTCTCCTGCGCCCCGACGGCACCGAGGAGGTGTTGCCCGCGATGTTCTCGACGACGATCGGAGAGGGCGACGTCTACGTCCACCGAATGGCGGGCGGCGGAGGTTGGGGCGATCCGCTCACGCGCGATCCCGCCGCTGTCGAGCGCGACGTTCGCGACGAGAAGGTGACCGCCGCTGCTGCAAGTGAGCTGTACGGCGCGGTGATCGGGGCCGACGGGCTGGTAGACGACGCGGCGACGGCCGCCCTACGAGACGAGAGGAGAAGGACGTGATCGCCAAGGCGGACGCCGTCGTGATCGGCGGCGGGATCATGGGCGCGAGTACCGCGCACTTCCTGAACAGATTGGGGTTCGGCGAGGTCGCGCTCCTCGAGAAGCGAAGGATCTGCGGCGGCTCGACGCAGTACTCCGCCGCTCACGTTCGTCAGCACTACTCGAACGAGGTCGGAATCAAGCTGGCGGTGCGGGGCGCGTCGATGTTCCGAAATGCCGAGGAGGAACTCGGAGGGTCGGCCGGCTTCCACCAGATCGGCTACATGCTGTTCGCGCCGCCCGAGGGTGAGCAGGCGCTTCGTGACATCATCCCGGTGCAGCAGGCGTTCGGGGTCGAGACATCACTCCTCACGCCGGACGAGGTGATGCATCGCTGGCCGCAGCTCCAACTCGACGGCGTTGCGCTCGCCTGCTACGAGCCGACGGCCGGGTTTGCCGATCCCGTGCAAACCGTGGAGTCGCTCGTTCGCTCGGCGCAACGCGGCGGACTCCACGTCTACGAGGGCGTCGAGGTGCTCGGCATCTCGACGGCGAGTGGGCGCATCACAGGGGTCGTCACCGGGGACGGCGAGATCACGACCGGCGTCGTCGTAAACGCCTGCGGCCCGTGGGGCGATCGGATCGGCCGCATGGTCGGCGTCGACTACCCGATCCTCTTCAGCCGTGAGCACGAGGCGATCTTCGATGCCCCGGCGCTGCAGGGGGCGGACGGATTCGAGGACTTCCCCGTGATCTCGGACGTCCCCCAGTGCTTCTACACCCGCCCGTACGTCGGCGGCAGAGTCCTCGTCGGTGAGGGGTGGCCCAAGGAGATGGAGCCGGTCGATCCCGAGACCTACGACGACGGCACGGACGAGACGCACCTGCAGGGAATGGTGCCAAAGCTGCTGAACAGGATCCCGTCGCTCGCTCCGACGCTCACGCAGCCGAACTACGGCGGCGCGTTCGTCACCGGCTACTCGGGCGTCTACGACATCACCGAGGACTGGTACCCCATCGTGGGCGAGGAGGAGATCGGCGGCTATTACTCGTGTTTCGGCGGCAGCGGGCACGGGTTCAAGATCGGGCCGGCGATCGGAGAATCGCTGGCCGCGACGATCGCGGGGCACGAGCCACCGATCGACATCTCGAGCCTCTCCGGGGCTCGTTTCTCGGAAGGCAAGACCTTCGGCTCGGTGTGGGGGCCCGGGAACCGCGCATGAGCCTCGACCCGATCACGTTCGAGGTGATTCGTAACGCCCTCGTGGCGGCGACCGACGAGATGGTACTCACCCTGCGTCGGAGCGCCTACTCGACGAACATAAAGACGCGATCGGACTTCTCCTGCGCGTTCTTCGACGCAGAGTTGCGCGCGGTCGCACAGGGGTTTACCCAGCCGGTTCACCTCGGCTCCATGGTCGAGCAGGTGCCCCATGCCGTGCGGGCCTACGGGATCGAGAACCTCGGTCCGGGCGACGTGATCATCACGAACGACCCCTACCCGAGCGGCGTGCATCTGAACGACGTCAGCCTGATCTCGCCCGTCTTCGTCGAGGAGGTCCTGCTCGGATTCGTTGCGAATCTCGCGCATCACGTCGACGTGGGCGGCGGCGCCCCGGCGAGTATCGGCGCCTTCCGCGAGGTCTTCCAGGAGGGCGTGATCATCCCGCCCGTGAAGGTCGTCGAAGCTGGGCGGATCGTCGACGACGTGTTCTCCCTGATCCTCGCCCAGATTCGCTCCAAGCACGAGACCGCCGGCGACTTCCGTGCCCAGATCGCGGCGAACGCGACGGGTGCGCGGAGGCTCGAGGCGCTCGTCGCGCGCCACAGCCATCCCACGATCATGGCCGCGATGCAGGAGTTGCTCGACTACACGGAGCGGCGCACTCGCGCCGAGATCGCCGCCCTGCCTCACGGAGTCTTCGAGGCAGAAGGCTCGGTCGATACCGACGGCTATACCGACGAGCCCGTGCGGTTGCGTGCTCGAGTCGAGATCACGGCGGACGGCGTGGTGTTCGACCTGACGGGGAGCGATCCGCAGCGGCGCGCTCCGGTCAACTCCACCTACGCGCAGACGTTCTCGGCCTGCGCCTACGCTCTCAAGTGCCTCGTCGACCCCGATCTTCCGGTGAACGACGGCTTCTACCGCCTCGTGCACCTCGATGCGCCCCGGGGGAGCGTGACCAACTGCACCTGGCCCTCGCCGGTCGTCGGCGGCTGGGAGACGCAGACCCGGCTCGTCGACATCATCTTCCGTGCCCTTCTCCCCTCCATGCCCGCCGCTCTTCCGGCCGGGACGAAGGCGATGATGTGCCACGCGGGCTTCGGTGGCGTCGATCCCGTGACGAACGAGTACACCTGCTTCCTCGAGACCTTCGGTGGTGGGTACGGTGGGCGCCAGTCGAGCGACGGCCCCGACGCCGTCCAGGCGCACGGCCAGAACACGGAGAACGCACCGATCGAAGAGACCGAGCTGAACTACCCGGTGCGTGTCGTGCGGCTCTCGCTCGTCGACGACTCGGAGGGTCCTGGGCGGTTCCGCGGCGGTCTCGGCCTGCGCAAGGACTTCCTCTTCGAGCGGCCGACGACGTTCACGGTTCTCTCCGACAGGACACTCGTCGGCCCTGCCGGCGCGTTCGGGGGGCAGGCGGGACGCGTTGCCGAGTACGTTCTGATCCGAGATGGGGAGGAGCGGCGGCTGCCGGCGAAGGGCACCATCGAGCTCGTCGCAGGCGACGTCGTGAGCTACCGCACCTGTGGCGGAGGAGGGTATGGGCCGCCGGAAGAGCGGGACACGGAGCGCGTGCTCCGGGACGTGCTCGAGGAGAAAGTCAGCGTCGAGCGGGCCCGTGAGCTCTACCGGGTGGCGGTCAGCGGGCGCGAGCTCGACCTTGCGGCGACGGCGGAGCTGCGCGGATGAGCACGGCCGTCGACCCGATCACGTTCGAGGTGATCCGCAACGCCCTCGTTGCGGCGACCGACGAGATGGTACTGGCGCTCAAGCGCAGCGCCTACTCGACGAATATCAAGACGCGCTCCGACTTTTCGTGTGCCTTCTTCGACACGGAGCTCAGGTCGGTCGCCCAGGCGTTTACCCAGCCAGTGCATCTGGGCTCGATGGCGCAGCAGGTGCCGCACGCGATCCGGCGTTACGGCCCCGAGAACCTCGGGCCGGGCGATGCGATCGTCACGAACGACCCGCACCCGAGCGGCGTACACCTGAACGACGTCAGCCTCATCTCGCCGGTTTACGTGGAGGACACTCTCGTCGGCTACGTCGCCAACCTGGCACATCACGTGGACGTCGGCGGTGGAGCACCAGCCTCCATCGGCGCGTTTCAGGAGGTCTTCCAGGAGGGCGTGATCATCCCGCCGGTGAAGGTGGTCAGAGGCGGGAAGATCCTGGACGACGTCTTCCGGCTGATCCTCGCGCAGATCCGGTCGAAGCACGAGACGGCGGGAGACTTCCGCGCCCAGATAGCGGCCAACGCGACGGGAGTGAGGCGGATCACGGCACTCTCGAACCGTCATGGCCGCGGGACCCTGATCGCGACGATGGACGAGCTGCTCGCGTACACGGAGCGGCGGGTACGCAACGAGATCGCACAGCTCGCGCCCGGAATTTACGCGTCCGAAGGCACCGTCGACAACGATGGGTACACCGACGTGCCCGTCCGCCTCCACGTCAGGATCGAGATCAACCCCGAGGGGGTCAACTTCGACACGACCGGGTCTGATCCGCAGCGGCGCGCGCCGGTCAACTCGACGTATGCGATGAGCTTCTCGGCCTGCGCCTACGCGCTCAAGTGCCTGATCGACGCCGATCTGCCCGTGAACGACGGCTTCTATCGGGTGTTCAGTCTCCACGCACCCGAGGGCACCGTCACGAACTGCACCTGGCCGGCGCCGGTCGTCGGTGGGTGGGAGACGCAGACCCGGCTCGTCGAGGTCATGTTCCGGGCGCTCATGCCGGCGTTCCCCGAGCGGCTCCCGGCCGGGACGAAGGGCATGATGTGCCAGGCGGGCTTCGGGTCGCTCGACCTTGCGAGAGGGAGCTACACGTGCTTCTACGAGGCCCTCGCGGGAGGCTACGGCGGCCGATTCGGAAGCGACGGTCCGGACGCTGTCCAGGCCCACGGCCAGAACACGGAGAACGCGCCGATCGAGGAGACGGAGCTGAACTATCCGGTGCAGATCGCCCGGCTCTCGCTCGTCGAGGACTCCGAGGGGCCAGGGCAATTCCGGGGTGGCCTCGGGCTGCGGAAGGACTTCCGCGTCCTCCAGCCGACGACGTTCACGATCCTCGCCGATCGCGACCGGAACGGCCCCTGGGGCGCCCTCGGCGGCCACGACGCGGCCGTCGCCGAGTACGCGTTGCTCCGCGACGGGATCGAGACGCACCTCGGCTCGAAGAGCACGACCGAGCTCGTCGCGGGTGACATCGTGAGCGTGCGGAGTTGCGGCGGCGGCGGCTACGGCCCGCCGGAAGAGCGGGATCCAGAGCGGGTCCTGCGCGACGTGCTCGAGGGCAAGGTCAGCGCGGAGCGAGCGCGCGAGGAGTACCGGGTTGTGATCGACGATCGCCGCCTCGACGAGTCGGCCACCAACGAGCTGAGGAGAGGAACTGCATGAGCGTGCGTCTGGCGATCGACATCGGAGGAACGTTCACCGATGCGACCCTGATCGACGAGGAGACCGGCGAGGTTGCGATCGCGAAGGTCTTGACGACACCGGCAGACCCGTCGGAGGGATTCATGCAGGCGGTCGACAGGGCGCTCGCGGAAGGCGGCGTGGCGGCGGCTCAGGTGAGCTTCGTCGTCCACGCGACTACGGTTGCGACGAACGCGATCATCGAGGGCAAGATCGCGCGCAGCGGCTTCGTCACGACCGAAGGATTCCGCGATCTGCTCGAGATCGCGAGGCAAGTACGGCCCTCCTTGTACGACACGCAGTTCGAGAAGGCAAAGCCCCTCGTCCCTCGCGACCGCGCTGTCGTCGTGGGAGAGCGGCTCGGTCCGAAGGGAGAGGTACTGCGACCGCTCGAGGATGATTCCGTGCGCGATGCTGCTGCGATCCTCCGGCGCGAGGGCGTCGAGTCGGTGGCCGTCTGCCTGCTTCACGCATACGTCAACCCCGAGCACGAGCAGCGCGTCGGGGTGATCCTCGCCGAGGAGCTCCCGGGCATCCCGGTTTCACTGTCGTCGGACGTTGCGCCCGAGTTCCGGGAGTACCTGCGTGCGTCGACGACGGTGATCAACGCGGTGATCCGGCCCGTCGTCGAGCGCTACCTGCAGAGGATCGAAGGAAGGCTGGAGGCCGCGGGAATCGAAGCGAAGCTCCTCGTCATGCAGTCGAGCGGCGGCATATTCGGCTCCGGCGCAGCGAGCGTTCGTCCGGTGTTCATGGTCGAGTCCGGCCCCGCAGCCGGCGTGATCGCGTCGGCGTACCTCGGGGAAACGCTCGGCCAGCCGGACATCCTCTCCTTCGACATGGGCGGCACGACCGCCAAGGTCGGGTTGATCCAGGGTGGCCGACCGTCGGTGACGAAGGACTACAACGTCGGCGGCCATGCCGGAGCGGGAATCGGAGGGATGTCGCTCTCGGGCTATCCCGTGCGGACACCTGTCGTCGATCTCGTCGAGATCGGCGCCGGCGGTGGGTCGATCGCATGGGTCGACTCGGGTGGCCTACTGCGTGTCGGGCCTCAGAGCGCCGGAGCCGATCCCGGGCCAGTGTGTTATCGCCGCGGCGGCGTCGAGCCAACGGTAACCGACGCGAACGTCGTCCTCGGCCGACTCAACCCGAACTACTTTCTCGGTGGCGAGATCGGGCTCGACGTGGACGGTGCCTCGCGGGCGATCGAGGAGCGCTGCGCCGGGCCGCTCGGCCTCACCGTCACGGAGGCTGCGAACGGGATCGTCGAGATCGCCAATGCTGCGATGGTCAACGCCCTACATCTCATCTCCGTGCAGCGGGGGTATGACCCACGCGACTTCGTCCTCGTCGGATTCGGCGGAGCCGGGCCTGTGCACGCAAACGCCCTGGCGCGCGACGCCGAGATGCCGACGCTGCTGATCCCCCGCAGCCCCGGGATCTTCTCGGCCACGGGACTCCTCACGACCGACCTCAAGCGCGACACGGCAACCACCATCATGCGCCGCCTCGACGATCTCGACCGGATCGAGGTCGAGGCCGTCTTCGCCGGGCTCGAGGTCGAGGGGAGGGCCGAGCTGGCGGGAGAGGGGCTCGCGGACGAAGCGATCGAGTTCGTCCGTCAGATCGACCTGCGTTACGTCGGTCAGAGCTACGAGCTGACGGTGCCGGCGGGAGACCGGCTGCTCGAGCGGTTCCATGCCGAGCACGACCGGACGTACGGCTTCAACGCTCCGGAGGAGCCCGTCGAGGTCGTCAGCCTGCGGCTGACGAGCATCGGCAGAATCGCGAAGCCGCCGGCCCGGCCTCTCGAGGCGGGCGACTGCCCCGCGCCAAAGGAGCGCAGGCCGGTCTACTTCGCGGAGGCAGGCGACTACGTCGACTGCCCGATCTACGATCGCTATGCGCTCCCGGCGGGCGCCCGGTTCGATGGTCCCGCGATCGTCGAGGAGTTCGATTCGACCACCGTCGTCCACCCGCACTTCGCCGTCACGGTCGACGATGTCGGGAATCTGATCATCCTGAGGGAGGCGCCGTGAGCGAGTACGGGATCGTCCTGTCGAAGAACGTCATGGTTCCGATGCGCGACGGCGTCCGCCTCGCCTTCGACATCTACCGGCCGGCGAGGGACGGGGCCTTCGCCGACGGGTCCTTCCCGACGATCATGCTCCACACCCCCTACGACAAAACTGACAAGCGGTACAGCGAGATCGCGGACTACTTCGTCCCGAAGGGATACGCCGTGGTGCTGATCGACCTGCGCGACCGCTACTGCTCGGAGGCGTCGGGCGTCTACTACCACGCCGCAACGCCGCACACCGGTCGCGACGGCTACGACATCTGCGAGTGGATCGCCGCGCAGCCCTGGTCGAACGGCCGGATCGGCACCGTAGGCAGCTCGTACGCCGCGATCACGCAGGTGCGCACCGCGCTCGAGAGCCCACCTCATCTGACCGCGATCTGGCCGGATGTCGTCCCCACGAATAGCTTCCAGAACCAATGCCGCGAGGGTGGCGCGATGCAGCAGCACATGTTCTGGGCGCTCTTCATCCATGCGCAGGATGCCCGGGAGATCGCGGACGACCCGGGGAAGCAGCAGGACGTCTGGAACGACCTCCGCGATCTCCGACAGCTCTTCCGGGCGACGCCCTGGAGGCGCGGCCAGACGTCTCTGCGGCACGTACCTCCGCTCGAGGACTCGCTCCTCGACTACTACACGCGAGGCACCTACGACGCCTACTGGGACCGCGTCGAGCACAACTACACGCGGTACTGGGATCAGCACGCGGACATCCCGGTGACGCTTTCGACCGGTTGGTATGACCCGTTCCCTACGGCCGACACCGAGTACTTCATGGCCATGGCGGCGCAGAACAGCGCCCCGGCGCGGCTCGTCGTCGGCCCGTGGAGCCATGTCGGGATGCGCGGGGACGCAACCTATTGTCTCGACGTCGACTTCGGCGCGGAGAGCGCGTGGGGCGTAAAGCGCTACTTCGACGAGCAGCTCGAGTTCTTCAACCGGTGGCTTCCCGACGGCTCGACGGGGCAGCCTGCCGCCGAGGCGCCCGTGCGGATCTTCGTGATGGGGGGAGGATCCGGCCTGAAGACCGCCGAGGGCAAGCTCGACCATGGCGGACGCTGGCGCGAGGAGTGGGAGTGGCCCCTCGCGCGGCGTGTGGAGACGGCGTACTACCTGCACGGCGATGGTTCGCTCGCAACCGGTGAGCCGTCTGCCGATGCGCCGCCACGCACGTTCACGTTCGACCCGGCCCATCCCATCCCCACGATCGGTGGTCTCCATTGCTCGATCGGCGAGCTGCCCTCCGACGGTGCCGGGATGGAACAGGCCTGGGCGCGATTCCTCAGCCCGGTGCTGCGGTTGCGCGACCTGCTGACGCCAGGGCCGGCCGATCAGGCCGAGTCGCCTGCGATCTTCGGGTCGGAGCAGCCGTACCCCCGTCTGTCCGAGCGGCCGGACGTCCTCGTCTTCCAAACGGAGCCGCTCGAGGAGCCCGTGGAGGTGACCGGCCCGATGACCGTGCACCTGTGGATCTCGTCGAGTGCGCTCGACACCGACTTCACGGCGAAGCTCGTGGACGTGCACCCGGCCAACGCGGACTATCCCGCCGGCTACGACATGCTGCTCAACGACTCCGTGATTCGCTGTCGCTACCGCGAGGGCTTCGATCGCGAGGTGCTCCTCGAGCCCGGTGTCCCCGTGCCGGTCACCATCTCCCTCCCGCCGACGAGCAACCTGTTCGACGTCGGCCATCGGATTCGGGTCGATATCTCGTCGTCCAACTGGCCGCGCCTGGACGTCAACCCGAACACGGGCGAGCCGATGGGGCGGCACACGCATCAGGTCGTCGCGGAGCAGACCGTGTACGTCGACGCCGAGCGGCCCTCGCACATCGTCCTGCCGGTGATCCCTCGCTGAACGAGACCGTGACCGGACCAGTGGACTGGCGCGATGTTCCCGCCGGGGAGTTCACGATGGGGAGTGACCCGGCCGCGGAGTTCGCGCCCGAGCCGGACGAGGCTCCGCAACACAGCGTGCCGGTCGCTTCCTTTCGGATCGGCCGCACGCAGGTGACGAATGCGGAGTATGCAGTGTTCGTCGCGGCGTCGGGCTATTCCGCTCCGTCGCACTGGCCGGACGGTGCACCAACGGCCGACCAGGAGTCTCATCCGGTCTCGTACATCTCGTGGGAGGACGCACGTGCGTTCTGCGCCTGGGCAGGCGGCTTCCTTCCGACCGAGGCGCAGTGGGAGCGGGCTGCTCGCGGTGACGATGAACGCGCGTGGCCGTGGGGCGACGATGCGCCTACCTTCGAGTGCGCCACGTTCGGTGCCTCCGGGACGTCGGCGGTAGGCCTGCACGTCGCCGGTGCGAGCCCGTTCGGCGCTCTCGATCTCGCCGGCAACGTCTGGGAGTGGACGGCGAGTGCGTATCGCGCGTATCCCTACCGTGCTGCCGACGGCCGGGAGGACGCCGAGTCGTCGGAGCCGCGCGTCGTGCGCGGGGGCGCTTACAGTCACGGGGCGGGTGAGATCCGCTGCTCCTACCGGCACGGGATGCTCCCGGGGGCCGTCGACCACTACGTCGGCTTCCGCCTCGCGTGCGCACCGGACGCGCGGATCGGGCTCGATCTCGCTCTCGTCGACGTGCCGTCGGGCGACGTGCGGCTCGGCAACGACCCGCGCCGCTCGCAAGGAGTAGCACTGCCCGGCGAGGCGCCGCAGCACGTCGTGTCCGTGCCTGCGTTCAGGTTGGCCGCGACCCCGGTGACGAACGCGCAGTACTTCGAGTTCGTCGAGGCGACGAACCATCCGGCGCCCCCGCACTGGGCCGACGGCGTCATTCCCGATGGGCTCGAGCAGCAGCCGGTGACGTACGTCGACTGGTTCGACGCAGGCGCATACTGCCGCTGGGCTCAGGCCCGCCTACCGACCGAGGCAGAGTGGGAGAAGGGAGCCCGCGGAGCTGACGGCCGGCTCTACCCGTGGGGCGACAACGAGCCGGAGCCACTTGACATTGTGTTGAATCAACACAATATCCGGGCGCTCGCCGCGTTCGGCCTGGGCTCGAAAGAAGGGGCGCCGACGGCCGTCGGGAGCTTCGCGGAGGGTGCGAGCCCCTACGGCGCGCTCGACATGGCCGGCAACGTTTGGGAGTGGGTCAGCAGCGCCTACGCGCCGTACCCGTACCGGGAGGACGACGGGCGCGAGGAACAGGCGACGGGCCTTCCCCGCGTGCTGCGTGGGGGCTCGTATGCCAGCACGAGCCCCCACTACCTCCGCGGCGCGATGCGAAGCCGTAGCTCTCCTGGGCGACGCTCGGCCCACATCGGCTTCCGTGTCGCCCGCTCTCCCGTGGGCTGAGCTCATTGTCCGTCCATCTCTGCGCCTGGGCGGGCGCGCTTCACGAGGCGATTGGAAGTCGAACGGTGGAGCTCGGCCAGCCGGACATCGAACAGATCGTCCACGACCTGCGCTCTGCGCTGGGCGAGGAAGCGTTCGCCGAGGCGTGGGAGCAGGGACGGGCGATGACGCTGAACGAGGCGCTCGACTACGCGCTCGAGGAGGCCGATCCGGAGACTCCATAGCCGCCAACCATATTCCTGGTAGTCTTATGGTATGCGGTCTACCATCGACAAGGCAGGACGGCTCGTCGTCCCCAAGATCCTGCGCGACCAGATCGGGCTTCGTGCGGGCGCCGTGGAGCTGATTGCGGACGGAGCCGGGATCAGGATCGAGCCCGTGCCCGGTGACGGCCTCGTCGAGGAACGTGGGCGGTTGATCATCCCGGCCTCCGGCGCAGGGGTCGACGACGAGCTCGTACGGGCGCTCCGCGATGCCGACCGGCGCTGATCAGGCTCCGCCGGAGTCGCTCGTCGATACGAGCGTGGCGGTAGCGCTCGTCGTCGCCGACCACGCGCATCACGACGCGGTCGTCGCCGCGATCGGAGCGCGTCGCCTCGGGCTCGCGGGGCATGCGGCGTTCGAGACGTTCTCCGTTCTCACACGCCTGCCACCGCCTGCACGGCGAACGGCGGACGTCGTCGAGCAGCTGCTTCGCTCCAACTTCCCCGCGTCCCGCTTCCTCGGCGCGCCCGAGAGTGCCGCGCTGCTCGATCGGCTCGCGGGACTGGGCATCGCCGGCGGTGCCGTCTACGACGCACTCGTCGGCGCCGTCTCGGTGGCCGAGCGCATTCCCCTCGTCACGCGCGACACCCGAGCCGTGGAGGCCTACCGCGCGCTCGACGTTGACTTCGAGTTGATCGGTTGATGGGACTGGTCGTGCAACATTCCTCCGAGAAAGGAAGCACCACATGATCGAGCACGCCGATGCCGACCGTCTTCGCGACCTCACGCTCGAGCTCGTAGAGGTGGAGAGCCCCACGGGCGATACCGCCGAGGTTGCCCGGCTCTATGCCCGCCGCCTCGAGGAGGTCGGGCTCGGGGTGGAGGTTCTCGATGAGGTCTTTCCCGCAACGCCCATCGTGATCGGCCGCCTCAGCGGCAGCGAGCCCGGACCGACCGTGGTTCTCAACGGGCACCTCGACACGGTGCCGATCCCCCATGCACCGCCGCGCGTGGAGGGTGACCTCGTCTACGGCCGCGGCACCGCCGACATGAAGGGCGCGCTCGCCTGCGCAGCCGAGGCAGCCCGCGCCGTCAAGTCGCTCGACTCGTTCCCGGGAGAGCTCGTCGTGCTCGCGACCGGGCTCCACGAGTCGCCGGGCGGCCGCGGCGAGGATCTCGCCTGGCTGCTCCAGGAGCACGGGTTCAAGGCCGATGCCGTCATCGTCTGCGAGCTCGGCAGTGACCGGTTCATTGCGGCCCACACAGGGTGTGCGACCTTCGAGATCGTCGTCTCGCGGCCCGGCGAGGCGACGCACGAGCTGAAGACCGAGGCGGGCACGCCGCACCCGATCGTCGCTGCCGGCAAGGTGATCGACGCGGTTTCAGCTCGAAGCGCGGCGCTCGGCGCGGCCGAGCACCCGCTCGTCGGCTCCGACACCTACTTCTTCGGGGAGGTGGACGGCGGTGACTTCTACAACCGGTTTCCGACCACGTGCCGGCTCGTCGGTACGCGCCGGTGGGCGCCGGGGAGCGTCCTTGCAGACGCCGACAGGGAGTTCCGGGAGCTGCTCGCCCGCGTCGCCGCGGAGACCGGCTGCACGATCGACCTCGACCTGCGACTCGTGCGCGAGGCCTACGAGATCGATCCCGAGCATCCGCTCTCGCTGGCCCTACGGCGTGGCTACGCGGACGTGACGGGCGTTGAGCTACCCATCTCCGGGGGCAAGCTCGTGGCGGACGCCGCGTTCTTCAACGGCGAGTGCGGGATCCCGGCCGTCTACCACGGTCCCGCGGGAAGCGGCGCCCACGGCGATGTCGAGAGCGTGCCCATCTCGGAGCTCGTTCGCGCGACGAAGGTCTACCTGCGAGTGCTCGAGCACCTGTGGGCTTGAGCGAGGCGCCCCTCAGCTACGACAAGCTGCGATCGTTGCATCGCTGGTCGCTCCCCGAGCGCGTGAACATCGGCGTCGAGATCGCCGACCGGCACCTGCGCTCCAAACCCGCGATCCTCGTCACCGACGGCCGTGAGATCACCCGGACGATCACCTTCGGCGAGCTCAGTGAGGCCTCTAACCGGCTCGCAAACGTCCTTGTGGCAAAGGGGGTCGAGGCTGGCGACCGGGTTGCGCTGATCCTCTCCCAGCGCCCCGAGACGGCGATCGTCCACATCGCGATCTACAAGCTCGGCGCGATCGCGGTGCCACTGAGCGGCGCATTCGGTAGCGATGCACTCGGGATGCGGCTGCGCGGATCGGACCCGAGCGTCGTTCTCGGAGAGCGGGAGTCGCTCGAGCGCGTGGCCGCCCTCGGCTTCGACGGCGTGCTGATCGACGTCGACCACGACCTCGAACCACTGCTCGCTGCAGCATCGCCCGACTTCACGGCCGCGCCGACCACGCCCGACACGCCTGCGCTGCTCGTCTACACCTCCGGCACGACGGGCCCGCCGAAAGGCGCGCTCCACGGACACCGTGTGCTCGCCGGTCACATGCCCGGATTCGAGCTCTCGCACGACTTCTTTCCCCAGCCGGGAGACCGGATCTGGACGCCTGCCGACTGGGCCTGGATCGGCGGGCTCTACGACGTCGTCATGCCGGCACTCGCACACGGGGTGCCCGTTGTGGCGTTTCGGACGCCGCGGTTCGACCCCGAGCAGGGGTTCGACGTGATCGCGAACGCGGGCATCCGGAACGTGTTCATGCCCGCGACGGCGTTGCGGATGATGCGCCGGAGCGACGGGGTGCCGGTTGCCCTGCGCACGATCGCAAGTGGCGGAGAGACGGTCGGAGAGGAGACGGCCGCGTGGTGTCGCGAGCGGTTCGGGGTGCGGTTGAACGAGTTCTACGGGCAGACCGAGGCGAACCTGCTGATCGGGAACTCCGCTGCCTGGCCCGAGCGGCCGGGCTGGATGGGTCGCGCGTACCCCGGTCACGAGCTGCGCCTCGTCGACGGCGAGATTGCCGTGAAGGTGGAGGGCGATCCCGTCGTCTTCCTCGGCTACTGGCGGGACGAAGTGGCGACGGCGGCGAAGGTGCGCGACGGCTGGCTCCACACGGGTGACCTCGCCGAAGTGGACGAGGAGGGGAACTACCGGAGCGTCGGCCGTACGGACGACCTCATCTCGAGTGCTGGTCACAGGATCGGTCCGGGAGAGATCGAGGAGTGCTTGATCCGTCACCCGGCCGTGGCGATTGCCGCCGCGATCGGGGTGCCGGACGATGTTCGCGGAGAGGTCGT
>NZ_JBDSNT010000007.1:0-11364 GCF_039915195.1 Gaiella sp.
CGTATCTGTGCCTGCCCGACGACCGAGGCGGATCTCGGAGACGGGTTTCTCAGCGTCTCGGCGGTTCGCGAGCGGTCGATCCCCCTGTGTATCGGCTCGGACTCGAACATGCGCATTGACCCGCTCGAGGAGCTCCGCGAGCTCGAGGGAATTGCGCGGAGGCAGAACGGGACGCGGGGTGTGATCTCCACGGGAGACCTGCTCGGGATCGGTACGAGCGACGGTGCTGCGGCGTTAGGCCTCTCGAGCTGGGCTCCGATCCACATCGACGTCGACCACCGATCGCTCGCCGGCGTCGCTGCCGAGCATGTTCCGGCGGCACTCATCGCGGGATGCGCCGCTGACGTCGTCGCTTGGGAGATCTCCTGATGCCCGTCGAAGCCACCGAGGACACCTTCGAGCACGAGGTCATCACCCGATCACTGACCCAGGCGGTGCTCGTAGATTTCTGGGCCGACTGGTGCCAGCCCTGCCACGCGCTCGCCCCGGTGATCGAGGCCGCCGTTGAGGATCGCGGGGACGCGGTCGCGCTCGTGAAGGTCGACGTCGACGCCAATCCCGGTCTCTCCGAGACGTACTCGGTCAGCGGTATCCCCGCGGTGAAGGCCTTCCGGGACGGCCGCGTCGTTGCGCAGTTCACCGGTGTACGATCGCGTGCCGCTCTGGACATGTTCCTCGACGAGTTGCTTGCTCCGCCGCGCGCGGATGCGCTCCTCGACGAGTTGCGCGCGTCTGGGGAGCTGCCCGAGCTGGTAGAGATCCTCGACCGTGATGACGTGGAGGGCGCACTGCAGTTCATCGTCGACGCTGTACCTGCAGCGGCTGCCGCCGATCGCGACCGACTACGCGAGATCGCCGTTGCCCTGTTCGAGCGTCTCGGCCCGGACGATCCGCTGACGACGATCTATCGTCGGCGCCTTGCTGCTGCGCTCTACTAGTCGACGAATCCCATGAGCGAGAGCTGGAAGCGCCTCTACCGGGTGTTGTAGCGCTTGACCCACATGGTCGTCCGGTCGATGTAGGCACGCTGCGCCGCTCGGCCTGTGAGACCGTAGGCGCCGTCGTAGGAGGCATATGACTGCCCCACGTTCCGTGCCGCCTCGATCTGCGTCCCCTCGTGCCACTCGTTGTAGCTCGTGATCGTGACGACGTCTGCGTCAGCGCGCACCGCACCGCGCCACATCCGGTCGTACACCCGCCCGTGCGCACGCTCTCGCACCCGCGCGTCGCCCGTCGCTCGCACGGCGTCGAATCCCGGCCCAACCGAAGGTGCGCAGACGAGCCCGAGCCGACGAGCGGAGGCACAGATCCGCGGGAACGAGCTGCCGTCGTGGAGCAACACGTCGTAGGTGTAGAGCCCGTCGAAGCCGCCAGCGCGAGCTTTGCCGGGCTTTCCGGTGTTCGCGAAGAGCCGCCCTCCAGAGAGGCGCTCATTGAGCTCCGCCCAGTCGGCGTCCGCGGTCAGCGTCGAGTCGTACACGTAGAAGTCGGTGATGCCTGTTGCCAGAAAGCCGTTGATGTCATCCTCGAGCGACGATGGCGTTCGTCCCTTGAACGGCTCCACGTGCAACGCGACCCTCAGCCCTACCTGCCGCGCAAGCTGCGACACGATCGGGAGCCTTGTGGCTTCCGTTGACTGAGTACCCCACCAGGAGACGATCACGGTCTGTACCCCCATCGCCGCGATCTCCCTCATCTGTGCGCGCACGACCGAGACGTCGGACGACGAATACGGGCCGCGTGCGGGGAACCATCCAGACGCGACCTGCGTCGGCGGGCTGTGGCCGTTCTGCTGCCAGTGCTGCCACTGCCCGTCGTCGCGCTCCGTGCCGTACCAGGGGTAGTAGAAGATCGCCACCTCCCCCACTCCGCCGGCGTCCGGCGCAGCGGGGTTGACGAGCCGTGAGCTGGCGCCGCTCGAGAGGAGCGCCGCTGTCGCTATTACCGCTGCAAGAAGTCCCAGGGTGCGCCGCAAAGTCGGCGAGACTCTATCCGTACATCCTCGCAAATGGAAGTGCCAACCCGCGTGAACGTTCGAGACGGATCAGGCGTCAGCATCGTCATAGCTGCGCACGTGCTTACGGTCGTAGAAAAAGGCGATCAGAAGAAGGATCCCGACGATCACGGCCGTGCCGCCGATGATGCCGTAGCGGTAGACGAGCCGATCGAAAAGGACGAAGCCGAGCAGGGCAACCACGCCGATGGCGAAGATTCCTGCAACCAGTTTGACGTAAAAGGCTTTGCCGAGTTCCATCACCGCTCCTTGTTGGTTGACGGTCGCTATGTCCGAGGTCGAATGTATCGTGCACGCCCGACGGCGATGAGGCGTTCGGGGTCATCCCACGGTGTGATCTCGACGTCAGCCGTGCCGAGCGTGCGACCGGCGTGCAGCGTACGGGCGAGCACCCTGTGGGGCTCGGGGGCGGCGAGGCGCAGGAAGTCGCAACGGAGATCAACGGCGATCCACCCACCCGGGCTCGTGTGCTCCAGCGCGTACCAACCAGCTGTGTCGACGCACGTCGCGAGCGTCCCTCCGTGAAGGAACGGCCTCGGGACGCTGTCGCCAAGGGCTGCGGGGGAAGGATCGAGCCTCAGAACGACCTCGTTCTCCAGGAGCTCAACTGCAACGAGACCGATCGCGGCGTCGAGTGGCGAGGGCTTCTCGTTGAGGAGATCGGTCACGGGCGCAGATCCTAGACGAATGCCGAGTCGCTAGTGCGCTATTTCGATCGCGCGACTCTCCCGGATCACGATCACCTTGACCTGTCCGGGGTACTCGAGCTGATCCTCGATCTGGCGCGCTATCTCGTGGGAGAGAAGGGCTGCCGCATCGTCGTCGACCTCGGTCGGCTCGACGATGACGCGGATCTCACGACCGGCCTGCAGAGCGTAGGCCTTCGCGACACCAGGCTTCGCCGTTGCGATCTCCTCCAGTGCCGAGAGGCGCTTGATGTAGTGCTCGAGGCTCTCGCCGCGCGCACCCGGGCGGGAGGCCGAGATCGCGTCGGCCGAGATCAGGAGGACAGCCTCGACGGTCTGAGGCTGCACCTCGTAGTGATGTGCCTCGACCGCATGGACAACGCCCTCTGACTCGCCGTAGCGGCGGGCGAGCATCGCCGAGACCGCAGCATGCGTCCCTTCGACCTCATGCGTCATCGCCTTGCCGATGTCGTGGAGCAGCGCTGCCCGCCGCGCCGTCTTCACCGAAGCGCCAAGCTCGGCGGCCATGATTCCCGCAAGGTGCACGACCTCCAGGGTGTGCTTCAGGACGTTCTGGCCGTAGCTCGTGCGGTACCGCAGTCGCCCGAGGATGTTCACGAGCTCCTCGTGGACTTCGCCGCAGTTCGCCTCGAAGACGGCCTGTTCGCCCGCGAGGCGAACCTGATCCTCGAGCTCCGCCTTGGAGAGGTAGTACATCTCCTCGATTCGCGCAGGATGGATCCGTCCGTCCTCGATCAGCTTCTCGAGCGTCATCCGCGCGAGCTCTCGCCGGAGCCCGTCGAAGGAGGACAGCACGACCGCGTGGGGTGTGTCGTCGATGATGAAGTCAACGCCGGTGAGGTGCTCGAGGGCGCGAATGTTGCGTCCCTCGCGTCCGATGATCCGGCCCTTCATGTCGTCTGACGCAAGCTCGACGACGCTGACCGTCGTCTCGGCGGTGTGGCTCGCCGCTACCCGTTGGAGCGCGTCGGCGACGAGCGCGCGGGCCTTCCGCTTCGCGTCGGTACGGGCCTCCTCGTCGAGCTGCCGCACGGTGCGAGCGAGCTCGTGCCGAACGAGATCCTCCGACCGTTCGAGTAGCTGCGCGCGTGCATCGCCGAGCGTGAGCCCGCCGACGCGCTCGAGCTCACGGAGCATTTCGTCACTCCCCGCCTTGAGCTGCTCCTGGAGTTGCTTGGTATGAACCTCGCGATCGGCGACGCCCTGCTCACGCCGGGCCAGCTCCTCGCGCTTCGCCTCGAGCTCCGACTCCTGCTGCTGTACCCGCGCCTCCGCCTTGGCCATCTCGACGCGCGACTCCTGAATCTCCCGCTCCAAGTTGCCTCTCAGCTGGACGGCATGCTCTCGGACTTCGATCTGAGCTTCACGCCGCGTCGTCTCTGCCTCGCGCTCGGCGTCCGCGAGCAGCGATCGGCGCTGGTCCTCGGCGAGCCGGAGCCGCGACGTGCTGACCGTCCGGAGCCAGACCCACAGCCCGACCGCTCCGACGGCGATTCCGATCAGTGCTGCGGCGACAGTGAGCATGGACGCTCCCGGTGGGGGTTGTCACGCGGCGATTGCCGCGGTCGCTCACATCCGGACACCGCCTGCACTGGCGGTCTCCCGGTCAACCGGTCGTACAGCAGCGTCTATCTCGGACGGGCTTCCCTCCGCGGGTCTGCGGTTGTCGCAACGCTCGATGAGGTCAGATGGTGGGTGGTCACTGGATCAGCCGGTTTTCGGGGAATGCGCTCTGTGCAGGTCAATTGTTCGGATGAAGCACACCTAGTCTATAGCGTCAGCGGACAGGTCCGCAACGAGCGATTCGAGCGTCTCCTCGGAAAACCCCTTCGAGGCCAGGTACCGCGCTGTCTTGGCCGTGCTCCCGCGGGCTTCGATGATCCGTCCGGCGCGGACCGATTCCGCCTCGAGCCTCTCGACGGCGACGCGAATCTCGTCGTCCGACACTCCCTGCCGCTCGAGGTCGTCTGCGATCAAGTGGTTGCCCGCCCCCCTCGTCGCGAGCAGCATCGCACGGGTGCGCGCGAAGCGTTGATCGTCGACGAGTCCGGCGCGCTGCGCCGCCTCGAGCGTCTCGCGACGAACTCCCGGAGCGGCACCCCTGTCCTTGAGTCTCTGCTCGAGCGAAGCGACCGTATGGTCGCGTGCTCGCAGCGCTCGCAGCGCCTGCGCTTGCGCCCTGAGGCGGCGTAGCTCTCGCCCGAGCGTCCGCGCCGTCGCACGATCGAGCGCGGTTCCAACCGAGAGGCGAGCAACGAACACGGCCTCCGTGGGCACGACGCGCCAGGGACGCTCGTCGAGATCGATCTCCACCCGATCCTTCCCGCGCGCGCGAAGGGCTGTCACGACGGGTGCTCGCCTGCCGTGTGCCATCGCGCTCGCGGGAAGAATAGAGAGGTGCGGTGGGTTAGGCCTCGACCTGAACCTTCTCGGTCGCTGCTTCGTCGTCCTCGATCGGTGTCACGTCGACGTTGGATCCACCCTCTGCCTGGGGCAGCAGGCGTGCCGAGACGACCTGCTCGGGCGGGGCTTCTGCCTGGATCCGCGCGAGGATCTGCTGGACGAGGTCTGGATGCTCGCCGAGGAACGCCGTCGCGTTCTGGCGTCCCTGCCCCAGCCGCTCGTCTCCGAAGCTGAAGTACGAGCCGGCCTTTTGAACGACCTTCCGCTCGATCCCGACGTCGAGCACGGTTCCCTCCCAGGAGATGCCGCTGCCGTAGATGATGTCGAACTCCGCCTGCTTGAACGGGGGCGCCACCTTGTTCTTGACCACCTTGACACGCACGCGATTGCCGTACGCCTCGGCACCATCCTTGAGGGTCTCGATGCGTCGGATGTCGAGCCGAACGGACGCGTAGAACTTCAACGCACGGCCACCCGGCGTCGTCTCGGGAGAGCCGAACATGACACCGATCTTCTCGCGCAACTGATTCGTGAAGAGGCAGATCGTGTCCGTGCGGTTGAGCGTGCCCGCCAGCTTGCGGAGCGCCTGGCTCATCAGCCGCGCCTGGAGGCCGACGTGACTATCTCCCATCTCGCCCTCGATCTCGGCCTTGGGCGTGAGCGCGGCGACGGAGTCGATTGCGACGACATCGACGGCACCCGAGCGAACGAGTAGCTCGCAGATCTCGAGTGCCTGCTCGCCGGTATCCGGCTGCGAGACGAGCAGATCGTCGATGTTGACGCCGATCCGTCGGGCGTACTGAGGATCCATCGCGTGCTCGGCGTCGATGAATGCGCAGATGCCGCCACGCCGCTGGGCCTCGGCAATGACGTGGTAGACGAGCGTCGTCTTCCCCGATGACTCGGGCCCGAAGACCTCGACAACGCGACCGCGAGGCAACCCACCGATGCCGAGCGCCATGTCGAGCGACAGCGACCCGGTCGACACCGCCCCGATCGCAACCTGAGCCTGGTCGCTCATGCGCATGACCGAGCCCTTTCCAAACTGTCGCTCGATCTGGCCGAGCGCGACGTCGAGTGCTTCCTCGCGATTCATTTCGTCATTCCTCCTCGTCGTTCCACTGGTTTCGTCCCTGTAGATAAGCACGTCCATCGGACGTAATGCAAACATATGTTCGCATCACGTCTCCGGCCTCCTGCATGCCTCCGACGCTAGCGCGACCTGCGTGCCGAAACGGATGCCGGTCTGCACCGGAACTGTGTCATCGAAAACCCCTAGAGCAGGCGACGCAGGAGATGCAGAGCTGCCACGGCCGAGCGCGCACGGATCACGTCGCGGCCTCCGGGAAGCTCCATGTGAAACGGGATCTCTCCCATTGGCCCTACAGCGTGAAGGTGGACGAGGCCAACCGGCTTAGCGGGTGTTCCCCCTCCCGGTCCGGCAACGCCGGTGACCGAGATTGCAACATCGACCTCCAGGCGCTCGCGGGCTCCGTGCGCCATGGCTGAGGCAACCTCCGGCGACACCGCACCGTGTTCCTCGAGGAGCGGGCCAGGAACGCCGAGCAGCCCCTGCTTCACCTCGTTCGCGTAGGCGACGATGCCGCCGCGGAACACATCGCTGCTCCCCGCGGCGTCCGTGAGCCGCTTGGCAACGAGCCCACCGGTGCACGATTCGGCGGAGCCGAGCGTGAGGCCTCTCGTTCGGCAGGCATCGAGAACGAGTTCCTCGATCGATCGTTCGTCTCGTCCGAAGAGAAACGTGCTGATCGGCTCGAGCAACGCCGCCTCGAGCGCGTCCGCCCGCGCCTCCGCACCTGGCTCGACGACGATGTCGACGTGGATCTCGAAATCCCGTGCACAGATCGTCACCTCGACGCCGTCTCCGTCGCCCCCGGCGTCGGCGAGGGACTTCGCGACGAGGGACTCGCTGACGCCGTAGAGCCGCGCAACGCGTCGTCCCGGACGCGTCGTGCGGGCAAGAACCTCCTGCACCGGCGGGGCTACGAGCGCGCGAGGCCATAGTTCCTGCAGCTCCCGCGGCGGGCCTGGGAGCACGACGACCACACACGAGCCGGTAGCGAGGACAACGCCGGGTGCGGTTCCTGCGATTCCCAGTGAGAGCGCTCCGGCAGGAAGCGTCGCCTGCTTGCGAACTCCGGCCGAGAAGTCCGCATAGTCGCGTCTCATCCGCTCGGCGAAACGACGTGAGACGGCCTCGATCTCCAGCTCGAGCCCTGCGTCGACCACGAGTGGACGTCCAGCTACACGCGCGACGAGCTCGATCGTGCGATCGTCATGCGTGGGCCCGAGTCCACCGGAGACAAGACAGACCTCGCGCTCGAGGCCCTCCCGCAGGGCGGCTTCGAGATCGCCGGGGTCATCACCGACGATCGTGATGCGCGCCGGCTGGAGGCCGAGGCGCAGGGCCTCCTGGGCGAAGAACGGGCCGTTGAGGTCCGTCCGCTCCCCGCGCACGAGCTCGCTGCCCGTGACGACGATTGCGACGCTCGGACGAGTCAAGAGCCGCGCGGAAGGGTGAGCTGACCGCTCTTCGGCACTTTCACTCTGACGCCCGCTACGCGGATGATCACGTTCCTCGGCGAGGAGACGGTGATCGTCAGCTTCTGGGGAGCGAACCGCTTCACCTGTCCCCGCTCGAGGGTGCCGCGATAGAGCGGTTTGCCCGCAGCCGATGCGACCCGAACCTCCATGAACGATGCTCCGCGCGCGGCGGTGATCGAGACGCCCTTTGCGACGGCAGCCGCCGAAGGTGTCGACGGGGCGTTGACTCCCTGCACCATTGGCTCCGCCGGGTCACCGAACTTCCAGGCCGCGATCACGAGTGCCGTGAGGAGGATCATGGCGGTGACGGCGATCACGACGAGTCGAGACTCCCGATGCTGCCGCTGGCGGCGCGACTGCGTCGGTACGCGACGTGTCCGCAGCGGACGCTCCTCCTCACCGGCGACGTAGCGCGAGTTGTACTCGTCGACGTAGAGCTGGCCGTCCATGCCGAGCGATTCCGCGTACGTGCGCAAGAATCCCTTGATGTAGGTGTGCCCCGGGAGCTGGTCGAACTGCTCCGCTTCCAGCGCGCGCAGGTACTTCGCGCGCACCTTGGTTCGAAACTCCATCTCGGTGAAGTCGAACCCCTGGCGCGTGCGGGCTTCGCGCAGGCTAGAGCCTATCTCGAACACGGATACGCAGTCTAGACGAGACTGCGGGAATGTCTGCCGCGGACGACAAGGCCGGGGGCGCACGACGCGGCTCAGCGCACTAGTCAGCCGCCATCAGGACACCGTACACGGCGATCGAGATCGTCGCGGAGACGGCGAGACAGAGGCCGAGAATGCCCAGGCTGCGACCCCACGTGGCGGCCTTCCCACTCGTATCGCGGCCGAGCGTCGCGCGATCAATCGCGCGCGCGCGTTGGGCGAGCACAACGGCTCCGACACCTGCCACCAGGGCGACGGGGATAGCGAAGCCGGCGTGGAGGAGATCGAACGAGCTCGAGTATCGCGTTGCCGCGATCGCTGCCGGAAGCGTGACGGTCGCAAGCACGCCGAGCACGACGGACCACGCTGCGCGACGGCTTCCCATTAGGACTTCTTGTACGGGCGACCGACCGCTGCGGGCGGGATCGAGCGGCCGACAACACCCGCGACGGCGATCAGCGTGAGGACGTACGGCAGCGCCTGAAAGAGTACGGCTGCCGACTCAGAGTACTCCGGGAGTCGCTTTGCTAGCGCGCTCGAGAATCCGAAGAGAAGACAGGCTGCGGCAGCGCCGAAAGGCCGCCAGTTCCCGAAGATGACGGCTGCCAAGGCAATGAATCCACGACCGGCGGTCATGTTCTCGTTGAACGAGTTGAGAAACCCGATCGAGAGATACGCGCCCCCACAGGCGGCAAGCATGCCCGACAAGACGACCGCGCCGTAGCGGATGCCATAGACGGATATGCCGACCGTGTCGGCCGCCTTCGGATGTTCACCGACAGCACGGATCCTGAGCCCGATCGGTGTCTTGAACAGGACAACCCACGAGAGCGGAACAAGGATGATCGCGACCCAGATCATCAGGTTGAGATCGCCGAACACGACATCGAAGAACGACCCACTGTCCAGAAACCCCAGGTTGACTGACGGAATGCCGGGAATATCGGTGGGCGTGCCCTGTGCACCGTAGATGTCGATGTACAGGTAGCCGGTCAGGCCGAGCGCGAGGAAATTGATCGCAGTGCCACCGATGATCTGATCTGCGCGCAGGTGGATCGACAACACGGCATGGAGAAGCGCTGTCACGGCTCCCGCTGCGATCGCCGTCAGCAATCCGAGCCACCACGTGCCGAACTTGTCGGCGCCGAGGATGCCGAAGAAGGCGCCGATCAGCATCATCCCCTCGAGTCCGATGTTCGTCACGCCGGAGCGCTCGCTGAACATCCCGCCGAGCGCCGCGAAGATCAGAGGCGTCGCGAATCGGAAGGTCGACGCGATGAGCGCCGACCAGACGACAACAGTCTCGAGCTTCCCAACGCCCGAGAGAGTCGCTAAGTAGCCCACGATGAAGCCGAGCACACCAGACGCGATCGCGAACCCGCCGAATCGACGCTCTCCTCGGATCAGGACCCCGATGCCGAGCATGACGGCGACGAGACAGATGACGAGGCTCCAGATCCACGAACGCGCGGAGATCGGCGGGAGCGCGATCCAGACGCCCACAAGACCGAGCGCGATGCCGAACCACGCTACGGCACGAAGCGCGCCGGGGGCGCGCGTTGCGGTGGCGAGCGCCATCGACGTCATGCCGGTTTCCTCCGTCGCACGCGGGCCATCAGCCAGAGCACGATCAGGTCCGCACCGACGAAGAGCACGACGAGTCCCTGGATCAGCAACGTGAGGTTCGAGGCGAGCTCAGGGCGGAAGACCTCCGGATCCAGGTTCCGGGTTGCGGTGCCGGTGAGCAGCCCCGCGAACAACAGAGCGGCGAGTGCGACCCCGATCGCTGTGTTCCGTCCGAGTAGCGCTACCGCGATTCCGACGAACGCGATCGTGGCGCCCTTGATGCTGTCCGTGGACAGTCTGTACTGCCAGCCGAGAACGTCCATCGCCCCTGCCGTTCCGGCAAACGCACCCGAGATCGCCATCGCAAGGAAGTAGTTACGGGGGACGTTGATGCCACCGTAGCGTGCCGCCTCCGGGTTGAAGCCGACTGCCTTGACGCTGTACCCAAGCGTCGTTCGGCTCAGGATCAGCCAGTACATGACGAGCGCGCCGATCGCGACGAAGAATCCAACGTGCAGGCCCTGGAAGATGGGGTCACCCCAGAAGACCGGAAGCTTTGCGCCTTCAACAATGTCGTTCGAGACCGGCACGAACTCCTGACGATCATTCTGGAGTGGCCCGCCAAGGCCAAACAAAAAGACACCGACCCAGATCGCGATCCAGTTGAGCATGATCGTCGAGATGACCTCGTGGGCGCCGACCGTCGCCTTCAGGAAGCCCGCGATACCTGCCCATAGCGCCCCGCACAGAGCCCCCGCGACGGCGGCGACAAGCACATGGATGAATGGATTCAGACCCTCGAACGAGGATCCGATCCAGACGGCGAAAATAGCACCGATGATGAATTGGCCCTGACCGCCGATGTTGAAGAGGCCACACCGGAAGGCGAACGCGACAGCTAGGCCCGTGAGGATGAGCGTCGTTGTGATAATCAGCGTCTGCTGCATATTGAACGCTGCAGCCTGTCGTTCAGCGCCGCTGACCCAGGGGAGGAACCAGTTGAAACCTGCGCCCTCGAAGATCGCGCGATAGGTGGCGAGCGGGTTCTTGCCCGTCGTGATGAGCACGACGAGTCCTCCTACGGCAAATGCAAGAAGCGCTGTTAGAACCGGCGCAAGAAGCCCTCCCGCTTTGGCTGCGACGTCGTAGCGCTCGAGCCACGGCTGTCGTACTCCGGGGCCAAGACCCGACGGATCCCCCGGTGCCCCTGCAGGCGGCTGATCGGGCTCGCTCACGCCGCCCCCTCCCCTCGGCCGCCACCGGTCATCGCGACACCAAGCTCGCTCTCGGAGGCTGCTGGCGTGAACTCTCCGACGATCTCGCCCTCGTAGATGACGAGGATTCGATCCGAGAGCGAGAGAATTTCTTCTAGCTCAAGCGAGACGAGGAGGATCGCCCGACCCTCGTCGCGCTCCTCGACGAGCCGGCGGTGCACGAACTCGATCGCTCCAACGTC
>NZ_JBDSNT010000038.1:0-9467 GCF_039915195.1 Gaiella sp.
TCGAACTGTTCCAGTACCTCATCCCCGCCGGGACACGTGCCGACGTCGAACCGCGGAACGTCGGCGCCTCCCACCTCTGTTTTCTCGTCGACGACCTCCAGAGCGTGTACGAGCAGCTCGTCGCGCAGGGCGTGACGTCGTTCGTCTCGCCTCCCGTCGAGGTGGACACCGGTATCAACACCGGCGGCTTCGGCCTGTACCTGCGGGATCCCGACGGCATCACAGTCGAGATCTTTCAGCCCCCACGGCGCGCCTGACGCGCTCCCAGGCGGCGAGCGCTACGGCGACGATCGCCTCACTCTCGCCGAGATACGAGCTGGGGTCGAGGACACGGTCGAGGGGCGGCATTGCCGCGAGAACCTCTGGAGCGAGCGTCCGCTCGAGCGCCTCACGGAGCGTAAGCCCTTCACGGCGAGCGAAGGACGACGCCTCCGACACGAGCGCGTGCGCGTCGGCCCGGCCACCGGTGCGAGCGATTTCCATCATGGCCGCCTCGGCCATGATCGCGCCGCCCTCGGCCGAGAGGTTCGCCCTCATCCGGGCCGGGAAGACGCTGAGGCCAGCGAGAACCCGCTGAGCGCCCGCGACCGCACCCGCGGCGGTAACGCAGACCAGGGGTACGGCGTCCCATTCGGCCTGCCATTCGCCGGCGGCACGCTCGTGTGCTGCGTGCATCGCGGGGAGCATTGCGCCCGCGTACTGCGCCGCCAGAAGGCTGAGACCAACGATCGCCTCGCTTCCGATCGGGTTCGCCTTCTGGGGCATCGTCGACGAGGCGCCTCGGAGGTCGCCGCTCGCCTCGCGCACCTCGCCGATCTCGGGGCGCGAGAGATCCACGACCTCGCGTGCGAGTTTGCCACACGTCGAGGCCAGTGCCGCGAGGACGAACGCTACCTCCGCGAGGCCGTCGCGTGCTGTGTGCCAGGGGACGTCGACGGTGCCGAGGCCGAGGTCAGCGGCAACACCGCGGCGGACGTCCCTGCTCCGCGGCCCGAGGGCCGCAGCCGTTCCCGCAGCCCCAAAAAGCTGGATGACGACCGCCCTGTGGCGAGCCGCACGGAGCCGCTCGACGTGACGGGTGAGCTCCGCGAGCCAGACGGCGGCCTTGCCGCCGAAGGTGATCGGGACGGCGGGTTGCGCGTGCGTCCGTCCGGGCATGACCGTTGTCCGGTGCTCCTCGGCGATCCGCGCCAACTCATCACCGAACCCACACGAGAGCGCCTCGATCCGGTCGAGCGCACGCCCGATGAGGAGCACGAGACCGGTATCCATGATGTCCTGGGTCGTCGCCCCCCAGTGGACATGCCGAGCGGCTTCCGGCGAGGCGCGCTCGATCTGCTCGAGGAGCGGCAGGATCGGGTAGCCGACCACGAGTGACCGCTCGCGAAGCGCCGCGAGGTCGACGGCGCCCGGCACCGCCGCGCGGTCGATCGCGGCAGCGGCTTCGGCTGGAATGATGCCTAGACGCGCCTGCACCCGCCCGAGAGCGCGTTCGACCTCGAGCCAGACGGCGACGTACGACTCTTCGGAGAACAGGCTCGTGGTCTCGTCGTCGCCAAAGACGTCGACGAGCGGAAGGAACACGCGTCCGCTCCTGCCGTCGTCAGCCGGCGGGGATCGAGGTCAGAGCGCCGTCGATCGTGTGCACGCCGCCTGTGATGTACGACGCGTCGTCCGAGGAGAGGAAGACGACGAGCTTGCCGACCTCGGTCGGGAGCCCAAGCCGGTGCGCCGGGACGGTGTCGATGTAGTACTGCTCGTCGATCGCGCCGCGGGCGACGTCGGCATCCCACATCGGCGTGCGCAGGACACCGGGCGCGATCGCGTTCACCCGGATGCCGTGCGGGGCCCACTCGCCTGCCGCAACGCTCGTCATCATGATCACGGCGGCCTTCGGTGCGCAGTACGTCATCCGACCGGGATTTGGCGAGAACCCGCGGATCGAGGAGATGTTCACGATCGAGCCGGACTTCTGCGGCAGCATGATCCGGCCGGCCGCACGCATGCAGTAGAAGACGCCGGTCTGCATGACGGCGATCGACTCGAGCCAGTCCTCGTCGGTCACGTCCTGCGTGTGAGGGCCGACGCGGCTGATCCCGGCGTTGTTGACCACGATGTCGAGGCGGCCGAAGTCCCTCGCCGCCGCCGCGAAGGCATCGTCGACCTGCTTGCTCACCGACACGTCGGTGGGATAGGCACGAGTTTTGACCCCCGCCTGGGAGATCTCATCGGCAGCGACCGCTGCCGCGTCGCCGTTGATCTCGAGCACCGCGATCGAGGCGCCCGCGTTGGCGAGCTCCTGCGCAATGCCCCGGCCGAGGCCTGTCCCGGCCCCCGTTACGATCGCCACCTTCCCATCGAGCACGCCCACCTGAATTCCTTTCGAGACGCGTTGTCCTGGATGCGGGCGAGTATAAGGGGGATTAGCCGTCCGGCACGTGAACGCTCAGGCGCCGTCGATTCTCAGCGTCGCGCCGGTCGGATCGAAGAAGTGGGCGCGTTCGAGGTCGACGGTCAGCTGCAGTTGCTCGCCGGGCACCGGGCGGGTACGCGGGTCGAGCCTCGCGACGAACGCTCCCCCGAGCTCCGCCTGGGCGTCCCCGGAGCTCTCCGCCTTGACCCCGTCGATCCGGAAGTAGACGAGGGTTTCAGAGCCGAGTTGCTCCGTGATCTCGACCGTGACCGGGATCGCCTCGTTGCCGCCGGCGAGATGTGCGTCAGAGAAGTACTCGGGGCGGAGCCCGACGATCAGCTCCCCGTCGCTGCGGCTGAGTCTCGCTGCGGCCGTCCCCGGCAGGTGCAGTCTGAACTCGCCGAACAAGATCCATTCGCCATCGATTCGCGCGCGAAGGAAGTTCATCGACGGGCTGCCGATGAACGACGCGACGAACATGTTCGCGGGCCGGTTGTAGAGAACGTCGGGTGGGTCGACCTGCTGCACGACCCCGTGATCGAGCACGGCGACGCGCTGACCGAGCGTCATCGCCTCGACCTGGTCGTGTGTGACGTACAGCGTCGTAACGCCAAGGCGCTGGTGCAGTTTGACGAGCTCTGCGCGCATCTGCACCCGCAACTTGGCGTCCAGGTTGGAAAGCGGCTCATCCATCAGGAACGACCGCGGATGACGAACGATCGCGCGACCCATCGCGACGCGCTGGCGCTGGCCGCCGGAGAGAGCCCCCGGCTTGCGCTCGAGCAGATCCTCGAGGCCGAGCAGCGACGCGGCCTCGGCGATGCGCTGCTCCCGCTCGGCCTTTGGCAGCCGCTGTGTCTCGAGCGGGAAACCAATGTTCCCACGCACCGTCATGTGCGGGTAGAGAGCGTAGTTCTGGAACACCATTGCGATGTCACGGTCGACCGGGTCGAGGTCGTTGACAACGTTGCCGCCGATCAGGATCTCGCCCGAGGTCGGATGCTCGAGCCCGGCGACCATCCGCAACGCTGTCGTCTTGCCGCACCCGGACGGCCCGACGAAGATCATGAACTCGCCGTCCTCGATGCGGAGGTGGAGGTCATCGACCGCGATCGTCCCGTCGGGGAAACGCTTTGTGACGCCGCGAAACTCGATCGCAGCCATCTACTGCACTCTGAAGCGGGCGATCGCGTCCGGGTCGAGCTCGACGCCGAGGCCGGGGCCTGTTGGGACGGCGAGCGCGGCGTCCTCGAGCACAAACGGCTCCTGCAGGATCCCGTTCACGAGCGGCGAGTCGGCAACGGAGAACTCTGACCATGTCGCACGGTCGAGCGTCGCGACGAAGTGCAGCGATGCCGCCACGAGAATGCCGGTCGAGAAGCAGTGCGGCACGATCTCGACCGTCGACGATCGCTCGAGCAACGCGATCTGCCGGGCAACGGTGAATCCGCCGCAGCGAGCGAGGTCGGGCTGAAGGACGTCGACCCCGCCGTGTTCGACGAGCATTCGGAACGGCGCGAACGTCTCGTCTGCCTCACCCGCCGCGATCCGAACGTCGGTGCGTCCCGCAAGTCGTCGGTAGCCCTCGAGATCGTCAGGCTGGAGCGCCTCCTCGAACCAGTACAGACGATGCTCCTCCACCAATCGCAGCAGCTCGAGGGCGCGCTTGACGGTGTAGGCGCGGCCGCCGTCGAGCATCAGCGTCCGGTCGGAACCGAGCGTCTCGCGCGCAGCGCGCACGAGCTGCTCGTCGAACGCGATGTCCCGCCCGAGCGGCCCCCAGCCGAGCTTGAGCGCCGAGTAGCCGGCCTCGACCGCCCGCTCGGCGATGCGCCGCACGTCGTCCGTCGTCTCCGGCATCACCTCGCTCGCATAGACCGGGATCCGGTCGAGGCGCCGGCCGCCGAGCAGTTCCGAGACCGGCCGGCCTGCGGCCTTCCCGGCCAGATCCCAGAGAGCGATGTCGATCGCGCTGATCACGTGCAACGCCGCACCGCGGCGGCCGTAGTGGTCGCTCGCGTGGAAGAGCCGCTGCCAGAGGCGGTCGATCTGGAGCGGATCCTCGCCGACCAGCACCTCCCGGAGGCCGCGAGCCACCGAGTGGGACGACGGCATCTCGACAATCGTCCGCGCGAGCATCGGCGCCGTATCGGCCTCGCCGACTCCCACGATCCCTTCGTCGGTGTGGATGCGGACGAGAAACGCGTCCTGCGTTCCGTCGGCGCGAGTCGCATCGACCTGGGGAAGCCGCAGAACGATCGGCTCGACGTCGGTGATCTTCATGGTCGTTGACACCGTGACGCTTGAACGGGAGAGTGCATCATCAGCGGATGCTATCCGGCCGCTCCGGAAACGACGAACGACAACGAGTGAGGAGCTATGAGAAGACGCAACCGGGGAGAGGCAATGATGCGGCGATGATCCTTCTCGAGGGACGCTCGGCGCTCGTCACAGGCGCTGCGAACGGGATCGGCCGGGCGATCGCTGAACGACTCGCAGCCGAAGGTGCGCGGGTAGCGGCTGTCGATATCGAGGACGTCCCCGACCTCGGGCCGTCCGTCCAGGCGCTGCGCTGGGACCTGGCTGAGACCGAGTCGCTCGAAGGGTTGCTCGACGCAGCCGAGGCGGCGGTCGGCCCACTCGACGTGCTCGTCAACAACGCAGGCGTGTTCGAGCCTGCGCTCGCGATCGACCTGACGCTCGCCTCGTACCGGCGGGTGCTCGCGGTCAACCTGCACGCCCCCGTTTTCCTCGCGAGCCGTGCGGCACGGGGCATGATCGAGCGAGGGTACGGCCGCATCGTCAACATCACGTCGGTCCACGGCCGCTTCGGCGAGGAACTCGCACTCTCGTACGACGTCGCGAAAGGCGGTCTGGAGCAGGCAACGCGGACGCTGGCGGTCGAACTCTCGCGGCACGGTGTGCTCGTCAACGCGGTTGCTCCCGGGTTCGTTTCGACCCGCATGTCCGTCGTCGACGGCAAGGACGAGCTCGAGAGCGAGTGGTTCACCGACATCTACGTCAAGCACGGGAAGATCCCGATCCGCCGCTACGCGATGCCCGAGGAGATCGCCGAGCACGTCGCCTGGCTCGGCAGCGAGCGCAACACCTACACGACCGGGCAGGTACTCACCGTGGACGGCGGGCTGACGGTGACGTTCTGATGCAGTCCCGGCGGGAAAGAGCGCTCGCGATCGCCGAGGCGGCGGGAGCGGGCGCCATCGTCGTTGCACACCCGTCTGCAGTGACCTGGCTGACCGGCTACGCGCCGGAGATCGAGACCGGCCCGAGCGCATTCGCGCTCTCGGCGATCGCCGTCCTCGCGGCCGGCGGCACCCCGGTTCTCGTCGTCAGCGAAGACGAGGCCGATGCCGCCGCGGCCACGGGGTGCGAGGTCGCGGTGTACCCCGGGTTCGGGATCGGCCCCGTCGACCCGGTAGGGGCCGCTGCCCGAACGCTCGCCGGAGTGATCGACAGCCCCTCCATCGCGATCGATGCCGGGACTCTCCCCGCCGCACTCGCGGAGGGCCACGACTGGATCGACGTCGGAGGCGAACTCGCGAAGGCACGCGCCGTCAAGGATCCCGACGAGATCGAGCTGATTCGGGCGGCGATCGCCGTGTGCGACGAGGGGCAGAGGGCGGCCCGCGCCCACGCAACGGCCGGAATCTCCGAGCTCGATCTCTGGATGGTTGTCCGTGGAGCAATGGAACGCGCTGCGCAGACACGGCTCCCCGTGCTGGCCGATCTCGTCTCGGGCCAGCGCACGACCGATGTCGGCGGCCCTCCGACCACGAGGGTATTGGCGGAGGGCAACCTCGTCCTCTGCGACCTCGTTCCCCGTGTCGCAGGCTACTGGGGCGACTCGTGCGCGACGTTCGCGATCGGCGAGCCATCAGCTGCCGCTCGCGTCGCCCACGCGCGAGCCCGGTCGACGCTCGAGGAAGTGATCGCGGCAGTCCGGCCCGGAGCGATCGCGGGGGAGCTCGACGCGCTGGCGCGAGCACACCTCGAGTTCCCGCATCACACGGGGCACGGCCTTGGCACCGGGTGGCACGAGGAGCCGCGCATCATTCCGGGGTCGACGACCGTGCTCGAGGAGGGGATGGTCGTCGCGATCGAGCCAGGATCCTACGAGGGCGTCGGCGTACGAGTCGAGCAGGTGGTGCTCGTCACGTCGGAGGGTTGCGAAGTCCTCTCCCAGCACGACCTGACCCTGTGATCCACACCCCGGCGGCGTCGCGCACGCGAGCTTGCCGGTCGGGCTCGATCGTGCGCCCTTGCACGTGCCTGAGCGAAGGAGGAAGATGGAGATCCAGAATCCAAAGGAGGGTGAAGCGAATGCATCGCAAGCTCGGGGTCGTCGTGGCCGTTGTGGTCGTGGTCACGGCAGTGTTGGCAACAGCGGGGCTCGCCTCGCGGTCGTCAAAAACGACGAAGCAGGCTTTCCCGACGGGACCCGTCAACCTGACGATGTCCTGGTGGGGTGAGCAGGAGGCTGCCGGCGCGAAGGCGTGGCTGAACGAGACCGTCGCCGCCTACCAGAAGAAACACCCAAACGTGAAGATCAAGACCGTCCTCCAGACGACGGACGGCCTCATCCCGGCGTTCAAGGCAGCAGCTGCCGCCAAGAAGGGCCCGGACATCCAATACTTCTGGGGTGGCATCTGGTCACTCGACGATGCCTGGCTCGGCAACACGAAGCCGGTATCCGACTATATTCCGAAGTCCGAACTCGCGCATTATCTGAACGCGAAGGAGGACACGTTCGACGGCAAGGTCTGGACGGCTCCGTGGTATGTCCAGCCCTCGTTCCCGGTCCTCGTCCGCAAGGACGTGCTCGCAAAGGCCGGCGTAGCGGTGCCCACCACCTGGCCCGCCCTGCTGAAAGCGTGCGACAGGCTGAACGCCAAGGGGATCACACCGATCGCCGGCGGCATCAAGGACGGCTGGTTCGGCGGTTGGCTGTTCTCGATCATCGGCGCCCAGGGCATCACGTCGATCAGCGACGTCCTCGATGCAACGACCGGGAAGGCGAAGTTCACCGACCCGAAGCTCGCGGCGTACTGGACACGTCTGCAGGAGCTGCGCGATCACAAGTGCTGGAACGACGACATCAACTCGCTCGAGCTCTACCAGGGCCAGCAGCGCTGGTCCGAAGGCAAGGCGGCGATGACCGTCGCGGCCGGCTCGGACGTGAAGAAGTTCGTCAAGAAGGTCGGCGTCGCGAAGGTCGGCGTGATGCCGATGCCGAAGTGGGGCACCGGCCCGTACGCCGGCAAGCTCGGATCGACCTCGCAGACGGTGGGCATCACCTCCTGGACGAAGTACCCCGAGGTGGCGGCCGACTTCATCATGTTCATGCACAACCCGGAACGGATGTCGGCGTGGTTCAAGACGACGGGCGCGTTCCCGGCCGACAACCGGTTCAACACGAAGCTCATCACTCTGCCGCAACAGAAGGTTCTGTTCAACCTCGTCAAGAGCGGCTCTCCATACCTGGAGAACTTCATCCCGCCGGAGCTGGACGCGAAGGCATTCTTCGCCCAGTCCCAGCTCCTGCTTGGAGGTAGCATCAACGCCCCCAAGGCGGCGGCCGCGACGGAGAAGATCGCCCAGCGCATCCGGCTGACGCAGAGGAAGCAGATGGCGAACTTCAAGAAGTGGTCCGGGTCGTACAAGTAGACGTTTTCTCAAGCACGGTGTCGGAGGTCGCATGACCTCCGACACCGCTGCGCTTTCCCGACCCCGAAGAAGACGCCGTTTCCGACCTGGTCGTTTCGAGCCAGCCCTCTGGATCGCTCCCGCCGTCGCGATCGTCGTGTTCGTGTTCGGCTACTCGATGTTCGAGCTCGTGAAGACGTCGCTGCTCTTCGATGGCGCCTGGACGACGGAGAACTTCCGGGTCACTTGGACCGACCCGACATTCCGAACCGCTCTCGGGCACAACGCGCGGCTCCTCCTTGCCGTGCCGATTCTCGTCGCCACGTCGCTCCTACTCGCGATTCTGCTCTTCGAAGGGCTCCGTGGATGGCGCTTCCACCGCTGGGCGCTCTTCCTTCCCTACATCCTCGCGATCCCGGTGATCGGCGTCGTGTTCGGCCAGCTGCTCCAATTCAACGGCCTCGTCAACCAGCTGCTTCGGGCCGTCGGGTTCGGCGGCCTCGCCCAGGACTGGCTCGGCCAGCCGCGGTGGGCGCTATGGACGATGACGGCGGTGATCGTGTTGCGCGAACTCGGGTTCGGCATCGTCCTTTTCCTGGCGCGACTCCTGTCCGTCTCGTCCGACATCTTCGAAGCGGGCCGTATGGACGGCGCCCGCTTCTTCCGGCTCCACCGCAGGATCACGATCCCGCAGCTCTCCGGGGTAATCATCTTCTACGTCGTGGTGGAGGCGATCACGATGGTCTCCTGGGTCTTCAACTACGTCTACGTGATGACGAACGGCCAGGGAGGTCCAGGTGACGCGACCCAGGTGACGGAGCTATACATCTACCAAACCGCATTCCAGTACCAGTCGCCCGAGATCGCTTCAGCCGCGGCGGTGACTCTCTTCGCAGTCACCCTCGTCCTCATCGCAATGTTCTTCCGCGTCCAGCGCCGAGCCGGAATCGGTCTCGATGCGTAGGCGCCTCGTCAGCACCCTCCCGAAGCACGGGTTGCTCATCCTGGCGACGCTCATTGCGCTCTTTCCGGTCTACGTGATGGTCTCGGCCGCGTTCAAGACCCAGGCGAGCTTCCTGGCGCATCCCTGGGCCCCCGTCGCCGATCCCACGCTCAACGGCTTCCGCTCCGCCCTCGGCGACCAGTTCCCGCGCTGGCTCGGCAACACGGCGCTCCTCTCCTTCGGCGCGGTCGCGGTGACACTCCTCGTTGCGGCACTCGCAGCCTGGGGGTTCGCGCACTGGTCGTTTCGGGGGCGTGACACCGTGCTCGGCGTGCTCGTCGCTCTGATGGTGGTGCCTCCCGTCGTCCTGCTCGTGCCGCTGTTCGTGTTCGGGGTGCGCATCGGGCAGATCTCCACGTTTCGGCTCGTGATCCTGATCTACGTCGG
>NZ_JBDSNT010000101.1:0-34337 GCF_039915195.1 Gaiella sp.
CGGAGGGAGCATTCGGTGATCGGAGCGCGCGCCTCACGTTCGATGCGATCGAGCGCGGGCGCGTGCCCGCGGGGCTGCTGCGGGCTCCGCTCGAGATCCGCGGCCGCCGGGGAATCGACCTCGCCCCTATCGACGTCGTAACGGCGGAAGGCTCGCTCCTCCTGCACAGCTTTCTCTGGCCGGGTTCGACCGAGCGGGGAGCACGGCTCGACGCGGCGATCGCGACGTTCCTCGACGCCCCGTCACGACCCGAGCTGCTCCAGGGTGACTACGTCGATCTCCTGCCCGAACTCCTGGCGCAGCGATCGCCAGACGCGCTCACGGTCGTGTTCCAGACGGCCTCGACGGGGTATCTCGAGCAGGAGCGCTACAACCTGTTGCGTGCGTCGCTCGAAGTCGCAGCCTCCGACGGTCGTCCGCTTGCCTGGGTCTCTTCCCGGAGGCGGGAGGAGCGGGAGTCCATGGACGAGGAGAGCTTCTGGGAGCTCGAGCTGCGCCTCTGGCCCGCTCCCGCGCGACTCGTGGCACTCGTCGACTTCCACGGCAACTGGATCGACTGGGTCGGCTAGGTTCCCGAGCGTGGACGACACGGTCAACTCCGCACTCGCGTCGGACGGGACGATCGACATCACGACGGTGGGTGCCCGGAGCGGCCTCCCCCGAACGACCGAGATCTGGTTCCTTCATCTCCAAGGCCGGACGTTCATTACCGGGACGCCTGGCCCTCGTTCCTGGTACGCCAACATGCTCGCGCACGAGCGGTTCACGTTCCAATTCAAGGAGTCGGTCGAGGCTGACGTCGAAGCACGCGCCGTGCCTGTCCTCGACGAGCCCACGCGTCGCTGGGTCTTCTCGCAACCGCACGCCTGGATCGAGTGGTATTGCAGGGAGGCAGCGCTCGACGATCTCGTCGCGGATTCGCCAATGGTCGAAGTGTTTTTCGAAGGCGGCGCGACGTGATCACGTCCAAGGACAACCCGCGGCTCAAGCTCGTTCGGGCGCTACAACGCAAGAAGGAACGCGAGGAGGCAGGCCTGTTCGCGTGTGAGGGTGAGGATCTCTGCGATGCCGCGCTCGCGGCGGGAATCGAGCCGGTCGACCTCCTCATCGCCGGTGAGAACGTCGAGGCCGAGCTGCTCGCCGGTGTGTCGACCCTGCCGCACCCGCCGCGCGTGATCGGAATCTTCCGACGTTCCGACCTCCCGGCTGGCGTGCGGACGACGTGCCTCGCGCTCTGGCGCCTCGGCGATCCGGGCAACGTCGGCACCTTGATTCGCTCGGCCGACGCGTTCGGTGCCGGCGTCGCTCTGTCGGAAGGGTGTGCCGAGCCGCTCTCACAGAAGGCGCTTCGGGCAAGCGCGGGAGCGATCTTCCGCGTACCGCTCGTCTCGTGGGACGAACGCCCGGGCCGTCAGGTCGCTCTCGACGCGAGCGGAGCGATGGCGCTCATGGACGTCGACCTGACCGCACCGGTGACGATCGTGCTCGGAGCAGAGCGGGCGGGACTCCCCGACGAGATCCTCGCCGCGTGCGACACGGTCGCAGCGATCCCGATGCCGGGCGATGCCGAATCGCTCAACGTTGCTGCAGCGGGCGCGATCGCGCTCTACGAGCTCTCGCGCCGCTCCGCCTGATTGCGCTCGGCCCTACCAGGCGCCGCCGCCACCCCCGCCACCGCCTCCTCCTCCACCACCAGAGAAGCCGCCACCGCCACCGCCGGAGCCCGACGACGGAGGTGCGAGCGCGGATCCGAAACCCGACGCAAGGTCGCCGATGCCCATCGACGAGGCGCCTGATCCGAGGTTTCCGCCGGGTGAGATCCAGTAGATCGCGGACGCTGTGGCAAGCTCCTGAGGCATAGCAAGATGGGCAGCTTGCAAGACGCGATCCGCGATGCCGAACGCAATACCGTAGACGAGTAGACGCTCCCAGAGTGCAAGCGTGGCGGGTGGAGCTTCATGTAGGCGGGGGAAGTCGGTGAGGTAGCGACGGAACGCCTCCCAGCGCTCGGCCTCGACCCCCGCCGCGCCTGACCGGCGCCGCCAGAGCTTGCGCTGCGTGAGGGCTCCGACGACAATCGCCGCGTTGAGGAGCGTCGCGACGGCGAATCCGCCGAGCACGACGTCGCTCCAGCGTGGATAGACGCTGCGCCAGCCGTCGGCGGCGAGGTAGATCAGGAGAGCTGCGAGCACAAGCAGCACGAGGAGGGCGGCGGCAAGTGCGGCCGCCCCACGCGAGATGAACCAGGCGCGGTTGTCGACGGCCGTCGAAACGTTCGCCTTGAACGCGGTGAAGTGCTTGCTCATCGACTCCCGGTCGCCCTCGATGCGCTCCCTGAAGCGTGAGAGGTGCTCAGGTCCGTCGTCGATCACGCCCTCGACGACACGCACGACGGCGTTCTCCCAGGGTTCGAGTACCAGCCCCTCCTTCGTTCCGGCCGAGATCTCGAGGTCCGAGATGCTCTCGGTGCGCAGGCCGCCCCAGATCGCCCGGTCGGTGACCACCGGCTTCGACGTGAAGACGCCTCTGCGGATCAGGTCGAAGAGCGTCGCCGTGAACTCGAACGACCCGGCCTCTCCTCCCTGGCGCACGAGGATCGGGACGAGCGCCGGCTCGGTGTCGGTCGGCGGCTCCTGCTCGTACTCGCGGTCGTAGCCACTCTTTAGCTCCCGGCCGTAGAACCAGAAGACGGCACCGACGATCAGGAGCGCCGGAATCACCCCGAGTAGGGCAAGGATCAGCACGTAGCGCAGCGGGTGCCGCTTGGCGTTCTCGATGCGCTCGCTGTCCTTCTCGAACGCGGCCGCATCGGCCTTCTCGGCGCCGATGATCTCCGCAAGGCCGTCGCCCTCGGCAACGCGCATACCTAGGGTGGAGTTGAACGCAGAACGCGGGAACACGGTGCGTAGCTCGACGAACTGCCCCGCCGGAACGTCGACGGCGCGGAGCACAGCTCGATTCCCCGCGAACTGCACGTCGCCTCGGACGTAGACGGGGTGGCCCCACGAGCGGAGGATCTTGCCGGGTCCGGCTTCCGTCGCGGTGAGTCTCCCGAGAGACTCGTTCCACTCCGATCCCCAGACCTTCAGGTTGACGTCGACAACGTCGTCGTACGAGACCGCGACGCCCCTGAGGCGGTAGTGCACGACGAACGTTCGGAGCTCGTCGCTCGCCTGAAAGTGCCAGACGACACGGGCGTTCCCCGGGCCGATCACTGTTCCGAACGTCTCGGGCACATCGGCGCAACCGAGATCGGTGCAGCCGCCCGGTCGGTAGCCGCGTCCTTTTTCGCTCACGCGGATCTGGTCGACCCTCTCGCCTGCCCGTAGGGGAATATCCCGGTAACCGCCACTGAAGGATCCGCTGAACGCGTACGTGATGAACTCGTCGACGACGATGCTGCCGTCCTTCGTCACCTGGATCGCGACCTGAGCCTGCGGTAGCGTGAAGGACTTCGCCTCGGCCACTCCCGCAAGCGCGAGGGCCGCAAGCGTTACTGCGAGGAGGGCGTTAGACGCTCGGAGGCGTGGGCGCATCGCCGGCCGTGGGAGCTGCCGGTGCCGCCGGTGCGTCCGGCGCGAAACTCACGGTCGGCACGTCGCGATCGGCTGCATCCTCGACCTCGTAGAACTCGCGTTTCGTGAAGCCGAACGGGCCGGCGATCAGAACGGCAGGGAAGACCTGGATCGCGTTGTTGAACGTCAGCACGGTGTCGTTGTAGACCTGGCGGGACACGGCGATCTTGTCCTCGGTGTCGCGGAGCTGGTTCTGGAGGTCGAGGAAGTTCTCGTTCGCCTTCAGATCGGGATACGCCTCGGCGACGGCGAACAGCTTTCCCAGGGCCTGCGTGAGGAATCCCTCGGCCTCTGCCGCCGCGGCAGGTCCCTGCGCGCCTGCTGCCGCAGCGCGTGCCTGCGTGACTGCCTCGAATGTTCCGCGCTCGTGTGCCGCATACCCCTTGACCGTCTTGACGAGGTTCGGGATCAGGTCGCGGCGCCGCTTGAGCTGCACCTCGATCTGGGCCCAGGCGTTGTCGACCCGGTTCCGTTTGGTGACGAGGCCGTTGTAGAGCGCGATCAGGTAGATCGCGAGCAACACCACCAGGCCAAGAATGATCCAGACGACAATCATGAACGGGAGACTACACGGTCTCCGCTTTCCTCCGGCAGATCCAGATCATGTCCTCGTCGCCCTGGTACGGCCGGCGATCGAACCACCCATAGAGCCCGGCAATGTCGAACCCTGCCTCGTCGATGAGGCGGCGCCACTCGATCGCGGATAACCAGTGGAGATCCATCGACGCGGCCGATTCGCCCGAGCGCACCGAGAGACGAAGCGTTCTGGTCGCCTCGTCCCAGTCCGCCCGCTCGAAGATGTTCTCCTCGCGCTCGAGCCAGAGGCCGTTCGTCTCGGCGATGTCCTCGCTGCTCGGCGCAAAGACATCGAAGACCAGGTGCCCGTCGGGCTGGAGCAGATCATGGGCGGCGCGGAGCGCCCGCAGCTTCTCGTCCTCGTCCGCCATGTGGAGGAGGGAGCGGAATGGACAGATCACGAGCGGCACGGTCTCGTCGACCGGCGGTTCGCGGAGATCGCCGACGCGGAGGTCGAGAAGATCCGAGACGCCGTGCTCCTCGCCGAGTGCGCTCGCGACCGAGAGCATGCCGGGGGACAGATCGACCCCGATGACGCTGATTCCGGTGCGCGCGATGGGGACGGCGATGCGACCCGAGCCGACGGCTAGCTCGACGACCGGCCCACCGGAGCGCTTGGCCTCGTCGACGTAGAAGGCGATGTCCTCGACCACGGACGCGCTCCACGGGTCGTAGATGCCCGCGATCGAGTCGTAGAGCGCCACGAGGGGAGTGTACGGACGCTCCCGATCCCGTCCGGCCCTGCTGACTGCATTGGTACGCTCGGCCCGTCATGGATGCCGACGCACTCGAGCGGGAGGGACTGGCTGCTGCCGCCGCGGCTGAGTCAGCCGACGCGATCGAGGTCGTGCGCGTCGAGTACCTCGGACGTAAGAGCGCGCTCAAGCAGGCGCTCCGCGAGGTACGCGACCGCGAGACGGGCATGGCCCTCAACGCTGTCCGGGAGCGTCTCGAGGCGGCGATCGACGCACGCGAATCCGAACTGGCGCGCGCCGAGCTCGATGCCCGGCTGACCACCGAGCGCGTCGACGTGACACTGCCCGTTGGCGGCTACAGCCGAGGCAAGCTCCACCTGATCACGCAGATTCGCCGAGAGGTCGAGGACGTCTTCCTGGGCCTCGGCTACAACGTCGTCGATGGCCGCGAGGTCGAGAGCACGTACTACAACTTCGACGCTCTCAACTTCCCGGCCGGCCACCCTGCTCGCTCGCCGCTTGCGACGCTCTTCGTCGACGAGAAGACGGTGCTGCGAACCGAGACATCACCGTCCCAGGTGCGGACGATGGAGGCGCAGGAACCTCCGATCTACATCGTTTCGCTCGGCCGGACCTACCGCCGCGACACGCCGGACGCTACCCATTCGCCGATCTTTCACCAGGTCGAAGGGCTCGCAGTCGACGAGGGCATCACGCTGGCCGATCTGACCGGCACGCTGGACTTCCTGCTGCGCAAGCTGTTCGGCGAGAACCGGCGTACCGAGTTCCGCACCCACTACTTTCCGTTCACGGAACCGTCGATCGAGGCGTATGTCTCCTGCCATGTCTGCGATGGCGACGGTTGCCCCGTGTGCCGTCACTCCGGCTGGATCGAGGTGGGTGGTGCCGGGATGGTCGATCCGAAGGTCTTCGAGGCAGTCGGATACGACCCCGAGCGCTACAGCGGCTTCGCTTTCGGCTGGGGCCTCGAGCGCATCGCGATGCTCCGACACGAGTTCCCCGATCTGCGGGAACTCTGGCGTAACGATCTCCGCTTCTCGAGGCAGTTCTGATGTGCAGTCCTGAGTTCATATGCAGGAAGCCCCGTAGGGGACTGGCGCAGCCTGTCCCGCGGCCGGATGCACAGCTCACATGCCTCTCGGGCATGCCGACGCATCCGGTCCGGGTGAGGCACACATGAGAGCCCCCCTCTCCTGGCTGCGCGAGTACGTCCGCGTCGATGCGACCGCCGACGAGATCGCCCGGCGGCTGAACGTCTCGGTGCTCGAGGTCGAGCGCGTTATCGAGATCGGCGTCGAGGACGTCGGAGAGAACCTCTCGTACCTTCGGGTTGGCAGGGTCGTCGAGGCCGCGAAGCATCCGAACGCCGACAAGCTCCAGCTGTGTCAGCTCGACGTGGGGGAGGGGGACCTGCGCCAGATCGTGTGCGGCGCCTGGAACTTCGGCGTCGGTGCGACGGTCGCGGTGGGCCTGCCCGGCGTGCTCCTTCCCGGCTTTCCGGCACCTCTCGACGAGCGCCCTCTACGAGGTGAGTTGTCCCGCGGGATGATCCTCGCCGAGGACGAGATCGGCCTCGGGTCGGACCACGACGGAATCATGCTCCTGCCGGACGGAATCGAGCCCGGAACGCCGCTCTCCGACGTGTTGGCGGTGCGCGAGCAGGTTCTCGACTGCACGACCACGATGAACCGCGTCGATCTTCTCTCGATGGTCGGTCTTGCCCGCGAGGTTGCGACGCTCTGCAACGGCGAGCTTCTGCCCATCGACGTCGAGGACGCGGCTATCGTCGGCCCCGGACACGTCGATGTCAGGATCGACGATTCCGTGGGCTGCCCACGCTACATCGCGCGGGTGCTCGGGGGCGTTTCGGTCGGGCCATCACCCATGTGGCTCAGGGCCCGCCTGCATGCAGCGGGGATGCGGTCGATCTCGAACGTCGTCGACATCACGAATTACGTGATGCACGTCTATGGCAGTCCGCTGCACGCGTTCGATCGTGCGAAACTCGACGGCGGTGGGATCCTCGTCCGCCGCGCGGCTGCGGGCGAGGAGCTGACGACCCTCGACGGCACACGAAGAAAACTCGACGAGCGAGACCTGCTGATCACCGACGGTACGAAAGCCGTGGCGCTCGGCGCGATCATGGGCGGGCTCGAGAGCGAGATCTCCGACTCGACGACGGAGATCCTGCTCGAGGCCGCCAACTTCGAGCCCATCGGGATCCTCCAGACCTCCGAACGGCTGGGCCTGAGGACGGAGGGCTCGAACCGGTGGGAGAAGGGCGTCGATCCGCACATGGCCGAGCCGGCCGCCGTTCTGGCGACCCGTCTTCTCGTCGACCTCGCGGGTGCGGAGTTGATCGGTGCTGCTGACGTCCACTCTGGCCTGCCAGAACGCCCTGTCGTGCGACTCAGGCCGGAGCGAACCAACCGAATCGTCGGACTCGACGTCGCGGAGGTCGAGCAACGCTCGATTCTGGAGCGCCTCGGCTTCGAGGTCTCCGATGCGTGGGACGTGACCGTTCCCACCTGGCGGTCCCGCGACGTGACGCGCGAGATCGACCTCGTGGAGGAGGTCACGCGCGTCGTGCTCGATCGCGTTCCTCACACGATGCCCCTTCGCCGGTCGGTCTCGGGTCACCTCTCGCGGGAGCAGCGATTTCGGCGCGTCGTCGAGGACGTTTTTGTCGGCGCGGGGTTCAGCGAGGCGTACACCTGGAGTCTCGTCGCGACCGATCCTGCCCCCGGCGTGTTGCGGCTTCCCGATCCGATGAGTGGCGACCAGGCGCTTCTACGAACGACTCTGCTCGAGGGCCTTGTTGCTGCGGCTCGCGAGAACCTCGATGCGGGGAACGACGGGATTGCCCTGTTCGAGATCGCGCGCGTCTACCTGCCGGCCGAAGCGGGTGGTTTGCCGGATGAGCGCTGGAAGGTCGGTGGCATCGTTGAGGGAGGCTTCGAGGCGGCGCGCGGTGCTCTCGAGGTTCTCTACGACGCCTTGCATCTCGAGCTCCGGCCGACGCGGACAACGGCGCCGTATCTGCACCCGGGGAAGGCCGCTTCGACCGGGGCGGGCCGGCTCGGTGAGCTGCACCCCGCGTTGCTCGACGGCGCGTGGGGGGTCTTCGAGCTCGATCTCGTCGACCTGACTGCGCCGATTCCGGAGAGGATCCTCTACGCCGATGTAATCACCTTCCCGCCTCTGCGCCAGGACATCGCGGTCGTTGTTGGCGAGTTGGTCGACGCAGCCGCGCTCATCGACGCAATTCTCGAGGCCGGCGCGCCCGAGTTGCGCGAGGCTCGGGTCTTCGATGTCTACCGCGGCGACCAGGTCGGAGAAGGACAAAAGTCCGTCGCGATCCACCTCTCGCTCCAGGTGCCCGACCGAACGCTGTCCGACGATGACGCCGCGGTAGTACGCGACCGTGTCGTCGCGGCGCTCGCCGAGCGGTTCGACGCGGAACTGCGCGGCTGAAATCCACTTGCCCCCCTCTCGCGTAGGAGAGTCGATGACCCGTCTTCGTCTCGTCGCAGCATCCGCCGTCGTCGCTCTCGTGCTCGTGGGCACGGTCGGTGCCGTTGGCTCGCCGTTGAACGGCTCGGTAGGCCCGGGGTTCACGATCTCGCTCACGGACGGATCGGGCGTCCGGGTCACGCGCCTCGATGCAGGAGCATTCACGCTCACGGTTGACGACGAGTCCGAGGATCACAACTTCCATCTCCGAGGGCCGGGTGTCGACGTCTCCACGGGGATCGATACGACGGGCTCGACGACGTTTGCGCTCGACCTCGTAAACGGCAAGTACACGTTCGTCTGTGACCCGCATCCCGGCCAGATGAGCGGGTCATTCGCGGTCGGCGAGGTGGCCCCGCCGCCGCCCACGGCGAAGCCGCCGGTGCGCCTCACCCTGACCGTGACCGCGAAGGCCGTGAGCCTCGCAACGCCTGCAGGGAGGCCTGTGAGGGCCCTTACGATCGGCCCGGCAGTGATCACGGTGCGCGATCGATCTGCGGTGCGAGGCGCAAGGCTCGTGGGCGCCGGGGTGGGTCGCTCGACAACGGTCAGGTTCGTCGGCACCGTGACCTGGAAGGTCAAGCTGGCTGCCGGCACGCTTCTGTACGGGAGCGACGCTCGCAAGCCCGTCCTCAAGGGCGGCCGCGTACCTGTGTCCTGACTATCTGGGGGAACGGGCTCGGGTGCAGGCCCGGCATCACGACCGGTACGTCGGATCCGCTGAACACGTCTTCGTGCAGCACTCCTGAACGCCGGCGCACGCGAGCAACACGGCGGTCACGAGCCGGGTCGGTGCCAGACCGACACGTGTTTGCGGCTCTCGCGCGTGAACGGTGAGCGGTCCCAGTCCCCCCAGCGTTCGTGCAGGGTCAGGCCGGCGATGCGCGCCATGAGGTCGAGCTCCGCGGGCCAGACGTAACGGAACGGAACCGAATTGAGCCGGGTCGTGTAGTGATGCGAGATCAGACCCTGATTCGCAACGTCGTATTCGTCGATGCCGACGTGCGTCGCGTTCACCTCGAACGGGACGTAGCGCTCGCCGGGCGGCAGTCTCCGCAGGTCAGGGATCATGACTTCGATGACGAAATAGCCGACCCGCTCGAGGTGCCGGGAGACGTTCTCGAAGCATGCGACCTGAGCGTCCTGCGTCGTCAGGTTCATGATCGTGTTGAACACGAGATAGGCGAGTCGGAACGTCCCGTCGACCCGAGTGGTCGCGAAGTCTCCGATCGTCGTGCTGATCCCGGCCCCGTCCGGCTTCGCGCGCAGCCGTGCGACCATCGCCTCCGAGAGATCGATGCCGTGCACGGGCACGCCTCGCCGCGCGAGCGGGATCGCGACGCGACCCGTACCGATGCCGAGCTCGAGCGCTGCTCCGTCACCTGCGAGCTCCGCGAGGAAATCAACCGTGGGGGTGACGAACTCGCCGGTGAACATCGGGCCGTCGTCGTCGTAGCTTGCTGCGACGTCTTCGCCGAAGTAGTCGTCCATCACAAGAAAGCGTACGCCACCACCGGGCGGCTGGCCGAGATGACCTACAGCTGGCGCGCGTCCTCGTCGCTGTCGGGGAGACCGAGGTCGCCCCTTCCGTGATGACGCCGTGGGCGACCGCAACGCGTGGGTTCAGGCGCCCGACGGAATGCAGCTGACGCGCTTCGGTTCCGAAGTGGGCGCGCTGGCTACAGCGTCTTGCCGCCCACGAGCCATACCGGCCCCTGGGTGTCGACGTTGAACGCGTCGGAGAGAACGCGAAGCACACGTGTCGTGCCAGCGATGCCCTCGGAATCGACGCGCTCGAAGCAGCGACGCGCCATGGCTGGCGAGACGCCGTAGCCCGAGCGACCCGAACAGCGGAACGTGAAGACGAGACGTTGGCCGCTGCGAGCCGGGTTCATCGGCGCGCAAAGGAGCGCGGCACGATCGAGCAGCGTGCTCGACTCGATCTCGAGCTCGCACAGCAGATCCGTCCAGTCGGAAGGGAGTGGCGCGAGTGCCTGATCCCAGCTCGCCGCGACGGAACCCGACGGACGCTGCGCCTCGCGGGTCGCGTCGGCAATCGGCGCGGCAACCGCTTGCACGCTCGACGGCTCGATGCGGCACCAGATCCGATCGCGATCGAGACGCTCGAACAGCCGCAATGCGGTCTGCCGGCCCTGCGGGCCGGCGCTGCTGCGGACGTGGAAGACGAGCGTGTCATCGACTCTCCCGACGTTGATCGAGCCGAGCACTTGCGCCGCGCGGGGAAGATCGCTCGACTGCTCGGCCGTTAGCGTCAGCCGGACGTCCTCCCAGTCGGGCGGGAAGTCTGCCTCCATCGCATGCCACTGATCGACGAGCTTCATCGACGATCAGCATAATGACCCTGATGCTTTCGGATGCAGAAGAGCTGTTCGCCTCGACGGTGCTCTCGTAGTGGCGACCGAGGTCAAACTTCCCCGACTCGGGCAGGGAATGGAATCGGGCACGATCGTCCGCTGGCTCAAGGCGGAAGGCGACGCCGTCAAGGCCAACGAGCCGCTCTACGAGCTCGACACGGACAAGGTGACCCAGGAGGTCGAATCGGAGGTTGCGGGCGTTCTCCTCAAGATCGTCGTCCCGGAGGGTGAAACCGAGGTCGGCACGACGATCGCACTGATCGGCAACGACAGCAACGACGTGACCGTGCAGGCAGCGTCGAGCGTCGGCGGAGGGGCGGAGGCCGCTCCCTCCGAAGCACCCGCCGCAGCCGAACCCGAGCCAGACGTGCCCACCTCGGCAGGCAACGGCTCTGCGCCCGAGTCTGTGGCGGCCACGCCCGAGCCTGTAGCGGCTGCGCCCGAGCCTGTAGCGGCTGCGCCCGAGTCCGTCACGGCTACGCCCGAGTCCGTCACGGCTACGCCAGGCGCCCGTATCAAGGCCTCGCCGCTCGCACGGCGGATAGCGCGCGAGCGTGGGCTCGAGCTGTCAGCGATCGCCGGAACGGGCCCTGACGGCCGGATCCTCGCCGAGGACGTGGAACGCGCCCCCGCCGGAGGGTCAGCGCAGCCAGCGGCTCCGGCATCCATCTTGCCCGCGAGTGGCGAAATCGAGGTGATCCAGCTCAGCACGATCCGTAAGACGATCGCGCGCAGGCTCACCGAGGCGTGGGCCGCACCGGTGTTCCAGCTCGGTGTCTCGATCGACATGTCCGAGACGCTGCACCTGCGCGAGCAGCTCGTCGCGCGGCTCGCCGAAGGCGACACGAAGCCGACCGTCAACGATCTCCTCACCAAGTTCGTTGGAGTTGCGCTGCTGCAGCATCGGGCACTGAACGCGACATTCATCGGCGACGAGATCAACCGTCACCCGAGCGCGCACGTCGGCATGGCTGTCGCTGCCCCGAACGGACTCGTCGTGCCCGTGATCCGCGATGCGGATCGCCGCAGCGTTCAGGAGATCGCCCGCGCGCGCGCAGATCTCGTCGGGCGTGCCCGCGACGGCAAGCTGACGTTGCCCGACATGGAGGGCGGCACGTTCACGATCTCGAACCTCGGCATGTTCGGTATCGAGCAGTTCGTCGCCGTACTCAACCCGCCCCAGGTTGCGATCCTTGCGGTTGGCGCCGTCAAGGACACCCCGGTCGTTGTTGACGGCGAGATCGACATCGCGCCGATGATGCAGGTCGTGCTCACCTGCGACCACCGCGCCATCGACGGCGCCGACGGTGCGCGGTTCCTCCGCACGCTCGTCGCACTCGTCGAGCAACCTGCGCTCGCGCTCTAGGCCGAGCCGTGGCCGTTGTCGTACGCAGGGGCGGGGCACAGGATGTGCGGTTCCTGCGCGACATGCTCCACCACGCCTACTACTGGAAGGAACGGCAGCCCGACGCCGGTCCTGGCCCTGTGCAGCTCTACGTCAAGGCGTGGGGGCGTCCGGGGGATACGGCGGTGATCGCCCTGCTCGACGGCTTTCCCGTCGGAGCGGCCTGGTACCGCCTCTTCACGAGCGAGCCCGTCGGCTACGGATTCGTCGACGACACCACGCCTGAGCTGGCTGTGGCCGTCGTACCCAACGCCCGCGGGCTCGGGGTCGGGAGTGCGCTGATGCGTGCGCTCCTCGACCGGGCGAAGGAAGACGGCTACACGGCGCTCAGCCTGGCGGTCGATCGCCACAACGAGGGTGCGATTGGGCTCTACCGCCAGTTCGGCTTCGGCCAGGTCGCCGAGGCACCGGACTCCCTGACGCTCCGGCTCGAGCTGACATGAGTACGATCGGTGAACAGGCAATTGACGAAAGGGTGAAGCGTGGAATGTGACGTCGCAGTCCTCGGGGGCGGCCCGGCCGGCTACACCGCAGCAATTCGCGCTGCGCAGCTCGGCGGCAAGGTCGTCTGCATCGAGCAGGAGCCGGAGCTCGGAGGCACGTGCCTCCGCGTGGGGTGCATTCCCACCAAGGCCTGGGTTCAAACGGCGCACGCACTGCACGACGCCCGTGAGACCTTCGCGAAGCTCGGCGTTGGCGTCTCGGAACCTCAACTCGACTTTCCGCAGGCCGCAGCGTGGAAGGACGGTGTCGTTGCCCAGATGACAGGCGGCGTTGCCGGGCTGCTGAAGGCGAACGGTGTCGAGTGGGTTCGCGGCACAGGCCGGTTCACGAGCGCGACCTCGATCTCCATCGAGGGTGGGGAGGACGTGACGTTCAAGAGTGCGATCGTCGCGACCGGGTCCTACCCGATGCGGCCCCCGATCCCGGGGCTCGACTCGCCACGGTGCGTCGATTCGACCGGCCTGCTCGGCCAGACAGCGGTTCCGCGTCGCCTCGTCGTGCTCGGGGGAGGAATCATCGGCTGCGAGTTCGCATCGATCTTCGCCCACTTCGGCAGCGAGGTGACGATCGTCGAGATGCTCCCGACCCTGATCCCGCAGGAAGACGAGGACGCTGCGAAGGAGCTGAGGAAGGCGTTCAAGAAGCGGGACATCGCTATGCACCTCGAGAAGCAATGCACCGGGGTCGACGATCTCGGGGATCATCTTGTCGTGCATTTCGGCGACGGCGAGTCTGTCGAGGCCGATCTCATGCTCGTGGCCGTCGGGCGGGCGCCGAGCGTCGAGGGCCTCGGGCTCGACGAAATCGGCATCCCCACAGATCCCCGAAGCGGGATCGCCACGGACGACCACATGCGCACCGCGATCCCGACGATCTTCGCCGCAGGTGACGTCGCGGGCCGTTGGCAGCTCGCCCACACGGCATTTCGAGAGGGGGAGATCGCAGCGGAGAACGCCATGGGGCACGAGTCCGTGCTCGGCACGCCGTCCGTTCCTCGCCCCATCTACACCGACCCGGAGATCGCCGGAGTGGGTCTCACCGAGGCGCAGGCCCGGGAGCGCTACGGAGACGCCGTCGCAGTCGGGGTCTTCCCGTGGGTCGCGAACGCACGAGCGGTCATGTCCGGAGCGACCACTGGCTGGGTGAAGTCGATCCACGAGACGACGTACGGCGAGTTGCTCGGCCTGATCATCGTGGGGCCGCACGCCACTGATCTGATCGAGGTCGGGGTCGTCGCGATCGATGCCGAGTCCACCGTAGAGACGATCGCGGACGGGATCGCGCCGCACCCGACGCTCTCCGAAGCGATCAAGGAGGCCGGTCTTGTCGCACTCGGCCGCGCCATTCACCTACCACCGAAGAGGCGGTAACCACCCGATGTTCGACTCCGCGAATTCACGCCGAAACGCTCTCATGATGTCGATCGGCTGGTGGTACGTGCGCCGGCTTGTTCGCCAGCGAGGAACCGCAGCCGTCGCCGGATTCGTCGCGGGCGAGGGGCTCTCGTTCGCACGTCGCCCACGTAAGCGCCATCCGCTGCGGTGGCTGGCCGCGATCGGACTCGTCTGCGGGGGAGGCCTGTTCTGGTGGCGTAAGAGGCAGGGTGGCGGCGACGACTGGGGAGACTGGGAGCCGGTTGCGCCGGTAGCACCCGTCGCCCCGATGCCGGCCGAGCCCGAGCCAACGGATCCTGCGCCTGTAGCGGATCCGACGCTCGTGACCGAGGCGAATCCGGCGGATCTCGTCACCACGTGAGCGACGGCGCGCGGTTCGTCCGCCCGACGGTCGAGGCGTTGCCGCGAAGCGATCCGGTCCCGCCGCCCGCACGCGAGGACGCGTCCCTCGGGCTCAATGAGGGCCTCTCGGGCCCGTTCCCGTCGGCACTCGCCGCGATCGCTGACGCTGTTCCCTCGCTCAACCGGTATCCGGGGAGAGGGTCAGACTCGCTCGTTGCCGCGCTCGCAGCCCGGCACGACGTCGTGCCGGCCCAGGTCATCGTCACGGCGGGTGCCGACGCGGGAATCGGCTACGTCTGCCAGGCGGTTCTCGATCCGGACGACGAGGCCGTGATCCCGTGGCCGTCATTTCCGAGCTTCCTCCGGGATCCGCAGAAGCGCGGTGCGATCCCCGTCGCAGTCCCGCTTCGGGATTGGGCTGTCGACCTTTTGGCGATGGCCTCGGCGGTCACCGATCGGACTCGCCTCGCCTTCGTGGCGACGCCGAACAACCCGACAGGGCTCGTTGCTCCTCGAGGGGAGCTCATCGAGTTCCTCCACGATCTTCCAGACACCGTGCTCCCCGTGATCGACGAGGCGTATTTCGACTACCTCGACCCGTCGTCGCGTCTCGACTCGATCGAGGAGATCGTGCAGCCAGGAGGAGACGCCGTCGTGCTGCGAACGTTCTCGAAGCTCTTCGGGCTGGCCGGACTCCGAATCGGCTATGCCGTCGGGCCGGAAGCGGTCATCACGGCAATGCGGAAGGTGCAGCGCGGTTACGACGTCGGGTCGCTCGCACAGGCTGCGGCGCTCGCAAGCCTCGCGGACGGCGACGAGGTCGAGCGGCGCCGCCTTGCCAACCGCGCTGCGGTCGGTGCACTTGTCGAGGTGCTCCGCGCGCACGGGCTGGAGCCGCTCGAGGGAAGCGCGACGAACTTCGTTCTCGTCGACCTGGGCGCAGATGTGGGACGACTCGCCGATGAGCTTCTCACTCGACGCGTCGCGGTGCAGGCGGGCGCGCCGTTCGGTGCTCCGACCGCGCTCCGGATCGGCGCCGGGTCGCCGTCCGACCTCGCCCTGCTCGACGCCGCTCTGCACCACGCGTTCGGCAGGGGACGTTAGGACGCTGTAAACCGGAGGCGATTCCGCCGGGGCCTCCGCTATCCTGCTTCCACGGGCGCTCGGCGCCCGTTTCCCTATGCGGACGACACTCAAGAGAGGCGTAGGACGCGGGCATTCCGAGACCGGCGACGGCAAGATGCAGCTGCCGCCGGAAGTCCTCGGCCCGATCGCGATCTACCGACAGCCAGAGCCACCCCGGCGGAGCCGACGATCCCTTGCGCTGACGATCCTCGGTTGGGCAGCGATGGTCGTCGTCGTGGCCGCATCGGGCGTCGCAGGCGGCGCCTACCTCTACCTCCACGAGACAGTGGCAGCCGTCGCGCCGAAGAGCACTGACGTGAAGGTGACTGCTCGGCGCCTCGACCTCCCGGTCGCAGGTCAGCCGGCCACCGCGCTCGTGATCGGCTATGACCGCCGAAAGGACGAGGGCGAGAATGCTCCGGCCCGCTCGGACACACTCATGTTGGTGCGCGCCAATCCGAAGAACGAGACGATCTCGCTGCTCTCGTTCCCACGCGACCTGCGAACCGAGCTCGTCTGCCCGGGGAAGGCGTCCTTCTCGGGCAAGATCAACGCGGCCTACGCGAACTGCGGTGCGAAGGGCGCGCTCGAGACAGTGCGCAAGCTCACAGGCGTTCCGATCAACTACCTGATCACCGTCAATTTCACCGGCTTCCGCCAGCTCGTTGACAAGCTCGGCGGCATCTGGATGGACGTCGACCGGAGGTACCTCAACACGCAGGGTGGGCCAGGCGGATACGCGACGATCAACCTTCAGCCTGGCTACCAGCGACTCGGCGGCTACCAGGCGCTCGACTTCGTGCGTTTCCGCCACACAGACAGCGATCTCTACCGCAACGCGCGTCAGCAGCTCTTCGTCAGATCGCTCAAGGATCAAGTTCGGACGAGCTTCTCGTTGCGGAAGCTGCCGAAGGTGATCAAGGTACTGACGAGCAACATCGAGGTCGCGCAGGGCGGCGGCCAGAACGTCACCGCCAAGACGGTCCTCTCGTACGCCGTGCTCGCCTACTCGCTGCCCCCTGGCCATGTCTTCCAGTCGCGCATCGACGGGCTCGAGGGGTTCTCCGACCTGACGACTTCGTCCGAGAACATCTCGACGGCCGTCCGTCAGTGGGCGAACCCGGACGTCGAGTCGCCGAAGAAGGCGACCGCAGTCGCGCTCGGGGAGAAGGTAAAGACGAAGGCGCCTCCCGCCAAGCAGACGTCGGTCACCGTGCTCAACGGCAACGGGGTCACCGGATCGGCGTCGAACGCGAGCTACCTGCTCGGGCAGCGCGGCTATCCGATCCTGACGCCGCCGAACGGCATCCCCGCCAACGCTCCGAACTTCTCGTTCTTCCGAACGGTCATCTACTTCGACACGGCGCAGAAGGGTGCGAGGGAGGGCGCGCGCAAGGTTGCCGCGCTCTTCGGCTCAGCCGACGTCAGGAAGGCGACGCCGACGATCAAGGCGCTCGCGAACGGCGCGATGTTGACGACGGTCGTGGGGCAGACGTTCCACGGCACGCTGGCCTCCGCGCCGGTCGATCAGACACCACAGAAGGAGCCGGCGAACGTCGTGCCGGGCACCTCCGCCTCGCTCGACCTCCTCCGCGAGCGGCAGTCGAAGGTCGACTTCCCGTTGATGGTGCCGACCGTGCTCGAGCGCTCGTCCTGGATCGACCGTGAGCGGCCGGTCCGGCTGTACCGCTTCGACGACAAGGGCAAGGATCAGAAGACGCTCCGCCTCACGTACAAGATGAGCTCGAACGACTACTGGGGGATCCAGCAGTCCAACTGGGATGACGCCGCCGTGCTGGGCAGCCGCAACTTTGTCCGGAACATCGGCGGCCGGCGCTACGAGCTGTTCTACAACGGGCCGCGCCTTCACATGGTCGTCCTTCGTCAGGGCGGAGCCGCTTACTGGGTCGTCAACACCCTCCTCGACCGTCTCCCCAACGAGACAATGCTCGCGATCGCGAAGGGCTTGCGACCGGTTTCGAAAATCCGGGTCCCGTAACGCGCGTCGAGTCCGCGCGCTACCCTCCGTCGGTCGTGAGCGCTCCTCCATCACGGGTTGCAGTCTTCGGTGCAGGGTACGTCGGCCTCGTCACCGGGGCCTGCTTCGCCGACCTCGGGCATACGGTCGTCATTCGTGACGTCCTCACCGATCGCGTGGAAGCGCTGCAGCGGGGCGAGATTCCGATCTACGAACCCGGGCTCGCCGAGCTGATCGAGGCGAACCGCGAGCGGCTCACGTTCACGACAAGCGTTGCGGAAGCGATAGAGGGGGCCGATTTCGTCTACGTCGCCGTCGGCACACCCCCGACCTACTCGGGTGACGCGGATCTCTCGGCCGTATGGATGGTGATCGACGAGCTGCCGGCGATCGACAGGCCCTGCATTGTCGTCATGAAGAGCACCGTGCCGGTCGGCACGGGCTTGAAGGTTCGTCACCGCCTCGACGCACGTGGCCTGACGCACGTCGGATACGCGTCGAACCCCGAGTTCACGGCAGAAGGAACGGCCGTCAAGGACTTCCTTCATCCCGACCGCATCGTTGTCGGTGCCTTCAGGGAGGACGACGGCGATGCGGTCGTCGCCCTGCACGGCGGCATCGAGGGGCCGGTTGTGCGTTGTGACGTCGCGTCGGCGGAGATGATCAAGCTCGCCGCCAACGCGGCGCTGATGACGCGCATCTCGTTCATCAACGAGATCGCGAACGTGTGCGAAGCAACGGGGGCCGACGTCGTGCGCGTCGCCGAAGGGATCGGCCTCGATCGTCGGATCGGTCCGAGCTTCCTCCGAGCCGGGATCGGCTTCGGTGGCTCATGCTTCCCCAAGGATTCCCTCGCTCTCAAGCAGCTTGCGGCCAACTCGGGCTACCACTTTCAGCTGTTGAACGCGGTGATCGAGGTCAACGAGCTTCAGAAGCGACGCGTGATCGGGAAGCTCCATAGCCACCTCGGATCCCTCCGAGACAAGCGGGTCGCATTGCTCGGGCTGGCGTTCAAGCCACACACCGACGACATGCGGGAGGCACCGAGCCTCGTGCTTGCCGGTCGCCTGCTCGCCGAGGGCGCAGACGTCCGCGCCTGGGATCCGGTCGTCGACGGTCGCGATCTGCACGGCGTCGAGATCGCTGCCACTCCCGAGGTTGCAGCCGCCGGGGCCGACGCGGTCGTGATCGTGACGGAATGGCCCGAGCTAACGACTGTCGACTGGGCGAGTGTTGCCGCGACGATGCGCACTCCGGTTCTCATCGACGGACGCAACCTCCTCGACCCCGCGCGAATGGAGGCCTCGGGCCTCCGGTACGAGGGCATCGGCCGGGCCGCCGAGGTCCGGGAGGGCTGATGGAGGCGATCGTCCTCGCCGGTGGGAAGGCGGAGCGGCTCGGTGACGCTGCTGCCGGGCGCCCGAAGTCGCTCGTTCCCGTCGGTGGCAGGCCGTTGCTCGCCTGGCAGATCGGCCGCCTCCGCAGGGTGGGTGTCTCGCGCGTGATCGTGAGCTGCATGGCCGGTCAGGAGGCGGATTTCGAGCAGGATCTTGCGGGCGCCGGCGTCGAGATCGTGTGTGCCGGTGAGCCCGAGCGCCTCGGACGCGGGGGAGCGATTCGCTACGCAGCGAGCTTTCGCAACGAGACGGGTAACGTACTGGCGATGAACGGCGATGAGCTCGTTGCTGTCGACTTCGCAGCTCTTCTCGCGCGCCACCGGGCCGCGAATGCGGCCGCGACGGTGACCGTCGCGCAACCCCTTTCGCAGTTCGGTCAGGTCGAGCTCGGTGACGACGATGTCGTGACCGGCTTCCACGAGGTCGCGCCCGTGCCGTACTGGGTCAACTGCGGCATCTACGCGCTGTCGGCCGCGGGGCTCGCTCGGTTCCCGGAGAAGGGCGACCACGAGACGACGATCTTCCCCGAACTCGTCGCGGAAGGCTCACTGCAGGCATTCCGCCACGATGGGCTCTGGTTGACCGTCAACACGCCGAAAGAGCTGCGACGCGCCGATGAGCACGTGACTGCGCACCCGGAGTGGCTCGCGTGACCTCTCCGTACGGGTTCGAACCACGCCGGGTCGACAAGCCGTGGGGGTACGAGCTGATCTGGGCGCACTCCGAGCAGTACGTCGGCAAGGTGCTGTTCGTTCGAGCGGGCCAGGCGCTCAGCCTCCAGTACCACGAGCAGAAGGACGAGTCGTGGCTCGTCCAGTCGGGCCGTGCGTCGCTCGAGCTCGGGGAGGTCGGCGGAGAGCTGACGGCCTACGAGATCGGCGAGGGTGACTGCTTCCGCTATCGCCCGGGCACGGTGCATCGCGTCACGGCGATCGACGACACGACGATTCTCGAGGTCTCGACGCCACATCTCGATGACGTGGTTCGGCTCGATGACCGCTACGGGCGGCCGGAACGCGACCTTTGACCGCAGGAGCGAGGCGTCATCCTGGCTGATCTTCTCCGCGTCGCACTCGAACCTGAGCGCATCGTCCGGCTCGAGGACGATGCCGTCGTCGTACTCGATCAGCGAGAGCTCCCTGACGCCCTCGTGGATCTCCGTTGTCATCACGCGGAGGAGCTCGCAGAGGCGATACGGACGCTCGCAGTGCGAGGGGCCCCTGCGATCGGAGTTGCGGCCGCGTACGGGATGGCGCTCGCGGCCGCCCGGGGTGACGACCTGGACGAGGCCTACGCGACGCTGGCCGCCTCCCGCCCGACTGCGATCAATCTGCGGTGGGCGCTCGACGAGATGCGGCCCGATCCGACCCGCGAGCGCGCACGGCGGATTCACGACGACGAGGTGGAGCGATGTCGCCAGATGGGCGCCTACGCGGCAGAGCTCGTCCCCGACTCAGCTCGGGTTCTCACGCACTGCAATGCCGGCGGGCTTGCGACTGGCGGGTACGGGTCGGCTGTTGGCGCGATTCGTGCCGCCTGGGAGCGGGGAAGCGTCGCGCACGTCTGGGTCGATGAGACGCGCCCGCTGCTCCAGGGGGCGCGTCTGACGGCATTCGAACTGGAGGCGCTCGGGATTCCCTACGCCGTGATAGTCGATGGTGCCGCAGCGTCTCGGATGGGTGCGGGCGAGGTCGACATCGTGATCACGGGCGCTGACCGGATCGCCGCGAACGGTGACTCTGCGAACAAGATCGGCACCTACGGCCTCGCGGTTCTCGCGCGGCATCACGGTATCCCGTTCCTGATCGTGGCACCGACATCGACGATCGACCCTGAAACGCCCAACGGAGCGGCGATCCCGATCGAGGAGCGCGACGGGGCGGAGGTCACCGAGCGCTTCACGGCGCGGAATCCGGCCTTTGACGTGACCCCCGCCGAGCTGATCACCGCGATCGTGACCGAGGAGGGAATCCATCGCGCTCCGTTCAGTGACTCGCTCCCGGTGCCGGTGCGATCGCGATGATCCTGGACGAGGTCGATGCCGGAACGCGCGCCGTGCTCGAGCGGCATTCGTTCGACGCCGAGACCTTCGAGCGTCTGCGGGCCTCGCTCGTCGCGGGCGCTCTGACCCCCGGGGCCAACGTCGTCGCGGGGGAAGTAGAGGCCCCGCACGCAACCGATCTCGCGTCCATGCCAGGCCCCGGGGACCCCGGCTTCGAGGAAGCATATGCCGTCGGAGCAGCGGCGCTTCGTACAGGATCGATAGCTACGGTCGTGCTCGCCGGGGGCATGGCGACACGTTTCGGTGGCGGTGTCAAGGCGGTTGCAGAGGCGATCGACGGGCGCAGCTTCCTCGAGATCAAGCTCGGAGAGACGAGGCGACTCGCTCGCGAACTCGGCTGCGCGATCCCCGAAGCGCTGATGACGAGCTTCGCGACGGACGACACTATCGGCGCTCACCTCTCCGAGCGTGGCCTCGGCTCTCCGCTGCGGTTCGTCCAACCGGCAGCGCCACGCCTCCGTCCGGACGGAAGCCTCTTCCTCAATGCCGACGGGAGAGCCTCGCTCTACGGCCAAGGCCACGGCGATCTGCTCTCGACGCTGCGGACGTCGGGCGTCCTCGACGGGCTCGTCAGGGCCGGCGTGCGGTCTGTCCTGGTCTCGAATGTCGACAATCTCGCCGCCCGCGTCGACCCGGCGATCGTGGGCATGCATCTGCTCTCGGGCGCACCGCTCTCCGTGGAGCTCGTGCAGAAGGAGCGCGACACGGGCGGTGCTCCGGCCCGAGTCGACGGACGCCCACGGCTCCTCGAGGCTTTGCAGTTCCCGCCGGAGTTCGATCAGGATTCTATCCCTGTCTTCAATACGAATACCTCGCTGATTACGGTCGAGGCGCTCGCCGATTCGGGTGCTCTCACGTGGCTTGTCGTCGAGAAGAGCGTCGACGGCGAGCGAGTCGTCCAGTTCGAGCGGCTCTATCACGAGCTCTCGGCGCATGTCCGAACGACGTACATCGTGGTTCCTCGTGCCGGCCCGCGGGGTCGGTTCCTCCCCGTCAAGCAGCCGTCGGATCTCGAGGAGATCCAACCGCTGCTGCACGAGACGCTCGCCGCTTCGCCAGCGTTGGTCTAGGGGAGCTAGCAGGGCCCAAGCGGCTCGCTGCTGAGCAGTCGATGAGCGGCCCGGCACAATGCCGGCCCGGGTCCGGCACACACCGGTTACGAGGCGGCACGTACCGTCGATCGCATGGACCTCCGACAGTTGCTGCTCCCACGGCGATGTGGAGTCTGCGGTCGGATAGGCGAGTCCGTGTGCGGTGATTGCCTGCGGCGGCTTGTGCGGTGCATCCCGCCGTTCTGCGAGCGATGTGGTGCTCCGGGGCCGTGGCCGGTCCGTCGCTGCGCGGAGTGCAACGGTCGACGACTCGCATTTGCAAGCGCTCGTGCGGCACTCGTCTACGAGGGACAGGCGCGGGTCTTCGTGTCTGCCTGGAAGGAGCGGGGGCGCCGCGATCTCTCCCTGGATGCGGCGCGTCTCGTTTCGGAATCCGTTCCACGACCCGACGCTGATGTCATCACGTTCGTTCCCGGCGATCGCGATCGTGGCCTGCGGAGGGGACATGTTCCTGCGGAATCGCTGGCTGCGCAGCTTTCGGAGATCTGGGAGCTTCCGCTCTCACGGCTGCTCGTCCGCCGACCCGGAATCGAGCGTCAACGGGATCTGCGGCGAGCCGACCGGCGACGGAATGTTGCCGGCGCGTTCACGGCCGTAGGGATAGTGCCGCGCCGCGTGTGCGTGATCGACGATGTCTACACGACCGGATCCACGGTCACGGCGTGCGCGACCGCGCTTCGTCGCGAGGGCGCCGCGCAGGTGAGCGTGGTCTGTCTCGCGAGGGCCGTGCGGTAGAATCGGTCGCAGACGACAGAGAGGGAGGGAGATCATGCAGCTCAAGCTCACAGCGCGTCACGAGCACCTCGACGACAGCGTTCGCAAGTACGCCGAACGGAAGCTCGCGAAGCTCGACCGCCGTCTCAACGACCTCACGCTCGTCGAGGTGACGTTCTCCCAGGAGCACAACCCCTCGATCGCAGCCGATCACACGGTCGATGCCGTCATCCACACCAAGGGGCCTTCTCTCGTCGCGCACGAATCTGCCACGACGTACGAGGCAGCGATCGATCGGCTGGTCGACAAGCTCGAGCGCCAGGTCGAGCGCTACCGCGACAAGCGCACCCTCGAGCAGAGGCGCCGGTCGCCGCATGCGGCTCCGGAGCCCGGGTCGGACGCGACCGAAGCCCCGCCGAGCGAGTCGGTGGCCTGACGCTCAGGCCGGGGTCGGGACGTCGTCCTGATCGTCCCGTCTCGCGTTGAGGACCAGCGCGGCTCGGATCACACCGAGGTGGCTGTAGGCCTGCGGATGGTTTCCGAGCCCACGCTCCGCAGACGGGTCGTACTGCTCCGGGAGCAGGCCTGTCGGGCCGGCCGTATCGAGCATCTGCTGAAAGAGCTCCTCCGCATCGTTCTGCCTTCCCGTCCGGACGTACGCCTCGATCAGCCACGCAGTACAGATGTGGAACCCTCCCTCGGATCCGGGAAGCCCGTCGTCCCAGCGATACCGATAGACGACGGCACCGCTGCGGAGTTCCTCCTCGACCTTCAACACGGTCGCGAGGAAGCGGGGGTCGTTGTCTGGCACGAGACCGGAGAGACCGATCCAGAGCGACGACGCGTCGATCTCCGGATCGCCGTATGCAACCGAGTAGGCTCCGGCCTCCTCGTTCCAGCCGTTTGCGAGCACGTCGGCGCGAATCTCGTCGCGTAGCGCGAGCCAGTTCTCGGGTGCCTCCTCGTTTCGCCGAGCTTGCACCTGTAGGGCGCGGTCGACGGTCAGCCAGCACATGACTTTCGAGAAGACGTGGTGTCGGGGAGCGAGCCGGGCTTCCCACACGCCGTGGTCGGGGTCGTGCCAGCGACGCTCGACGGCGGTCACCATCGCCTTGATGCGGCGCCAGTCGTCGTTGCCCACGGTGCCCCGACGGGCGACGACGGCGGCCTGTAGATCCATGATCGGGCCGAAGACGTCGAGCTGGATCTGCCGATTCGCTGCGTTGCCGATCCGCACCGGCCTCGAACCGGCGTATCCGGGCAGGGTGTCGATCACCGCCTCGGGCCCGAGCTCTAGCCCGTCGACCGTGTAGAGGGGGTGGAGTCGCTCCGGGTGCCCGCCCGTGCGTTCGATGCAGCCGTCCAGCCAGCACAGAAGCGCCTCCGCCTCGGTGAGCGAGCCGAGATCGACGAGAGCCAGGGCCGACATTGCGGCATCTCGAAGCCAGCAGTATCGGTAGTCCCAGTTGCGCACGCCGCCGAGCTCCTCGGGAAGCGAGGTCGTCGCTGCCGCGAGAATCGATCCCGTGGGGAAGTGACAGAGTCCACGGAGCGTCAAGGCGCTGCGCAATACTTCTTTCGAAGCGACCGTCGGCAGCTGCAGGTCGGCAGCCCACTCCCTCCAGGGCTCCTCAGCGCGTGCCTGGCGTACGGCGAGGGCCGCCGGATGCGGCGATCGGTTCTCCGATCCGAATCTGAGCTCGATCACGGCCTGGCCTCCCTGCGTAGCGAGGTCGACGACCGATCGAGCAGTGTCGTGGCCACCGTCGTCGAACACATCCCATCGAATGCCCTCCGCGAAGAGCGTGATCGGCTCGTTCGAGCCAAGGACGAGCAGGCCGTCGTCGAACGGGTGGAGCTTCACAGGCACCTGGCCGAACTCCGGTCGCGGCGCGAACTCGAGACGCACAGTCCCCGTCCCGGTCACCACCCGCACCATCGTCGAACAGGCGCCTGACGGCGATGCCGCTCGGGTCTCGTGCTCGACCGTGTCACCCGGCTCACCTTCGAGCCAGTCGGTCACGGTGACTCCAGACCAGCGAGTCTCGACCGTCATCGTGCTCGATCGGTACCGCTGACCGAGCGGAAGGCCGGTGCGCACCGGTGCGATGGAGAAGTATCCGCCGCCGGTCCCGCCGACGATGTCCGCGAACACTGCTGCCGAGTCGGGCCGGGGGTGACACAGCCAGCTCACTCGCGCATCTGGCGTGACGAGTGCCACGGTGGAGCCGTTCGAGAGCATTGTGTGGCGCTCGATCGGAACCGCGTGCTCCCCGTAAAGCCAGTTGCGACGTGTCTCGAGGACGAGAGCGAGCGCGCGGGCGACGTCGATCGGCTCCTCGACGCGGTGGCCGGCGAGCGTTTCACCTGGGCCGACCTTGATCCCGACATCGGGCCCCTGCAGCTGGCCGAACGCGTTCTCGTCCGTGACGTCGTCGCCGACGAAGAGGACGGCGCTTGCCGACGTCTGGCCGCGCAGTGCGGCCATCGCCGCCCCTTTGTCGGTGGCCACAACGGAAAGCTCGATTACGCTTTTCCCGGAGGTCATGTAGACGCCGGGCCATGTCGCAGGGCCACATCGGACGGCGTCGAGTGCGCTGTCGCCGATCGCCTCGTCGACGCCCCGCACGTGCAGTGCGATGCTCGCCGGCTTGACCTCGATCCGGACGCCACCGTGCATGCCAGCAATGCGACCGAGGTCGGCGAGCAATCTGCCGTGGAGCTCGAGCAGTTCTGGCGCGAGACGGTGGAGGAACCCCAGATCGAACTCCGATCCATGGCTCCCGACGAGGTGGATCTCGCTCGGCAGGCGTGAAAGCGTGGCCAGATCTCGGAGCGAGCGGCCTGATACCACGGCCACGGTCGTCTGCGGTAGCGACGCGAGCGCGCGAACGGCCGCAACTGCCTCCGTGAGCGGCTCGGCTTGCGCGGGGTCGTCGACGAGAGGTGCAAGCGTGCCGTCATAGTCACAGCCGATCAGGAGATGTGGCACGCGCGCGATCTGACGCAGCGCCTCTCGAAGGGATCTGTCGAGGTCACGTGAGGCGTGTGTGTGGGTCGTATCCATCATGCGCCTCCCTCCGATGCCTGCAGGATCTCGAGGAAGGAGCGGCCCCAGCGATCGACGTCGTGGGTGCGGAGGTACCGCTGCATGATCTGCATGCGCCGCCGCCCGTCGGACGGGCCGACAGAGATCGCCTGCATGAGAGCGCCTTTGACCGCGTCCAGATCGTGCGGGTTGCAGAGGAATGCGTGTCGAAGCTCGTTCGCTGCTCCCGCAAACTCGCTCAGGACGAGCGCCCCGCCATGGTCGATTCGGGCCGCGACGTACTCCTTCGCGACGAGGTTCATCCCGTCGCGCAGCGGCGTCACCATCATCACGTCGGCTGCGCAATACAGCGCGGCAAGCTCGGCCCTGCTGTACGACTGGTGGAGGTAGTGGACGGCCGGGATACCGACCCTGCTGAAATCACCGTTGATTCGACCGACCTCGCGCTCGACCCTCGTCCGGAGCGTCTCGTAGTGCTCGACGCGCTCCCTGCTCGGAGTGGCGACCTGTACGAGGGTCGTCTCGGGCACCGTGAGCGTCCCATCCTCGAGGAGTTCGCGGAACGCGTCGAGGCGGAGCTCGATCCCCTTCGTGTAGTCGAGCCGGTCGACCCCAAGGATCAGGGTCCTCGGGTTTCCGAGCTCGGTTCGGATCTGCCGCGCACGCACGCGAATCTCGTCCGTCGCGGCGAGCCGCTCCATCTCCTTCGGGTCGATGGAGATCGGAAACGCTCCCGCCTTCACGGCGCGCCCATCGACGTCAATCGTCATCCCGCTGTATCTGAGGTCGAGGAGATGGCGGGCGAGCCGGACGAAGTTCTGCGCCGCGAGCTTCTGCTGGAACCCGACGAGGTCGGCGCCGAGCAGCCCACGGAGGATCTCCGCCCGCAGGGGCATCTGCATGAACAGCTCGATCGGCGGAAACGGAATGTGGAGGAAGAAGCCGATGCGGAGATCGGGGCGTTTGGCCCGCAGCATTGCCGGGACGAGTTGGAGCTGGTAGTCGTGGACCCAGACCGTGGCACCACGCGCAGCGACGGTCGCGGCCGCTTCGGCGAATCGTGCATTCACGATTCGGTACGCGTCGCTCCAGGTGCGGTCGTAGGAGGGCGGCTCGACAGCATCGTGGTACAGGGGCCAGATGGTCGAGTTCGACTGGCCCTCATAGAAGCCGTCGATGTCGGCGGTGCTGAGGCGCACCGGATGCAGTCGGATCCCCTCGTGATCGAACGGCTCGGGCGCGGAATCAGCCGCCCCGCCCCAGCCGACCCACGCCCCTCGATGGGCTCGTGCCACGGGGCTCAGTGCCGTCACGAGGCCGCCCGGGCTCGCTCGCCATCGTCGCCCGTCCGACGTGACCTCCTCATCGACGGGGAGGCGGTTGGCGACAACCACGAATGCGCTGCGTCCGGTCACGTTTCACTCACTCCAAAGTCGATGCCCATGGGTTCTTCCGGGCAGGGGTCGCGGGCCGCAGGAATTGCTGCCGCCTCGGCTTGTCTACCCTTATCGGGAGACTTTCACACAGCCGCTGCAGGCGAACGTCACCTGCCGGCCCTGTGCCCAGCCGAGCCCGTGCGTGTCGGCGGTTGTAAAGATCGGGGCACCACCAGCGCTCCTGAGGAGAAGCGTGTCGGCGCCATTCGAGATCGAGAGCGCGTGGGTCTCGTTCTTCAACGCGTACAGGATTCGGCCTTCGGCGTAGTCGCTCATCACGGCTCCCTCTGGAAGAACGGCTGCAGGCAGCGACGAGCCCGGAATCCGCACGGCACCCCCGATCTGAACGACGAGGCCTGCAGGCGCGAGAGCGATCGCTTTCACCGCGCCCGCAGCGAAGGGAACCACTCTGACGACGGTGCCGTTCGTCCTGAGCAGCACGACCTCGCCGGTCTCGCGGAGAGCTGCAACGACGGCACCGCCAGGCCCTTTCCCCGCCGTCACCCGCACGATCCGAGCGGCGTCGGTGAATCGGAAGACCGCAGCGCCGTTCGCACCGAGAAGGACGACCTGCTTGCCAGCGGCGTACGGTATGCCGAGGCCACCCGTCGAGTCTCCGATCAGAAACGGCGACGGCAGATCGACGTCCTGCTCGAGGAGCCGCACCTGCCGGGGCATCCTCTGCGTCGTTGTAGCGGTCAGCAGCTGCCAGTCACGCAAGTTGCCGCCCGTGTAGCGAATCCAGAGTGCGCGGTTCCCACTCACACCCACTGCAGAGATGCCAGTGCCGGTGCTGCCGAGGTTCGTGCAGGGGCCGGGCTTGCCGAATCGCCAGACGCCCTTCGTGTCGGCGTTCCACAGCTCGACGTGGTCGCAGTCTGCCTTCGTGCGCGCGACCATGAACGCGATGGAAGCATGATTGAGCGCGACGAGACGCACGGGACCGGTGCGGGTGATCGAGCGTCCTTCGCTCTGGAGCGCGAGCGTGTTCCCGGCGCTGACAAGAGCAAAGGCGAGCGCGACAACCAGCGTCGATCGGGTTGGCGCGCATAGGGATTTCATACACGCAGGTTACGAGTCCTTCATGAAGAAACAATCAGGGCGTACCGCCATCCGGGTACCCTCTCCCAAGCATGTCCACTACCGACTTCGGCAAATTCGAGAAGGTCCTCCGCATCGGCGAGGGGCGGCGCGTAAAGCGGCTGAAGCAGCAGGCCGCGTTCATCGCGACGCTCGAACCGGAGTTTCAGGCTCTGTCTGATGACGACCTTCGCTCGAAGACCGCCGAGTTCAGGCAGCGCCTCGAGAACGGCGAGACGCTCGAGGAGCTTCTCTTCGAGGCGTTCGCGGCGGTGCGGGAGGCGCGATGGCGCGAGTCGGCGCAGCGAATGTTCGATGTCCAGATGATGGGCGGAATCGTCCTCCACGAGGGCGATATTGCCGAGATGAAGACCGGTGAGGGCAAGACGTTCGTCGCCTCGACGGCGCTGTACCTCAACGCGCTCCCGGCGACCGGAGTCCATCTCGTCACCGTCAACGACTACCTCGCTAAGCGCGACGCAGAGTGGAACAGAGGCGTCTTCGAGCGCCTCGGGATGACGGTCGGATCGATCCAGAACATGATGCCGTTCACTCTCCGGAAGCAGGCGTACGACGCTGACATCACGTACGGCACGAACTCCGAGTTCGGGTTCGACTACCTCCGCGACAACATGGCGACCTCGCTCGACAACTGCGTGCAGCGCAGTCACGCGTTCGCGATCGTGGACGAGGTCGACTCCATCCTGGTCGACGAGGCGCGCACGCCGCTGATCATCTCCGGCGAGCCCGAGACCGCTGCGAGCACGTACTACGATTTCGCACGCATCGTCAAGGAGCTCGACGGTGCGCCCGCGACGCGCAAGTCGGCGAAGGGCGAGGACGAGACGGAGCTCTCAGGTGCGGACTACCTCTACGACGAGAAGCACAAGACCGTTTCGCCTGCTCAGACGGCGCTCGATGCCGTCGAGCGTGCGCTCGGTGTCGAGAATCTCTACGACCCGAGGCACGTGCAGCTCGTCAACCACCTCAGCCAGGCGCTCAAGGCACAGGCGCTGTACAAGCGCGACGTCGACTACGTGATCGAGGACGGCGAGGTGAAGATCGTCGACGAGTACACCGGACGGATCATGGAGGGACGCCGCTGGAGCGAGGGCCTGCACCAGGCGATCGAGGCGAAGGAAGGCGTCGAGATCCGCGAGGAGAACGTCACGCTCGCGACGATCACCCTCCAGAACTACTTCCGTCTCTACGAGAAGCTTGGTGGCATGACGGGCACCGCAAAGACGGAGGAGAAGGAGTTCGTCGAGATCTACAACCTCAACGTGATCGAGATTCCCACGAATGTTGTCGTTGCCCGCAACGACGAGAACGACTACATCTTCAAGAGCAAGGAAGCGAAGTGGAACGCGGTCGCCGAGGATCTCGTCGAGCGTCACGAGAAAGGGCAGCCGGTTCTCGTCGGAACGATCGCGGTTGAGACGTCCGAGTATCTCTCCGAGCTCCTGACTCGTCGCGGCATCCCGCATAACGTTCTCAACGCCAAGGAGCACGAGCGGGAGAGCGAGATCATCGTCGACGCCGGCCTGAAGGGCGCGGTCACGATCGCCACGAACATGGCGGGCCGGGGTGTCGACATCAAAATCGACGACGAGGTGCGCGAGCTCGGTGGCCTCTACGTGCTCGGCACCGAGCGGCACGAGTCGAGGCGGATCGACAACCAGCTTCGTGGTCGTTCCGGCCGTCAGGGAGATCCTGGCGAGACCCGCTTCTACCTCTCGGCGCAGGACGACCTCGTGCGGCTGTTCGCCGGCGACCGGATCCACGGGATCATGGAGCGCTTCAAGATCCCGGACGACCAGCCGATGGAGGCATCGATTCTTTCGCGCCAGATCGAGGGAGCGCAGAAGAAGGTCGAGGAGCAGAACTTCGTCGCCCGCAAGAACGTCCTCAAGTACGACGACGTCATGAACACGCAGCGCATGGTCATCTACGAACAGCGCCGCAGCGTGCTCAACGGCGACGACACCTCCGAGGAGATCCGCGGCTGGATCGAGGCGGTAGCGGTGCAGAACGTGGCCCTGTTCACCGAGAGCAGCGACACGGCCGACTGGGACATCGATGGCCTGGCGGTGCAGATGACGGCGATGTATGGCAGCGACATCACGGCCGACGAGCTGCGCGACGAGGTCGAGCTGACCCGCGAGGCGCTGACGGCCGAGTACGTCGACGACGCGCTCGAGGCGTACGGCGATCGCGAAGCGAGGTTTGGCCTCGAGCTCGCCCGCGAGATCGAGCGGTTCGTGATCCTCCAGGTCGTCGACACGCGCTGGCGCGAGCACCTCGAATCGATGGACTACCTCCGGGAGGGCGTGCATCTACGCGCGATGGCTCAGAAGGATCCGCTCGTCGAGTACCGCGGCGAGGGTCACATCATGTTCGAGGAGCTCAGTCGGGCCATCCGCGAAGAGGTCGTCGTGACCCTCTTCCACGTCGAGGTCGAGGAGCAGGAGGCCGACCAGGCGCTCCGTCCTGCCGAGGCGCCGCAGGCGGTCGCCTACGAGCACCAGGTATCGGCCGGTGCTGACGCAATAGCCGCGGCCGGCGGGTTCGACACCGGTCCGGCAGTTGCGACGGCGCCGGTTCAGCGGCAGGTCGTCAAGGATGACGAGCGCGACGTCGGCCGCAACGACCCATGCTGGTGTGGCTCGGGCAAGAAGTACAAGAAGTGTCACGGGGCATAGGCCTCATCGCGTAGGCCACGCCTGCTCGTCGAAGCGAGCAGCAGCCAGTGCCGTGGAACCGGTAACCGGTTCCCGCGTCGCTCCCCCGGGTGCCCCGCAGCTACCATCGACCCGTGGCCGACCAGGAGAATCAACCTCTCGCGCACTTGCTCGAGGAGCTCGGAGCCCAGCTCGACTGGGTTCGTGAGTACCTTTGACCCCGCTCAACTGACGGCCCGGCAAGAGGAACTCGAATCAGCGATGGGTGCCCCCGGCTTCTGGGACGACCAGCAGGAGGCGGCCCGGATCTCGACCGAGCACGCACGGGTGACCCGGAGGCTCGACACGTATACACGCCTCAGCGGCGAGGTCGAGGAGGCGGCAGAGCTCTACGAGATGGACGCCTCGCTCGAGGACGAATTGAGAGCGCAGCTCGTGCCGATCTCTGCTGAGCTGTCTCGCCTTCAGGAGGATGCGCTCTTCAACGGCACCTATGACACAGGCGACGCGGTGGTGTCGATCAATGCGGGCACGGGCGGCACGGACGCCCAGGACTGGGCGGAGATGATGCTGCGAATGTATCTCCGCTGGTCGTCCGATCGCGGCTATCAGACGGCGCTCGTCGAGGCGAGCGCGGGCGAGGAAGCGGGCCTCAAGTCGGTCACCATGACGGTGAAGGGCGAAAATGCCTACGGGGCGTACAAGGCGGAGCGAGGCGTCCATCGCCTCGTGCGCCAGTCACCGTTCGACTCCGCTCATCGCCGGCACACTGCATTCGCGCAGGTTGTCGTCGCACCGCTCCTCCCGGACGACGAGGACGTCGAGATCGACGAGAGCGACCTGCGCGTCGACACGTATCGCGCGAGTGGGGCAGGCGGCCAGCACGTCAACAAGACGGATTCGGCCGTCCGGCTGACGCATCTGCCGACCGGGATCGTGGTGCAGTGCCAGAACGAGCGGTCGCAGACCTCCAACAAGGCGACGGCAATGCGCATTCTCAAGTCGAGGCTAGTCGAGCTCCAGGAGGAGCAGCGCGAGGCGGAGATCGCCCGGGAGCGCGGCGCGACGCAGGATATCGGCTTCGGAAGTCAAATTCGCTCCTACGTGCTGCATCCGTATCAGATGGTGAAAGATCACCGCACCGATTTCGAGGCAGGGAACGCTCAGGGCGTGCTCGACGGCGCTCTCGACGGCTTCGTCCGTGCATACCTCCTGGCCAAGGCCGCCGGAAAGGTCGTGTAACGCGTGTCAGCTACACTTGAGGCTCAATCCGACCCGGAGCGGCCACAGCGGCCCTCTTCATCTCGTGATCCGGTGCAGGACGATCCTCAGCTGACAGCCCCCGCCACGGCCCTCGCCGAACCCTCGCCCGCATACGCGGACGGGGTCGCCGGTGCCGCAGCCGTGAGCGGCTCCTCGATGATAGTGCTCGAGAACGTCCGCAAAGTCTACGAGCCCAACGTGACGGCGCTCGACGGCGTTTCGTTCGTGATCGACAAGGGCGAGTTCGTCTTCGTCGTCGGCGCCTCCGGCTCGGGCAAGTCGACGATCATTCGTCTGCTGCTCAAGGAGATGGAGCCCACGTCCGGGCGGATTCTCGTCGGTGGCCGGGATCTCGGGCGGCTGAAGCACTCGCGCGTGCCGATGCTCCGCAGGAACGTCGGCTGCGTCTTCCAGGACTTCAAGCTCCTTCCGAATCGCACCGCGTCCGAGAATGTCGCGTACGCCCTCCGCGTGCAGGGTGAGCCGACCGCGTCGGTTCGACGGAAGGTGCCAGAGGTGCTCAACCTCGTCGGGCTCGCCCACAAGATGAGCTCCAAGCCGGAGGAGCTCTCGGGCGGCGAGCAACAGCGCGTCTCGATCGCTCGCGCGGTCGTCAACCATCCGCCGCTTCTGATCTGCGACGAGCCCACGGGCAACCTCGATCCCGACACGTCGGTCGGGATCATGCAGCTTCTTCATCGAATCAACACGGCCGGCACGACGATTCTCATGGTCACGCACGACCGGGAGATGGTCGACAAGATGCGCAAGCGCGTGATCGCGCTCGATCAAGGCAAGCTCATGCGCGACGAGCGGCGCGGGGGGTACGAGACCGAATGACCCGCTTCAGGCTCGTCTTCTCCGAAGCCGTCCGCTCCATCGGCGCAAACCTCTCCACGTCGGTTGCCGCGACGATGACCGTGCTCATCGGGATGCTCCTCCTCGGGCTCTCGATCGCCCTCGGGAGCTGGGTCGTCTCGTGGTCGAATCACGTCAAGTCAGAGCTGCAAGTGCAGGTCTTCTTCGTCGAAGGCGTCGCGCCAAAGCAGGTCAACGCGGTCGGGGGCTACCTCGCCAAGGAGCAGAAGGAAGGCACCGTCAAGCAGTACCAGTTCGTGTCGAAGACCGAGGCGCTGAAGCGAATGAAGAAGAAGTACCCCGAGCTCACCGCGAACCTGCCCTCCAATCCACTTCCCGCATCCTTCGAGATCACCCCTGCGAACGCCAACGATGTGAAGGTGATCGCTGTTGACCTGCGCAACCAGAAGTTCGTCGGAGTGGAGAAGATCAAGGACGGGCAGCAGACCTCGAAGCGCATTCTCCAGGTCGGCAAGTGGATCTCCTACGTCTTCGTCGTCATGGTCGTCGTGTTGCTGATCGCCTCGGTGGTCCTGATCGCAAACACCATCCGACTGTCGATCTTCTCGAGACGGCGCGAGATCGAGGTGATGAAGCTCGTCGGGGCCACGAACTGGTTCGTCCGAGGTCCATTCATGCTCGAGGGCCTGTTATGCGGGCTCATCGGCTCGATCGCAGCCGTTTTCCTGCTGTTCATCGGCAAGCAGGTCGCACTCCCCGCAATCCTCGGGCACATCGACACGACGGACGACGTCCAGGCTCTCTCGTTCGGCCTCACGTCTCTCGCGCTCATTCTTGTCGGGCTCGGTGTCGGCGCCCTCGGCTCGGGCATGACGCTCCACCGCTTCCTGAAGGTCTAGCGGACGAGGATTTTCGCGATGGAGGAGCATATCGCGAAATCCTCGTCCGCTAGACCTTCTGATTCTTCTGCAGGCTTCGCCTGATCCTGAAGGGGCTCGCTCGCGAGCCTCTGCGCTTCTTGACGCGGGTGAGTGAGGCTGGTTTCACCGCTCGACCTTCTGATTCTTCTGCAGGGTTCGCCTGATCCTGAAGGGGCTCGCTCGCGAGCCTCTGCGCTTCGTGACGCGGGTGAGTGAGGCTGGTCGCCCGCTTTCACCGCTTGACCTTCTGATTCTTCTGCAGGCTTCGCCTGATCCTGAAGGGGCTCGTTCGCGAGCCTCT
>NZ_JBDSNT010000115.1:0-14436 GCF_039915195.1 Gaiella sp.
ACGGCGCCGCGCGCGCTGCCGGTCGCGTGCGCTTCACGGTTGATGTGAAGCTCGCTGGGATGTTGCATGCCGCCGTGCTGCGCTCACCCGTAGCGCACGGAAAGGTGCGTTCTCTCGACCTCGCGGCCGCTCTCGCAACGCCCGGTGTTCGGGGCGTGATCGGGCCGGAGCGTGAGCTGTCGCTGACGCTGAAAGTGCCGCTCCTGGCCTCCGAGCCCACGTATGCCGGTGCGGCGATTGCCGTCGTGGCTGCCGACACGCTCGAGGCCGCCCGTGCGGGGGTTTCGGCGCTTGCACTCGATCTCGAAGTTCTCCCGCACCTCGTCGACATGCAGGAGGGGTTGAACGAGCAGCGCTTCACAAAGGACCCGACCGACGAGACGCGAGGCGACGCCGAGGCGGCTCTTGCGGCGGCAGCGGTCACGATCGAGTTTGCGTTGGACACGCCGGCGCACGTGCAGACCCCGCTCGAGCCACATGCGGCGGTCGTCTCGTGGGACGGCGACGAGCTGACGGCGTGGGTCTCGACCCAGGGCATGTTTGTCGCGCGTGAGGAGCTTGCGAAAGCGTTCGGGTTGCGCAAGGACGCCGTGCGTGTGCGGACGGAGTTCGTCGGCGGCGGCTTTGGTGCGAAGCAGGGCGCGGGCTTCGAGGCACTCGCCGCCGCCGAGCTCGCGCGAATCACGGGGTGGTCGGTGCGGCTCGTAAACGACCGCCATGCAGAGCAGCTCGACGGCGGCCGCCGTGCTGCGACGCGACAGTCGGTACGTCTCGGAGCCGACCGGAACGGCACTCTCACGGCGATCGACGCCGACGCGGTCGTCGCCCAGGGCCAGGGCGGCTGGGTCATGCCCGTCCTGATCCCCGCGCAGACGCTCTACCGCTGCGCCAACGTCCGCGCGCTGACGTTCCCGGTGAAGACGAACCTTCGCGCCCAGAACGCCTTCCGTGCGCCCGGTGTAATGGAGTGCACGGCGGCCTTCGAGCAGGCGATCGACGAACTCGCGCTTGCACTCGACATGGATCCGCTCGAGCTCCGCCGCAGGAACCACGCCGACGTCGACCAGGTGAGCGGGCTGCCGTACTCGAGCAAGCAGCTTCTCGCCTGCTACGACCGGGCAGCGGAGCTTGCGGGCTGGGCGACGCGCGACATGCTGCGCGCGCCGCAACCCGACGGCCTGCTGCGCGGCATGGGCTGTGCTACGCAGATCTGGTGGGGAGGCGGTGGGCCTCCATCTCACGCGACAGTGCGGCTCGACGCCGACGGCAACGCGACAGTGATCACGGGCATTCAGGACATCGGCACGGGCACGCTCACGAGCGCCCAGATCGTTGCCGCGGAGGAGCTCGGGCTTCCACTCTCCCACGTGCGTGTGGTGGGAGGAGACACGGGGCCGAACGTCTACGGGCCTGTCTCGGGTGGCTCGCAGACGACGCCGTCCGTGATGCCCGCCGTGCGCTCGGCGGCAGCGAAGGTGCGAACGACGTTGCTTCAGCTCGCGGGCGACGTCTTCGAGATCGCTGTCGAGGATCTCGACCTTCGCGACGGGCGCATCCGCTCGAGTGACGGTGCGATCGACGCGGAGGTCACGGAGGTGACCGAGAAACTCGGGAACGCGACGATCGACGGCTCCGGCTCGCGCGGGCCGAACCCGGACGGGTTCGTCGTCCATACGTTCGGCTGCCAGATCGCCCAGGTCTCCGTCGACGCAGGGCTCGGCGAGGTGCGGGTCGAGCGGATCGTGGCTGTCCACGACGTCGGGCGGATCGTCAATCCCCTGACGGCGTCGAGCCAGGTCGAGGGCGGTGTGCTGCAGGGGATGGCGTTCGCGCTCTCCGAGGAGTTCATCGTTGACCCGACGACGGGCGTCCCCGTCAACGCGCATCTCGACGACTACAAGATTCCGACGATCGCGGACGTGCCCGAGATCATCATCGACTACCCCCACGTCCCGGACGCAAACCTCCCGACGACGGGCACGAAGGGCCTCGGCGAGCCGCCGATCATCCCGACCGCTGCAGCGATTGCGAACGCGTTCGCGCATGCCACGGGCCGGCGCGCCGCGGCGCTGCCGCTGACCCGGGATCGGGTGCTGGAGGCGCTCGCGTGAGCGCCTACGCGAGGCCGACCTCGGTCGACGAGGCGCTCGAGCTCCTCACCGGTGAGGGCGCTACCGTACTCGCGGGCGGCACCGATCTCGCCGGGCAGATCGACCGGGGCATCACCGCACCCACACTGCTCGTCGACCTCCAGGACGCGGGCCTCGGCGGCATCGAGCGCGACGGCGACGGTCTCCGAATTGGTGCAGCAACGACGTTGGCCGATCTCGCCGCCGACGCACTCGTCACGCCCTACGGAGTCGTCGCGACCGCGGCTGGTCTTGCGGCCTCGCCTCTGCTCCGCAACCAGGGGACGGTCGGTGGCAACCTCTGCCAGCACACGCGGTGCTGGTACTACCGGGGCGAGGAGTGGACGTGCTGGCTCGGCGGCGGGGATACGTGCTTCGCCCAGATCGGGGATCATCGCAAGCACAACCTCGAGGAGGGCGACTGCATCTCGGCGCATCCCTCAGACCTCGCACCCGCGCTCGCCGTGTGTGCCGCGACCGTCGTCGTGCGCGCGCTCGAGGGGGAACGGGACATCCCGTTGCTCGACCTCTATCGGCGCCCCACGGATGACAACCGCTCACTCGTCACGCTCGCCCGAGGCGAGCTCGTCGTCGCGGTGCGCCTGCCACCGCCCCCCGATGCGTCCGTGTATCTCCGCACGGGGGAAAGGCAGGCGTTCTCGTTCCCGCTCGTCTCCGTCGCGGCGGCCCGTCACGATGACTCCCTGACGCTGGCCGCAGCTGGTGTTGCCAATATTCCGCGCGCTCTCGACCCCGCCGATCCACTCGCCGGTCTCCCCGGCCATCCGCAAAGCGCCTGGAAGCGAAAGGTGCTCGCGACGCTCGTGGAGCGGGCCGAGAAGGCGCTCGGTTCGTCCTAGCCTGCGGCTGGCGTCGTGACGGCGAGGATGTCCGCGGTGTGGATGAGCATTCGGGCCGGGCGGGCCGTGCGTTCCGACTCCTCGCGGTCATCGATCTCGCCGATCCCCTCCCAGATCTCGGCAGCGACCGAGAGCGCGCGGCGGATCAGGTCCGCGTCTGGGACGCCGTCGACGTTCGCCTCGTGGGCGGCGTTGAGTGCAAGCCCGAGCCCGCCAGCCGGGTCGGGCTGACGCATCCACAGGCGCGGGACGGCCATCGAGATGTACTGGTGGATGCGCGCGAGCGGAAGTGACAGCGTGAGCGCGTTCACGCCTCTTGGTGCTGTGAGCGTCGGGATCGGCTCGCCGTCCCGGATCGCTAGCGCTGTTCCGCCGAGCATGCCGCGGATCTCCGCGTCACTGAATCCGGAGACCGTGGCAGCTCTGAGCGCGAGGAGCAGCTGGTTCGGCCCGCGCCCGTACGGGTAGTCCGTGGCGAAGAGGATCTGCTGCGGTGCCACCTGGCGCATCAGATCGAGTAGGTCGATGACGCCCCACAGAGAGGTGTCGAAGAAGACCCCGGGGACGTGAGCGAAGTGCCCGGCGAGCCCGCCGAGGTCGGCGATGCCTGCGTGGGCGATGATCAGCCGCACGTCGGCGTAGCGGTCGACGAGTGCCGCGAGGTGATCGCCGATCGGCGGGAGGCCACGGCCCCCGTGGATCAGGATCGGGATGTCGCGCTCGACGGCGAGGGCAAACACCGCATCGAGCCGCTTGTCGCCGACCGAGAACTTCTGCGCCCGCGGGTGGAGCTTGATCCCGCGGGCACCGAGATCGAGGCAGCGGATCGCCTCCTCGATCGGTCGCTCCTCGAGATCGAGTCGCACGAACGGGACGATCCGGTCGGGCTCCGCGGCCGCGAAGGCGAGCGTGCGGTCGTTGGCCGCTGTGAAGGCCGGTACGCGGTCGGGCTCGTCGAGGCAGAACGCGAACGAGCCGGTGATCCCGAGCTGGTCGAACATCGCGAGCATCTCGTCGGGCCGTCCGCGCATCCCGTCGATGTCGTCGCCCAGGTGCGTATGGGCGTCGAAGAGCACCGTCCCGTCGGGGACATCGGCCAGAGTGCGTTGTGCAACCTCATCGAGAATCAGGTGCGCGCGCGAGAGAGCATCCATCGGTTCGAGTCTACGGGAGCGCTCCGGCAACCCGGGCGATGTGCTCTACGAACGTGGCCTCGGGCACCGATCCCACCCAGGCGAGACGCTCGTTCGCCACGATTGCGGGAACTGAGACGACGCCGTGGCGGTCGGCCGCGACGGGGAACTCGGTCGCCTCGACGGCGGCGGCGGTAATCCGCTCGCAGGCGAGGGCACAGCGGTACGCCAGCAGCACGGCCGGCGGGCAATGCGGTCAGGTTGGTGTGACGTACACCTCGAGCGCGACGTCCTGCTCGAGAGAGGCAAGCGTTTCGAGCGACGCCGGGGTGAGCGACGGCGTCGTTCGCCCCGCCTCGACGATCGCGCCGACGATCGTGGTCAGCTCGTAGCCCCAGGGCAGGCCGTGGTAGACGAGAGCGCCGGCCACCGTGGTCTTCGGCCACGGTCCCGGATCCTCCGTCTCCATCACCGTCAGGTCGATGCGGTCGGAGAGCTCGGTCAGCTGCTCGAGGAGCAGCTTCGTCTCGTCGCCGAAGTCGATCTCGCGCCCACCGGCGAGCACCGTCACCGGCGCCTCTTCCGGGCCGAGCTCGAGCAGAATCGGCACGTCCCTCACGAGGTCAGTGAAGACCTCGCGGATGGCAGCGCGCTCGTGCTCGCCGAGCGGGTTCAAGCCGAGAGAGCGGCCATCTTGTCGCCGAGGTAGGCGAGGTACGGCTGCGGGTCGATCGCGTCCGATCCGGTCAAGCGCGCGAGCGTCTCCTTCGGCGTCAGCTTTCCACCCCAGGCGTAAAGGTTGTCTCGAAGCCAGTCCGAGAGCGGGAGCAGTTCGCCGGCCGTCATCTGGTTGTCGAGATCTGGCAGCGCCTCGCGTACCTTCGACCAGATCTGCAGTGAGATCACGTTGCCGAGCGCGTAGGTCGGGAAGTACCCGATCCCGCCGCCCGACCAGTGCACGTCCTGGAGCACACCGTCGGTGTTCGACGGCACGTCGACTCCGAGGAACTCCTTCATCCGCGCGGTCCAGATCTCCGGCAGATCCTCGAGCGTGACCGTCCCTGCGATCAGCTCCTGCTCGAGTTCGAAGCGGAGGATGATGTGCAGCGAATACGTCGTCTCGTCGGCGTCGACGCGAATCAGGCCAGGCTCGGCGCGGTTGATCGCACGGACGAAGGTGTCGAGGTCGACGGAGCCGAGCTGTGTCGGGAACATCTCCTGCAGTGGCTCGTACCAATACATCCAGAAGGGGCGGCAGCGCCCGACCAGGTTCTCCCAGGTTCGGCTCTGCGACTCGTTGATCGCGAGCGACGGCGCTCCGCCGAGCGGCGTGCGCATCAACGAATCGGCGATCCCGTGGGCGTAGAGGCCGTGGCCTGCCTCGTGCAGCGTCGACCAGACCGACTCGAGGTCGTCGGGGCGGTAGCGCGTCGTCAACCGGACATCGCGATTCGAGAACGATGTGCAGAACGGGTGGGCGGTCGGGTCGAGCCGCCAGGCCCCTTCCTCGAAGCCGAGGGTTGCAACGACGCGCTCGGCGAATCGGCGCTGCACATCCGGATCAAAGTCACCGTGGAGGAAGGACGCATCGACCTCGGAAGCGTTGCGTACGAGGTCGGTCAGCACCGGGCGGAGGACGGCGAAGACATCCCGCACCTCGGTCGTCGTCATTCCCGGCTCGTAGTCGTCGAGGAGTGCGGTATACGGCTCGTCCGCGGGCTCGAAGCACTCGATGTAGCGGCGCTTCAGCTCGACGTTGGCGCGGAGGTACGGCAGGAAGGAGTCGAAGTCGTCGTTCTTCCGGGCCTCGACCCAGGCGTGATGCCCGCTCGCGGCTGCGCGCGTCATCTCGACGCGCAGCTCGGTCGGCACCCGGCGCGCCTTGTCCCAGTCGCGTCGTGTGATCCGGATCAGGCTTGCGTCCTCGGAGTCGTAGGGCAGCGATTCCTCGAGTGGAGCGAGGCGATCGAGCAGGCGGCCGATCTCGGGGTCCGTGAAGCGGTCGTGGATGATCCGGCCAAGCGTCGCGAGTGAGTCGGCGCGCGAGGGCGTGCCGAGCGGCGGCATCGACACGCGCTGCTCCCAGCCGAGGACTCCGGCGGCGCGGCCGAGATCCGAGATCTCGGCGAGGCGTTCGCGCAGGGAGCCGAGATCGTCCATTGCGGGAACTTACCGAAGCCGGGGGTCAGAGTGCTTGCATAGGATCTGCCCATGACCGACGTGCTGATCATCGGAGACACGTTTCGCTCACCGGAGCTGCGCAACGAGATCCCGCTGGCCGTCCCCGATCCCTTCGTCTATCTCGAGCACGACGGGCACAAGCATGTCTACGTCGGCTCGATGGAAGCGGCGCGTATTCGCGGCCTCGGCCTCGAGCTCACGGTGCACACGCTCGAGGAGATCGGGATCGACGAGCTCCGCGCTCAGGGCTTCGGCTACTACGAGCTCTCACGCGAGTGGGTCGCCCGCTCCTGCCTGCACGTCGGCCTGACGAGCGCCGTTGTTCCGCACACGTTCCCGGCCGGCCATCTCGACCGCATTCGTCAGGAGGGGATCGTGCTGAGCGTTGATCAGCCGACGTTCGACGCGAGGCGTCGCGTCAAGTCTGCGCCGCAGCTCGAGGGGATCCGGCGTGCACAGCGCGCCGCAGAGGCGGGTCTCACGACCGGCATCGCCCTCCTGCGGAGCGCCTCCAACAACGACGGCACGCTCTGGCTCGACGGCAAGGCGCTCACGGTCGAGCGCGTCAAGCGGGCGATGGGCGTGACGTTCGCCGAGAACGGCTGTACGGCCGAGGAGTTCGTCGTCGCTCCGGGGCCACAGGGCGCGGCCGGGCACGACATGGGTCACGGGCCGATCCCGTTCGGTGTACCTGTCGTCTTCGACCTCTGGCCACGGGACGATGCGTCCTCGTGCTTCGCGGACATGACCCGCACGATCGTCGTCGGCCCAGCCTCGGATCAGGTGCGCGAGTGGCATCGCGTTACACGCGAGGCGCTCGCCGTCGCAACCGCCTTCGTCCGTGCAGGCGTCGAATGTCGAGACGTCTTCGACGTGGTCTGCGACGTCTACGAGGCGGCGGGTTACCCGACCCAGCGCACGAAGGAAGCCGGCCAGGTGTTGAACAGCGGCTTCTTCCATGGCCTCGGCCACGGTGTCGGGCTCGAGGTGCACGAGGGTCCGTCCATCGGCCTTCTGGCCGCCGGGCCGCTGCTTGCAGGCGACGTGATCACGCTCGAGCCAGGCGCCTACGACCCGGCGATCGGTGGCGTGCGGCTGGAGGACATCGTGCTCGTTACCGAGGACGGCTGTGAGCTCTTGACGGATTTCCCGTACGATCTAGAGGTCTAGACCAATGAGCGATCACACAATCGAGACGCTGTCCGACGAGGAACGCCGCTTTCCGCCCACCGAGGCGTTTGCAATGCAAGCGAACGCGCGCGCTGATGTCTACGACGAGCCGTTCGAGGCGTTCTGGGAGCGGAACGGCAGACACCAGGTGACGTGGTTCGAGCCGTTCACCGAGCTCTACCGGTGGGAGCTGCCCTACGCCGAGTGGTATCTGGGCGGCAAGCTGAACGTGGCCTACAACTGCGTCGACCGTCACGTCGAGGCGGGACGCGGCGACAGGGTGGCCTACCACTGGGAGGGCGAGCCCGCCGGCGAGACGCGGACGATCACGTATGGCGAGCTCCAGCGCGACGTCGTTCGCATGGCCAACGCGCTGAAGGAGATCGGCGTCGGCAGGGGTACGGCTGTCGCGATCTACATGGGGATGGTGCCGGAGCTCGCCGTCGCGATGCTTGCGTGCACGAGGCTCGGCGCGCCGCACACGGTCGTCTTCGGTGGCTTCTCGGCCGATTCGCTGTCGGATCGCATGAACAACATGGGCTGCGAGGTGCTGATCACGCAGGACGAGGCTTGGCGTCGAGGGAAGCCGGTGCCCCTGAAGGTCGTCGCCGACGAGGCGATGAGTGCTGCGCCCGGCGTTCGAGCCTCGCTCGTCGTTCGCCGAACCGGGAACTCCGTGCCGATGACGGAGGGTCGTGACCGCTGGTACCACGAGCTCGAGGTTTCGGACGATCCCGCGTCGTGTCCATGTGAGCCGATGGACAGCGAGGATCTTCTGTTCCTGATGTACACGTCGGGCACGACCGCCAGCCCGAAGGGAATTGTCCACACGACGGCGGGCTACCTCGTCGGAGTCGCAACGACGCACTCGCTGATCTTCGATCTCAAGCCCGAAAGCGACGTGTACTGGTGCGCGGCCGACATCGGTTGGATCACCGGGCACAGCTACATCGTGTACGGCCCGCTCTGCAACGGAGCGACGTCGGTGATGTATGAGGGGACGCCGGACTACCCGAACCACGAGCGTTGGTGGGAGATCATCGAGCGCTACGGGGTCACGATCCTTTACACCGCGCCCACCGCGATCCGCGCGCACATGAAGTGGGGTCACGAGCACGCGGAGGCACACGATCTCGCCTCGCTGCGGCTGCTCGGCTCGGTGGGCGAGCCCATCAACCCCGAGGCGTGGATGTGGTACCACCGGCACATCGGCGGTGAGCGCTGCCCGATCGTCGATACCTGGTGGCAGACCGAGACCGGGATGGTGCTGATCACGCCGCTACCCGGCGTGACGACGACGAAACCCGGCTCCGCAACGCGACCGTTCCCCGGTGTCGAGGCAGCGATCCTGAACGAGGAGGGCGAGCGGGTCGCCCGTGGCGGCGGCTACCTGGTGCTCGAGAAGCCGTGGCCGGCGATGACGCGTGGGATCTTCGGTGACGACGCCCGTTTTCGGGAGACGTACTGGTCGCGGTTTCCCGGTCACTACTTCGCGGGCGACGGCGCGCGCATCGACGCGGACGGTGACTTCTGGCTGCTCGGGCGCGTCGACGACGTGATGAACGTGTCGGGCCACCGTCTCTCGACGATCGAGGTGGAGTCGGCGCTCGTCGACCATCCGAAGGTCGCCGAGGCGGCCGTGTGCGGGCGTGCCGACGCCACGACGGGGCAGGCGATCGTCGCCTACGTGACGTTGAAGGGCAACGAAGGACCGTCGGTCGAGATGCTCGAGGAGCTGCGCAACCACGTTGCACACAAGATCGGGGCGATCGCGAAGCCGGCCAACATCGTCTTCACGCCCGAGCTGCCGAAGACGCGTTCGGGCAAGATCATGCGCAGGCTGCTCCGCGATGTGGCAGAGAACCGCTCGCTCGGCGACACGACGACGCTCGCCGATCCTTCGGTCGTCTCGGAGCTCGCGTCGCGCGCCGCCGAGGCTCCAACCGAAGACTGAGCCAGTCTTAGGTCGCGAGCAGCCGTTCGAACCGCTCGGCGTCGTCGAACGGGCCAACGACTGCGAGCTTGAGCTGCCCACCGACGACGTCCCGCGCAACGCGCTGGATGTCCTCTGCGGTGACGGCGTCTAGGCCGGCGAGAATGGCCTCGGGCTCCTCCGCGCTCCCCTGCAGCACCTCGCGGCGGAGGCCGAACATGATCGTTCCGTGCGGGCTCTCGAGGCTGAGGACGAACCGGCCCTTGGCGAACGCGCGGGCCTTCTCGAACTCGGCCGCCGGGACGGGCTCCTCGGCGATCAGGTGAAGCTCGTGCGCGATCGTCTTCACCGCATCGTCGATGCGGTCGATGTCGACCCCCGCCTGCGCGTACAGCGAGCCGGCGTCGACGTAGCTCGAGTTGGTGCCGAAGACGTAGTAGGCGAGCCCGCGGCGCTCGCGCACCTCGGTGAAGAGACGCGATGACATGCCGCCGCCGAGCACGGTTGCGAGCAGCTGGAGGACGTAGCGGTCGGGATGCCCGAGTGGATAGCTGCGGGCGCCGAGGACGATGTGCGCCTGGTCCGACTGCTTTGTGTGCACCTTGACCGTCTGTCCGGTCGCAGGGATCACGGCAGGCTCAGGCATTCCCGTCTCTCGCGGCTCGATCGATCCGAGGAGCTCCTCGAGGCGCTCGGTCAGGCCGTCGCCGATCTTCCCACCGAGGCCGACAACCATGCGTTCCGGCCGGTACCAACGGTCGATGAAGGACGTAAACGTCTCGCGCGTCGCCGCGCGGACGGACTCCTTCGTGCCGATGATGTCACGGCCGAGCGGCTGGTCGCCGTAGAGGAGGCTCTCGTAGACGCCGCCGATGAAGTCGCGTGGGGTGTCGTGGTACATGTTCATCTCCTCGACGATGACGCCCTTCTCGCGCTCGATCTCGTCGGCGTCGAACCGCGAGTTGCGCAGCATGTCGACGAGCACATCGAGCGCGACATCACGCGTTCCCGCTGCGCACTTGACGTAGTAGCCCGTGTACTCCTTGCCGGTGAACGCGTTGAACTCGCCGCCGATTCCGTCGATCTCCGTGGCGATGTCGCGCGCCGTCGGGCGGCGCTCGGTTCCCTTGAAGAACATGTGCTCGGCGAAGTGGGCGATGCCGCCGATCTCAGCCGCCTCGTAGCGGGCACCTGCGGCGAACATGACGAAGCAGGAGACGGACTGCGCCTGCGGCATGGGTGCTGTCAGCACGCGGATGCCGTTGGAGAGCCTGGTGCGTTCGAAGACGGCCATTGCGCCATGGTAGATACGGCGAGTCGGCTGACGTGGGATCATGGTGCGCGATGCGGACAATCGTCGACACCGTGCCGACCGGGCTCCTCGTACTCCTCGTCATTGGGAGCATCGTGGGGGTGGTTCTTCTGGGTGCTCTCGCAATGCGCCGCTTCGCCCCGGCGACTCGCGAGGAATTCGATGCGTTCAGGCAGGGCGCCCTCGCTCCGCGCCTCGAGGAGTCGAGATGACCCACTCCGAGGCGCTCACCGTGCTCCGGAGCGTCATCGACTCGGCGGCCGGGCCCGTGTCTGTCGTTGTCGTCGACACGCACGGCGAGGTCATCGCATCGGTTGCGATGACCGGCGCGGCGCGGGATACCTACCTCAATGCGCACCGCAAGGCATACACGGCGGCGCGCAGCGACGCCTACACGACGCGCCAGCTCGCCGAGAAGGTCGGCGCCACACCGACCGAGCTCGCGAGCTTCGATCCGTTCTTCAGCTTCTTCCTGGGTGGGGTGGCGGCGTTCCGTGAGGGTGAGCGGGTCGGAGCAGTTGGTGTGAGCGGGCTTCCCGGTCACGTCGACGAGGCGCTCGCGATCGCCTCGATCCGCGCCACAGGGCTCGAGGCTCCTGCTCCCTGACGATCAGGCACGGGCGACGAGCGAGCGCAGCTTCTTCCGCTCGGCGGGCAGGTAGAAGCCGACGGGCAAGAGCGCGACCGGGTAGAGGAGGATCAGGCCGACGCAGAGAGCAAGGCCGGCTCCGACGACCTTGCCCAGGGTCGCGAGGGCGATCCCGACTGCGGCCGCGGTGAGAACGCGTCGCCACTGGTACGGGCAGGGGAAGATGCGCTGCGCCCACCAGGCCATGCCGGCGAACATGACGGTGTAGGCGGCCACGGTTGCGGCAGCCGCGCCCATCATTCCGTAGATCGGAATCAGCGTGAGGTTGAGCGTCACGTTGACTGCCGCCGCTGCGCCGGTGATCACCCAGTTGAACTGCGTGCGCTTGGCCCGCCCGATGCCGATCGAGATGACGATGAACCCCGCGAACGAGACCGCAGCGAACGCGAGCGGCCCGACCACGCGAGAGGCGCTCGAGAACTCCGGATCCGTGAGCCAGTCGACGAGCCAGGGTGAGAGCAGCGCGAGAGCAGTCGCGACCCAGGTGGAAAGGACGACGAGGTACGTGAGGACCCAGGCATACGTTCGCTTCGCCTCCTCGTCGCTCTCGATCGAGAAAGCGAACGCCGGCCAGGCGGTGCGGAACGCTGTCAGGACGAGCACCATCGCCGACGCCACGCGCACACCGACCGAGTACAGCCCGACCTCGCCCGTGTCGGTGAGCTTGACGAGGAAGAAGCGGTCGCTGAAGTTCGTCGTCCAGAGAAAGAGGGCTGACGGAACGAGCGGCATCCCGAAGTGGTTCATCCTGCGGAGCAGCCCCCTGTCCATCTGGAGCCCGAGTTGCTCACGCCGGTAGCCGAGGAGCGCCAGGTAGACGATGAGCGTGCCGGTGAAGTTGCCGACGATGACGCCGAGAGGGCCCTTCTCGAGGACGACGACGAGAAGTACCGTGCCGCCGATAGTGAGAACGACGTTCGTGAGGCTCGCGATCACGAACGCGACCGGTCGCTCCTCTACGCGGAAGAGCGACGTCATCTGCTCGTAGTTCATGTTGGCCCAGAGCGCGACTGCGCTTGCGCGAACGAGGTTCGCCGACTCGGGGTGACCGAAGAGCAGGTCGGAGATCGGTGCCGCGAGCGCGACGACCAGCACGAGCCCGAGCGTCGCCATCGTCATCGTGAACCAGAACGACGTGCGGAGGACGAGCCTCCGGCCGTTGTGGTCGTCCGCGTCGAAGTAGAAGCGGAAGAAGGCCGACGAGATGCCGAAGCGGAGGATGATCGTCAGGACCGTGACGAGCGCGATCAGCGTCTCGATCTCGCCGTAGTCACCCTTCGAGAGGTACCGCGTGTAGAGCGGCAGCAGGAGGACGGCGAGGATCCGCGATACGAGGCCGCCGAGGCCGTAGATCGCAGACTGCTTGCCGAGCCGACTGAGCTGGCCGGAGAGCGCCATCAGAGCCGAGCGTAGACGTCGAGGAGGCGGTCGGTGACCCGCTCCTGGTCGTGGACGAGCTCGACGTAGGCTCGCGACGCCTCGCCGAGACGTCGTCGCTCGGCCGCGTCGGCGACGAGTGGGCGCAGCTTCTCGCGGAGGGTCTCGGCAGTTGCGGAAACGATCGGCACGGTTGTCCCGAACGCCTCTTCGGTTCGCCGAACGGCGTCCTCATGGAGAAACGTGACGACGGGCTTGCCGAGCGCCATGCACTCGATCGCGAAGAGCCCGTACCACCCCGCGTTGAGCTGGTCGACAACGATGTCGGCGTTCCGAAAGCGCTCGAAGGCCTCCTCATGGTGGAGTCCTTCGACGATCTCGAGGTCGGCATCGAGTCCTTCGACAGCGGCGATCACGTGCTCGGTTCCCTTGCGGTCGCGCGACGATGGCGCGTGGAGGACGACCGGGCGCGCTCGATCCGAGGGAGGGGCGGGGACGAGGTTCCTGAGGTCGATGCCCGGCGGGATCACGCTTGCCTCAGGGACCCAGCGGATCGCGTCGTAGCTCCCGACGATCTCCGCGCCTGCCTTCTTGCCGGAGGCGAGCTCCTCGGGCGTCTTGCCGCGAATGTCGGAGCCCAGGTAGTGCATGACGGACTTCCGGCGTGTCGTGCGGAGGATCGGGAACTGCAGCGACTGCGGGACGAGCGTCAGCCCGAAGATGAAGTGGAAGACGTCCGTCCGGGGCAGCAAGCGGGCGAGCGCGGCCCACTGCGTCGCCTGCCGCCGGGCGAAGCCTCCGGAGCGATCGAGGGAGACGTCGGCCTCCGGGTGGAGGCCGTATCGCTCGAAGACGACGAGCTTCGCATCGACGCCGCGTCGTCGGAGCGCCTGCGCGAGCGTCCAGGGGACGCCCGCCGTGTTGACCGGGCAGAGCGTGACGCGCAGCGGACGGCCGGATCTCGTCAAAGCACGGGCGGTTCCCGGTTCGCGCTCCCCCTCGTCGTCGGCGTCGCTGTGCAGTAACTGGCTCACAAGCGGCGCACTCCCGACACTGACACGGCACACCTGGCGCGATACCGTGCCTGTGCCTTGCCCCTGGGCGGGCGGGGGCTAGGGATGGGCGGCACGGCCGGGCCTCCCCCGATCAGTCATCCCACTCGAGCTGGTCGAAGTACCGCAGCGCTACCCGTCCCGGGCGGACCCGCTCCCGCAGCGCGATGAGCTCCTCCGGCGAGATCTCACCGAGAGCGCGTTTGACCCCCAGGTACGGAATGTTGAGATCCTCCTGGTAGACGATCGTCGAGATCCGCGGGTTGATCTCGATCACGTGCTCGCCCACGAGCTGGATGTTGAAGAAGTGCTCGATCCCGAGCTCGGCGACGAGCTTGTCCGCCGTCTCCATCAGCTCATCGTCCGCGAGCGTGACAAAGTACATCGCAAGCCCGGCGCGCATCGCTTCCCGCGTCTTCGGGTGGCCGAGAACGACTCGCTTGCCGTCGGCGATCCCGTCGATCGTTCGTTCGCCGCCGGTTGCGAGCTCCATCACGAGCAGGTCGGGCCCGCCCTCGTCGGGAAGGAGTTCGACCGCCTCCTCGAGCCTCATCGCGACCGCGCCGGGCCGCTCGTGCAGGAGCTGGTGGGCGCGGTCGACGGTCGGGTCGAGGATCCGAAAGCCGCGCGAGCCGGACGA